>DBAV01000215.1 GCA_002291875.1 Hyphomonadaceae bacterium UBA1001
CGCGCGCGCATTCGGGATACCATTGGTCCCAGCAGATCCCCACGCCGATGGTGGCACAGCGCGTCCGCCACACCCGATAGCCGGTGTCGCCGGGCCGGAAATAATACTTTTCCTGATAGCCGGGTCCGTCAGGGATGTGGCTCTTGCGATAGGTCCCGAGGATGGCGCCGTCAGCATCCAGGATCACCACCGAGTTGAAATAGGCCGGCCCATCGCGCTCGAAGATCGAGACCGGGATGACCACCCCCAGCTCGGCGGCGAGCGGCTGCAGGCTGGTCACGCAGGGGTGCTCGCGCGCGGGGAAGGCGGTCGCAAACCAGTCCTCCTCCTGGGTCGTGCAGAAATACGGCCCCTGGAACAGCTCGGACGGCAGGATGACCTGGGCGCCCCTGGCCGCAGCCTCGCGGATCAGGGCGGTGGTGCGGGCGATGTTCGCCTCGAGGTCGCGTCCATAGGACGACTGCAATGCAGCGACGGTGACGGTGCGGGCCATGTCAGGCGGGCTCCTGCTGGGTCATGCAATGGAATGCGCCCCCACCCGTCAACAGGGCGCGTGCGGGCAAGGCGACGATGCGGCGGTCGGGAAACAATCCTTCAAGCGCGCTGATGGCGTCAGGCGCGAACGCCTCCTCATAGACCGGTACGACGACGCAGCGATCGGCGATCAGGAAATTCATGTGCGAGGCCGGAACCGGATTTCCGTCCTCGTCCAGCACCCTGCCCGGTGACGCAATGGTGTGCACCTCGAGCGGGCGGCCCCTGGCATCGGTCATCAGGCGCAGCTCTGTGGCGATGCGCTCGAGCACGCGCGCATTGGGGTCATCCGCACCGCTGGCCCGCTGACACACCACGCGCCCAGGCGCGACGAAGCGGGCAATGTTGTCCACATGCCCGTCGGTGTGGTCGCCGGCCAGTCCCTCGTCGATCCAGAGCACCTTTTCGACGCCCAGCGCCTCCTGCAGCCGCACGGAGGCACGCGCCTGGTTCCACCCCTCGTTGCGATTGGCATTCAGCACACACTGCCGCGTGGTCAGCACCGTGCCTTCGCCGTCCAGATCGATCGCGCCTCCCTCCAGCACAAAGGGATGGGTGATTACCGGCACTCCGCGACCGCTGTCCGCACGCGAGGCGATGGTGTCCGGCACGGTCTCGTCACCCTCCAGGATGTATTTGCCGCCCCAGCCATTGAACCAGAAGCGCAGCGCGACCGGCTGGTTGCCCCGCCGGGCAAAGATCGGCCCGGTATCGCGGATCCAGATGTCACCGAATGCATGCTCGATGATTTCGGCCGCGCCACCACACAGCCTGTGCGCGGCTTCCGCGGCTTGCCCGGGCCCTGCCAGCAACCGGACCGTCTCGCCACCCTCGGCCAGCGCCCTGACCAGAGCTGCGGCCTCGGCCTGGGCGGGTGCCAGATTGTGCTGCCAGAGGTCAGCCGCCGAAGGAAAGCCGACCCACATCGCGCGATGGGGGTGCCATTCGGCGGGGATGTGGACGTCGTTGCTCATGGTAGTCTCCGGGCAGGCGGACGCGCGCACCTAAGCATCGCCTCCCCGCTTTGCCAGTGTGGGCGTGCTGATGTGGCAGGGGGCTAAAAAACGAACGGGCGACCCATGGGGCCGCCCGTCCTTTGAAATGGGGTGGTCGGCAACGCCTCAGAAGCGGTAGCGCAGACCCAGCTGGATATACCAGCGCGAGCGATCCGAATCGGGCGTCAGATTGTTGAACGCCGCGTTCGGTGCCGAGATGCGGTAACGCGCGCATGTCGGGTTGACGCCGGTCACCGCTGCGCCGGCGGTGTCGGCGCAGGTCACGTTGAACAGGCGGGTGGTCTCGCCGAACTCTTCCTGGATGCCCCATTCGGAGTTCATCAGGTTGAGGACGTTCTCGATCTCGACCTCGAAAATGGTGCGGTGACCGTCCAGCACGCCCGGCAACTCCTGGCTGAAGGTGAAGTCCAGCCGGTTGATGTCGGGATTGTTGGCAAAGCCCTTGGGCAGGATCTGGCCCTGCGGCAGGCCCAACGCGCGGACTTGGTTCAGCACCGCGTCATAGTCCGCACGGGTCGCGAACACGGCCACGGTGTCGTCGGTGGTCACCACGCCCGAGGTCTGGGTCACCGGATTGTTCAGGTTGGGGATGTAGGCGAGGTAGTTCGAACCCCGTGCCGTTCCGAACACCGCGCTGCGACCGCCGGCGATGTCACCCATGGTGAAGGTGCGCGGACGGCCCGTACGGCTCTCACCGAACAGCGAGAAGCGGGTCTCGAGGTCGGTGAAGAAGTTCCGGCGCCAGCCCAGTTCCAGCTTGAAGTTGTTTTCGATCTCTTCCTGGGCGCGGCCCTGCACGGCCGAGTTCGGATCAAGCCCCGACACGCCGTTGTTGTAGAGCGTGCCCGGCGTGGCGCCGAACCGGTCACCGTCCTGGAAGCTTTCGGCCGAAGAGGTCGTCCAGGCGGCGAACAGGTCGATCCCGTTGTCCCACGAGCGCTGCGCCGAGAGCGACAGGAAGTCCGAGGTGCGCTCGCCACCGTTGAACAGCTGGACGTCGGTGTTGCCACCCAGATTGCGCGAGCTGATGCCCGCGGTCTGACGCGCCGTGGTGTTGGCGGCCGAAGCGTCGGGCAGGCCGTCATAGCGGATGCGACCGTCGGGCGTGCGCTGGATGACCCCGTTCACCACGAGGGGCTGGGCACGCAGGTCGCGGAACGCAATGGCGTCGCGGCTGCGGATCGCCACATAATCCAGACCAAAGCGCCATCCGTCGAAGGCGTCGACGTTCAGCGAGATGTTGCCCTTCCAGTCGGACGCGACGGTGAAGTCGGGTGCGATGGTGGCGGTCGGCGCCAGGGGCGACACGTTCGCCTGGGTGCCGAGCAGCGCCTGGACCGCAGCGGGGGTGTCGAAGAAGGTGCGCGGATCGCTGAGCAGCAGGTTCAGCGCGGTTGCGCCTGCCGCCTGGGTGAAGCCGACGGCTGCACCCGAGACATCCGAGAACGTGCCGTCGGCATTGCGACGGATGCGCACTTCATTGGTCAGGATGCCGGTGTTCGAGAAGCTGTTGGACAGGAACACGTCCGGCAGGCCGCCCGAGAACAGGCCGATGCCGCCTGCGATGCGGATGTTGTCGACCGGGCGGTAGTTGATCCCCAGGCGCGGCATCAGGATGTTGATGCCGTCATAGGTCTGCTGGTTCGAGAAGCCATAGCGCGCGACGAAATTCGGGTTCAGCGCGGGCTCGTCTTCCGAGCTGTAGAAGTCATAGCGCAGGCCACCCTGGACGGTCAGTTCACCCTGCGGCACCGGCACATCCCAGGTGCCTTGGGCATAAAGGCTGTCCAGCGTGTAGGCGAACTGGGCCGCCGCATCGTTGGCATTGCCGCTGACGGCGTTGTTGAACTGGAGGTCGTTCGCGCGGCCGGCGCGGAAATCGGCCACCGAGTCGAAATAGTAAAGGCCGTCCGAACGCGGGACGAAGAGGTTGAACACCTCGGTCACCTGGCGCTGGAAGCCCGCCTTCAGCACCAAGTCACCGATCGAGTACTCGGCGCGGAACTGGTACTGGTCGTTCGCGGTCTCGAGGAAGTTGGCGTGGCGGAACTGGTCGGCGCCGAACCGGACCACGGCGGTGGTCTGGGTGGGGGTGCCGCCGGTCTGGCACTGCTCCACCGCGCCGATCGAAGTCGGCTGGAGGCAGACGATCACATCGGCGAAGTCCTGGCCGCCGGGTGGCTCCTGCAGGCGCTGGTATTCGCGGCGGGTGACCCGCAGCTGGGTGTTGAAGTTGTCGGTCCAGTCCGAATTCAACTCGCCCGTGAGCGAACGGTCAGTCTCGCCGGTGAGGTACCATTGCGAGCTGAGGCCTGCCGAGGTGGCGTTGATGTTGGTGCGGACGATGTCGCCCGACTCGGCGTTGCGGAAGGTCACCGAGGCGCGGTGCTGGTCGGTGATGTTCCAGTCGATCTTGGCCGAGTACTTCTCGTCGGTGATCGGCTGGGTCAGCGGGATCGTGCCGACATTGAAGCGCGCGGCGTAGGTGGTGTTGAAGATATTCACCACCTCGTCGATCTGGGCCTGGGTGACCGGAACGCCGGGGGTGAAGTTGACCGGGTTGGTAAAGCCGGGGCCGACACCGGTGGTGGTGGTGTTCAGCGATTCATAGGTTTCATACGACAGCGCAAAGAACAGGCGATCACGGATGATCGGGCCGCCGATGAAGCCGCCATAGTTGGTCTGCGACACCAGCGGGCGCGATTGCGTCGAGCGGATCAGCGTGCCCTGCAGGCCTTCATTGAGGTATTTGGCGAAGATCGAGCCTTCGAACTCGTTTGTGCCCGAGCGCAGCACGAGATTTACCGAACCGCCAAGGAAGTCGCCTTCTTCAACGTCGAAGGGGGCCGCCTGGACGACCACCTGCTCGACCGCGTCGATCGAGATCGGACCGCGACGTGTCGACAGGCCGCCGGTGTTCAGGCCGAAGTCGTCCTGCGCCTGAACGCCGTCGATCGTGATACGGTTGGTCCGCGGGTTGGAGCCGGCGATCGAGATACCGCCATCCGAGCGGTTCTGGGTCGCCAGCGGATCGCGGCGCACCAGATCGCGTATGTCACGACGCACCGATGCCACGCCCTCGATGGCGTCACGGTTCAGGATGGTTTCGGCGCCGGTGTCGAGGCCGCGGCCGCCCACGCGCTGGGCCGTGACCACGATTTCCTGCTCAATATTGATGGCTTCGAGCCCGTAGTTGAAGCTGAAGGTTTCACCCGCCGTCAGGAAGATGTCGGTGACCTCGGCGGTTTCGAACTCGGGGGCGTCGATGATGACGGTATAGGGGCCGCCGACGCGCAGATTGCGCGCATCGAACTGGCCATCGGCGTCGGTGGTGGTGCGTGACACCGTTCCGGTGGGGACGTGGGTCACCACAACGGTCGCGTTGGCCACCGGCTGGCCGTCGGGGCCACTGAGCTCGCCCCGCAGCGCCGAGGTGGTCTGCTGGGCCATCGCGGGTGTCGAGATTGCGACCGTGAGGGCGGTCAAGGCGACCCCACCCCAGAACTTCTTCATCATCGGAATACCCCCTGTGCGAGTCTGCCCATGCCGATCGGTTGGCCGGGTGACGACTGAGCTGCCCCTATCCGGAGCCCGTCGCGCCTCAACGACAGTGATATGACAAGTCGATGACACAGTGCTGCCCCGACTCCATCGCAATTGGTTGTGTGTCTCTGCCGACACACCAGGTGCGCGCGCCCTCTCAAGAGGCGCGACGTTCCCGCTTGCCAAGGGCGGCGGGGATGTCATTGTGCGCGCTGCAGGCACTTCCCACAGATGGCCACCCGTTTTTTCAGGTCAGCCATCGAGAAAGCGGGAGGCCGCGCCGGGAGGAGCAAATGGTTGATCATACCTCGGGTGGACCCGATGGATCCGAGCGACCTGACCGCGTGACGGACTGTGTCGTGGGCCTCGTGCTGCTGGTGGCGGGCGCGGTGGGCGTTTACTGGGCGCTCGGACATACCGCCACCCAGATCGTGCTGGCCGGGCTGAACTGAAGCACTGAGGCAGGCCCGGCCCGCTGCGCCCCGTCACATCCGGAAGACGCCGAACCGGGTGGGGCCGCCGGGGGCGCCGCGCGTTGCTGACAAGGCGAGTCCCAACACACGGCGGGTCGATGCCGGCGCGATCACACCATCATCCCAGAGCCGCGCAGTCGCGAAATAGGGGCTGCCTTCCTGCTCGTATTTCTCGCGGATTGGCGCCTTGAACGCTTCTTCCTCCTCGGGCGTCCATGCACCGCCGCGCGCTTCGATCCCGTCGCGTCGCACGGTTGCCAGCACGGCCGCGGCCTGCTCGCCCCCCATCACGGAAATCCGGCTTGAGGGCCAGGTGAACAGAAACCGCGGCTGATAGGCACGCCCGCACATGCCGTAATTGCCCGCCCCGAACGATCCGCCGATCAGGACGGTGATCTTGGGGACGCTCGCGCAGGCCACCGCGGTCACCAGCTTGGCGCCGTCCTTGGCGATGCCCCCGGCCTCATAGCGCGAGCCCACCATGAAGCCCGTGATGTTCTGCAGGAACACCAGAGGCGTTCCGCGCTGGCAGGCGAGTTCGATGAAATGCGCCCCCTTGAGCGCGCTTTCCGAGAACAGCACGCCATTGTTTGCAAGAATCGCGACGTCCTGCCCCTCGATCCGTGCAAAGCCTGTGACCAGGGTTTCGCCGTAGAGCGGCTTGAACTCGTGAAAGACCGAGCCATCCACAAGCCGGGCAATCAGTTCGCGCACGTCCCAGGGCGTGCGCAGGTCCGGGGGGATCAGGCCTTCGATCTCGTGTTCGGGATAAAGCAGCGGTGCGCCATATCCTTGGGCACCCGATGCGGACGCGGGCAGCGTGGCGACGGCGGCCCGCGCGAGGTCCAGCGCGTGTCGGTCGTCGAGGGCATAGTGATCGGCCACGCCTGAGCGTCGGGCGTGGACATCCGCACCGCCCAGATCCTCGGCCGAGATGACTTCACCGGTCGCTGCCTTGACCAGCGGCGGCCCGCCCAGAAAGATCGTGCCCTGACGACGCACGATGATGGTCTCGTCCGACATGGCCGGCACATAGGCACCGCCCGCCGTGCACGACCCCATCACAACCGCGATCTGCGCGATCCCTTCGGCCGACATCCGCGCCTGGTTGTAGAAGATCCGGCCGAAATGATCGCGGTCGGGAAAGACGTCGGCCTGGAAGGGCAGGTTCGCCCCGCCCGAATCGACTAGATAGACACAGGGCAGACGGTTCTCGAGCGCGATTTCCTGGGCGCGCAGGTGCTTTTTCACGGTGATCGGATAATAGGTCCCGCCCTTGACCGTTGCGTCATTGCACACGACCACCACCGTGCGCCCCTCGACCCGGCCGACACCCGTGATGATGCCGGCGGCGGCGACATCGCCCTCGTACATGTCCTCGGCCGCCAGCTGGGACAGTTCCAGAAACGGGCTGCCGGGGTCCAGCAGCCGCTCCACGCGCTCGCGCGGGAGCAGCTTGCCGCGCGCTGTGTGACGCGCACGGGTCGCTTCCGAACCCCCGAGGCTGGCCCTGGCCGTGCGTGTCTCGAGGTCATGCACCAGGGCGCGGGTCGCCGCACGATTGGTCAGAAACGAGGCGGATGCCGGATCGATGCGCGAGCTCAGGACGGTCATGCACGGGTCCATGCCCAAACCGCCGCGGCAGGTCAAAGGTCGGGCCTGCCTCGCCCTGACCGGCAGGGCGTGCTAGGGCCTTGTCATCGTAGGGTCATCGAACCGTCGCATCGCACGACAGGCCTGCCGGAGTGCGCATGACACTCGTTCTTGTCCTCGCTTTGATCGTGACCGCTGCGGTGGCGGCCGCCACGGCCAGCGTGGGCGGGACATTGATCGCGGCGGTGGCGGCGGGGTTTGCGGGCTGGGTGCTGGGCAACACCCGCAAGCCCGCCGTGCTGGTCCAGGAAGTGCGCCAGGATATCGCCGCCCGTGTGGCCGCCGAGATCAACGCCGTCTTTGAGGCATCGCCGCGCGCGGCCGTGCTGGTGGATGGTGACCTCAAGATCATCGCGGCCAATCGGCTGGCGCGGCGCCTGCTGCGCTTTGAGGAACTGGGCCGACGCGCGCCCACCGTGATGCGCGCGCCCGCGGTTCTGGATCTGGTGCGCCTGTGTGCGGCGGGTGCGCCCGCAGACTCGACGGTGTGGGAGCGCCCCGGCGAATCGCTCGACGAGCAATATCGGGTCTATGCCGCACCCAGGACCGAAGGACGCCCCGATGGCGCGCTGGTGGTGTTCGATGACCTGACCGAGGCCATGGTCACCGAAAGGCGGCGCGCGGATTTCCTCGCCAATGCCAGCCACGAACTGCGCACGCCCCTCGCGGCGCTGTCGTTGACCGTGGAGACCCTGACCGGCCCTGCCCGCGGCGACCCCGGAGCGCAGGCGCGCTTTCTTGGCATCATGGGCGAGCAGATCACCCGGATGCGCCGGCTGATCGATGACCTGCTGTCGCTTTCGCGAATCGAGATGGACGAATTCTCCCAGCCCACCACCATCGAGGACGTCGAACACCTGCTGCGCGAGACCATCGAGATCGTCGCTCCGGCAGCGCGCGCGCGGTCCGTCGAGGTGTCCCTTTCCAGCAGCCGTCCCCTGCCCCTCGTCGCCGACCGGTTCCAGCTGGGGCAGGTCTTTGCCAACCTGATCGACAATGCCATCAAGTATTCCTCGCCGGGCGAGCAGGTACGGGT
The DNA here is from genome assembly GCA_002291875.1 of Hyphomonadaceae bacterium UBA1001. Classification (GTDB taxonomy): domain Bacteria; phylum Pseudomonadota; class Alphaproteobacteria; order Caulobacterales; family Aquidulcibacteraceae; genus UBA1001. The sequence goes on from DBAV01000215.1 coordinate 8,256, forward strand.
CGAGATGGCGGGCCCGATCGCGGGTGATCTGATCCAGGATGCGGCACTGAGGCACTGGACCGAAGCCGGGCGGGCGGTCCTCCACGCCACGCCGGTCGACGCGGCGGGCCAGTGGGCGGTGATCCGCGTCATCGACGAGGGACCGGGCATCGAGAGGCGCCACCTTCCGCGCCTGTCCGAACGCTTCTACCGGATCGACCGCGACGACCGCCAGCGGTCCGGCACGGGGCTGGGCCTTGCAATCGTCAAGCACATCATCGCCCGCCATCGGGGCGGCTTTGGTGTGGAAAGCGAGATCGGGCGCGGCACGGCGTTCGCGGTCTGGCTGCCGCTCGCCGACGCGGCGGGGCCGGAAGTCGCGCCCGATGCGGTGCGTCGCCCCGAGACAGCCGACACCGCCGGCTTGCCCCGCCCATTGCCCTGATCGGGATGCTCAGCCTGCCCGGGTGATGGCGGCACGCGCCAGACGGTCGGCCCTTTCGTTTCCGTCATTCCCTGCATGACCGCGGACCCAGTGCCATCGAACGCGATGGCGCTCGGCAGCAGCCTCCAGCGCTCGCCAGAGGTCCTCGTTCTTGACGGGCTTGTTGTCGGCCGTGCGCCACCCGCGGCGTTTCCAGGCATGAATCCACTTGGTCACACCGTCGCGGACATAGGTGGAATCGGTGTGCAGATCGACCTCGCACGGACGGGTCAACGCCTCGAGCGCGGCGATCGCGGCCATCAATTCCATGCGGTTGTTGGTGGTCAGCGCCTCACCGCCCGACAATTCGCGCACCTGCCCCCGCGCCTCGAGGACGGCGCCCCACCCGCCAGGACCGGGATTGCCCGAGCAGGCACCGTCGGTATGGATCACCACATGGTCGGCCATGGGCCGCTGCCTCCGATTCGCGTGCCATAGAACAATTGGTGGCCCGTCTCACGCGCGCCCGGCGACCAGTCGGTCGGCTTGGATCGCATCGTGTTCCAGAAGGCAATACCACCCCGAGAACGCCAGCACCGGATCAGGATTCACGCCTGCTGCAAAGGCCCGCGCGCCTGAAATCCAGATCGCCTGTCCCTTCAGGCTGGCAAACATCCTCCACCATTCGAGGGCCGCCCTGTCTGCCGTCAGGCCCGATGCCGCCTCCCACAATGCGATCGCTTCGGCTTCGGGCACCATGGCACCGACCCGCTCCGAGCGATGCGCCCACAGCGGGTCCATCGCCCACGCAAGGTCCTCGAGCGGGTCGCCGACATGGGCCATCTCCCAGTCCAGCACGGCCAGGATGCGGCCTGCGTCATCGTGCAGGAAATTGCCCGAGCGGTAGTCGCCATGAACGATCGAAAGCCTTTGCGGGGGCGGCGGCAGCGAGCGTCGCAGCCGGCGGATGACGGCCGCCGCGATGGGTTGGGGTTCGCTGGCCTCACGTTCGATCACGCCTTGCCAGTGCGTCAGGGCATCAGGGGCCGCCCCAACCGGATCCGGGATGCCGGTGACCGCCGCGAGCGGTGAACCTTCGACCGGGTGGCGGTGAAGCGCGCCCAGAATGGTAAAGAACTGGCGGCCGATCGCCTCGCGGTGAATGCCATAGGGGTCCTGGGCAATCGGGGATGCAGCCAGGCCGCCTTCGAGCCGCTGCATCACGAAGAACGGACGTCCGATCACCTCGCCCGTCTCTTCAAGCGCTATCGCCCGCGGGACGGGCACGGCCGTGCCGGCGAAACTGCGGTAGGCCGAAAACTCGAGCGCACGTTCTGTGACCAGAAGGCTGTCGAGCGGGTCGCGGCGAAGGATCAGGGCCTGTTCGATCCCGTCCACGCGGGCATCAAAGGCAAAGGTCTCGCGCGAGGCCCCGCCATGCAGCCGCGTCATTGCCCCGATCGCCACCTCTTGTGCGCCGAACTGGACGGCGAGGTACCGGGCCAGCGCTTCCAGGTGCGACGCCTCCAGTGCGCTCATGGGGCGCCGTCCAGCACATCGCGCAGCCGCGATGGCGCATGGGGCCCGATCACCAATTGCTCCAGCACGCCTCGGCCGCTGTGGTGCGAGCCGTCGATGTCACGCCACTCCACCCTCACGGGCTGCTGGATGTGCAGGTTCTGAACGGCCAGCGGATCGATGGAGGCCGTGTCGATCTCCTCACGCTCGGTGACCAGGTCCCCCTTCCAGACACCGTGGGCCCATCGGGAATGGCCGTAACCGATCCCCGACATCTGGAATGGTGGGCCATCGGGGAGGAATTCGGCCCAGCCGGTCTCTGCATCGGCGGTGCGCACCTCGAGGCGTGCCGATCGCGCCCAGCGTGTGCCGCCTCGCCACGCCACCTCCATGTTGGCGACGTCGAACTCATGATCGTGGATCAGCAAGCCTTCGCGCGTGGCCCCATCGGGAACCCGCATGGCCCGCGTGTTCCAGGCCCGGCCGGCGGCGTCCTCGTTGACATGGAAAAACACGGAACGATCGGAGAAATTGGTCGGTGCCCACAGCCAGAAGAATTGTGGCAGGCGCGCCGGCATCACCGGCTGGGCGTCGGGCGCCCCGACCGGCCTCACCCCCCATGAGCGGTCTCGTGTGCCCATTGCACCCGCGGACAGCTCATGGCGCTGTCCATCGACCGTGATCCAGCCGCTCCAGTGCCCATTCTGGGTCATGCGCGTCACGTCCATCACGGTCCTGCTGCCATTGCGCAGCGTGAAGCGCGGCTCCTGGATCGGGAACGCCCGCCCCTCGAACACCATGTCCGCCGCAATGCCGTGCGCCTGGGTGACACGTACCCGAAGCCGTCGCAGCGGCACCTCGACCAGGATCGAGATCGGCCCCACCTCCAGCGCCATGCGTTCGTGCGCCAGATGCCGCGAGGCATGCAGACACACCTGGCGCCCGTCGCGCAGCACGGACACGTGCGCGTCCGCCACATCCAGATGCGGATAGACGCCAAATGCGACGGCAAAGAACACCGTGCCATCGGCCGCGCTGCCGTTGAAGAAATAGCGGTCGTAGAAATTGCGGTCGGTGCCCGAGAAGGCGATCGGTTCAGCGGTCTGGTGAATCGGGTAGTCGTCCGCCGCCGTCAGCATGGCTATCCTCCGGCCCCGTTCGTTGCGGCCTTGGAGGCAGACTTGCACGTGCAACTGGAATTGCTCAAGTTCGTGCATCTGGTGATCGTGGCGGCCTGCCTCTGGGCGGTGGGCTATCTGCTGTTCCGGGGCGCGACTGGGGGCGGCGGGACCATGCTTTTGGTCGCGCTGGCGCTGCCGGCGGCCATTGGCCTTGGGCGCTATGCCAACGGCGTGGAGTGCATCCTGCAGACCTGGGCGCGCCAGATGCAGGGTGTGCCCAAGGGTCAGTGGGCACGCGACATCCTCTGGCTGCCGGAAAGCTGGGCGCGCGCCATTCCCGGGGTCGTCACGCCTCTTTACGCGCTGGGGGCGGGGCTGGTTGCGGGGCGCTTTCTGGAACGCATGGCCAGCGGCTGAATGTTGCGAATGCGCGCTCCGGACGCCATCGCCCGGCCCGCATCAGCTCACGAAGGCATCGCGCGCATAGCCCTGGAAGAAAAGGGCCGTCTCGAGCCCCGTATGCTCGATCCGGGCACTGGTTCGGGCCGACACCACGGGCTTGGCGCGATAGGCGATGCCCAGACCCGCCCGCTGGAGCATTTCAAGGTCGTTCGCGCCGTCTCCGATGGCCACCGCGGCATTCGGACCAAGGCCGCGGCCCGCGGCATAGTGGGCCAGGGCCGCCGCCTTGGCCTCGCGCCCCAGAATGGGCTCGACAACCTCGCCGGTCAGCGAGCGTCCATTGTCGACCAGCCGATTCGCGCGGTGCGCCTCAAAGCCCACGGCGCCCGCGACGCGCTCGGTGAAAAAGGTGAAGCCGCCCGACACCAGCGCGGTAAAGGCGCCATGCGCGCGCATGGTTCGAACCAGGGTGCGCGCGCCCGGGCTGATCGTGATGCGCAGGTCAAAACACCGCTGCAGTTCTGACAGGGGCAGGCCCGCAATCATGCGCACGCGGGTGCGCAGGGCCGCCTCGAAGGGGATTTCCCCGCGCATGGCCTGTTCGGTGATCTCGGCCACCTCGTCGCCGACACCCGCCAGATCCGCCAGTTCGTCCAGCGTCTCCTGCGCGATGATGGTGGAGTCCATGTCCGCAACCAGCAGGCGCTTGCGACGCCCCTCGGCATCCTGGATCGCCCAGTCGACCGGCAGGTCCTCGAGCCTTGCCGCCACGTCGAACGCCAGCGCGACGGGCACGTCCAGCGCCTCGCCGAACGAGAGGATGCGCGGATGATCCGCCTGAAAGTCCTGGACCCGCGCCCGCGCCTCCTTCAGCGCAGGGTTGCCGGGCTGGCTGACCAGCGTAAGGAGAAGCGTCATCATTCACCGGGACGAAACTGGACGTGGCGGTCGCGATAGGCGCGCACCGGTTGAACGTCCAGCGTCCGGCCCCGGCCATTCGCCGCTGAAGCCCGATGCCTGCGCCGCCTCTGATCCTGATCCATGGCCCCACCGCCTCGGGCAAGTCCGCGCTGGCAATGGCGTTGGCGCGATCTTTGGGCGCAGCCGTGGTGAATGCGGATTCCATGCAGGTCTATGCAGATCTGCGGGTGCTGACCGCACGCCCCACCCATGAGGACGAGGCAGAGGTGCCGCACTGGCTGTTTGGCCAGGTCGATGCCTCGGTGCGCCACTCGGTGGGTGACTGGGTCAGGGCGGCGCGCGCGGTCATCGACGATGTGCGCGGGTCCGGGCGAGCGGTGATCGTGGTCGGCGGGACCGGTCTCTATTTGCGTGCGCTGACGCAGGGGCTGGTCGACGTGCCCGCCGTTCCGCCCGAAATCGACCGTGCGCTTCGGGCATCGGTCGATGCTGACGTTACGGGCCAGCATGCGCGCCTGGCAGCCGTCGACCCGGCGGCGGCCGCGCGGATCGGTCAGCGCGATCATGTGCGGATCGTGCGTGCCCTGGGCGTGCATGCCGCAACGGGCCGAACGCTGTCGGCATGGCAGGCAGAGGCAACCGGCCAGGCGTTGCAGGCCAGCCTGCGCCTGACCGTCTGGCCCGACCGCGCCGCACTGGCATGTGCGATCGCCGACCGTTTCACCGCGATGATCGAAGGCGGGGCGATCGAAGAGGCGCGCGCCTTGTGGCAACGACGCCTCGATCCTACCCTGCCCTGCATGAAGGCGCATGGCATGCCCTGGTTGATCGCCCATTTCGAGGACCGCATGACCCTGGAAGAGGCAAAAGCGCGGTCGGTGATCGACACACGTCAGTATGCCAAGCGGCAATTCACCTGGATGCGCAATCAACTGACGGACTGGCATCCGCTTTGCGGCGATGACACAGCCGCGCGGGCGAGGCATGTGCTGTCGCTGCTGGCGGCACAGGCGCAATGATCTTGCATGCGTGATCCAACACGTCGGTTCACGCGCATCGTTCTTGCCATTTGGCTTGACATGGCGTTGAGGCGCAGGCAGGAGCGATGCAGGAGACCCATCGTGACACACCCAGCCATGGGCGCCCTGCGCGTCCTGCTCGTTACCTGACCGCACGGCATGCGGGGCCAAGGGGCTCCGCAGCGACCGTGCGGTGATCAACAGGGCCCTCCGGGGCCCTTTTTCTTGTTCCGCCGCCGTTTCAGGGACATTCCATGGACACCCGCATTGCCCCCGACCGCATCGGCCCCGCCAGTGTCGACCAAGCCTCCGATTCCGGTATGGCCGGGCGGGTGATGACCGGGGCCGACATTCTGGTTCAGGCACTTCGCGACAATGGCGTGGACACCATCTTCGGTTATCCGGGCGGTGCGGTCCTGCCGATTTATGACGCCCTGTTCCGCGCGGGCGAAGGCGCCATCCGGCACATCCTCGTGCGTCACGAACAGGGCGCGGGACATGCCGCGGAAGGGTATGCGCGCTCGAGCGGGCGTCCGGGCGTGGTGCTGGTGACCTCGGGGCCCGGCGCGACCAATGTGGTGACCCCCCTGGTCGATGCGCTGATGGACTCGATTCCGCTGGTGGTGATCTGCGGCCAGGTGCCCACCCATCTGATCGGCTCGGACGCCTTCCAGGAGGCCGACACCACCGGCATCACCCGCCCTGCGACCAAGCACAACTGGCTGGTGCGGGACGTCGCCGATCTCGAGCGCATCGTGCACGAGGCCTTCCACGTCGCCACCACCGGGCGGCCGGGCCCGGTGCTGATCGACATTCCCAAGGACGTGCAATTCCGCACCGCCACCTATCAGGGCCGGCGCGAGCGCACGCACGTCTCGTACCGTCCGGCCTATGAACCCGACCCGAGGGCGATCCAGCAGGCCGTGGCCATGATGCGCGAGGCGCGCCGGCCGATTCTGTATACGGGCGGGGGCGTGATCAATGCCGGGCCGTCCGCATCAAGGGCACTGCGGGCGCTGGCCGCGCGCACGAACTTTCCCGTGACCTCCACATTGATGGGCCTGGGCGCATTTCCGGCCAGCGATCCGCAATGGCTGGGCATGCTGGGCATGCATGGCAGTTACGAGGCCAACCTGGCCATGCATGGATGCGACCTTCTGATCAGTGTCGGTGCCCGTTTCGACGACAGGGTCACAGGTCGCCTCGATGCGTTTTCGCCGGGGTCGCGACGCATCCATATCGATGTCGATCCGTCTTCGGTGGGCAAGGTGGTGCGCACCGACCTGGGCATCGTGGCGGACGCAGGACGCGCCCTCGAGGCGCTGGTGGCCGCATGGGACAGGTCGGCATCGACACCCACCGACATGCAGGCGTGGTGGCGGCAGATCGACGCCTGGCGCGCGCGCGATTGTTTTGCCTATCGCCAGCGCGACGACGGACCCATAAAGCCTCAATACGCCATCGACAGGCTGTGGGCACTGACGCGCGAGCGCGACACCTTCATCACCACCGAGGTCGGCCAGCACCAGATGTGGGCGGAGCAATATATCGGCTTGGGGAAGCCCAATCGCTGGCTGACCAGCGGCGGCCCG
>DBAV01000258.1 GCA_002291875.1 Hyphomonadaceae bacterium UBA1001
TGGAGCGCTCATGCAGGCACCCCCCCCGGACCCCCCCGAGCCGGTCGCGGCGCGGCAGGCGGACAGGCGCGGCGCGCTGCGCGGCCTGGTCGGCGGCGCCTACGGGGTCTGCGCCGTCGCGCTCGCACTCGAGGCCTCCGCGCGCGGTGACGGCTCCGCGTCCGCGGCGGCCGCCCTGGTCTGCCTCATGGGCGTGGCGGGACTCGTCAGCCTCGCGCTGCGCCCGCCCCACCCACCCCCTGCCTACGGATGGTCCATGACCGTGGCGGCGCTCCGGGGGGCCTGCGCCCGGGCCCCCGCGGGCTCATGGCGCGCGCGGTGCGTTGGGCTCGCGGGTCGACCGCGTGGTCGAGCCCGGGCACCGTGAACGCGCGGGCGGTTGCGGGTCCCTTCGGGTGGAGGGGTGCGTTCGTTCCTCGAGGGGTGTCCGCTCCCGTGGAGCGGAATGGGGAGGCGCGGCGGCGCGTGGAGCCGATCCGGCCTTGGGAAGCGTTTTCCGGTCCAGATCACGAGGCCATTCCGTGTTGGGTTGCCGGGATCTCGGACGGCTCCGAGGTGCTGCGCGTCCCATCGCCGCCGTCCGACCATGGTCTCGCGCACCGCTCGATCGCCCTGCCGGGAGGGCTGGGACCCTACGCGGCGGCGACCGGGTTCGGTCGAACGGCGGCTGACGGCCCGCTCCCCGGTACCGGCACGGACACCGCGGACTTCGGCGGTGGCGAGCGGTCGCATGCGGCCGACGGATCCGTCGGCTCGGTCACTGCGCCTTGGAGCCACGGGTGCGGGGCGGGGTCGGGTGCGCTGGTCGGGCCGGGGAACGGTCACGTTCTGCAGGCGGAGCCGCGGTTTGCGACTTGCGGTGGAGCAGATCCCGCGCCCGCGCTGTCCCGAGGGATCACGCCGCCGTCCGACGGCGTCCGATATGGCGCTCACGAGGGCGGCCTCGGGCTGCAGGCCTCCGGGGATACCCACCACGTCGCCTCGGGTGGGGGCGGGCTCGAGCTGGACCGGGTCCGCATCCGCGAGTGCCTCGAGCGCGGGCTGCCGGAGGAGTTCGCTGGACACGTCGCGATCAGGGACATCGCTGAGCTGTTCGGGATGCCCGCGGTGGATCTCAAGCGGCGGGCAGGGGACGCGCTCGCCCCGGTGGAGGGCGTGGGCAGGGGGATGAGGCAGTACGCGGTCCGCCGGCGCGCGCTCGAGCGCCTTACCGAGATGGTATGCGAGGGGACGCTGCTGCTGCCGCTCAGCGCGACGCCGCCGGGCGGCGGGCGGGGCTGAGGGCCACACCGGACCTCGACCGGCCCGGACGGCATACCGACCCGAAAGGGTCGCCGACGCGGCGCGCATGCGACCGTCTTCGCCAGTTGCCGATCGTCCTCCAGGTGACTTCCCCCGTGGTGGTGTGGCTCGACGGAGCCATCATCCCGGCCGCGCGCCCCCGACAGCGCTGTGGCAGCCGGGATGATGGCGGTGGCCATTGATCGATCGTTGGGTGAGGCTCGGGTTTGCGGGAGCCGAGCGAACCTGAGGTCGACCAGTGACCGACGGGGACGATGAACCTCCGCGCGCTGGTGGAGAAGGCCCCCGACGCCGATGTCCTGCGCGAGATGGTCGGCCTCGCCGCCGAAGGCTTGATGGAGTTGGAGGTCTGTGCGCTGACGGGCGCGGCCCATGGCGGGAAGAGCGCGCTTCGGCCCGCTCGGGGGGACGGCCACCGCGACCGCGACTGGGAGACGCGGGCCGGGACGGTGGAACTGCGCATCCCGAGGCTCAGGAAGGGCAGCTGCTTCCCCGGCTTCCCCGAGCCGCGCCGCATGGCGGAGAAAGCCCTGGTGGCGGTCATCCGGGAGGGCTGCATCCGGGGCGTCTCGGTCCCCGTCGTCATGGCGGCTCGAATGGCTCGACGGCGGGATCGGGCGCCGCACCGAGGTCGTCGGCGTCTTCCCCAACGAGGCCGAGATCACCCGCCTCGTCGGCGCCATCCCGCTCGGGCAGAACGACGGATGGGCCGCGCAGCGCGCCCGATGCACGACGCCGGAGACCATCGCCCCACAAGCGACGATCCTCCCGTCAGCCTGCTAGCCGTGGCAGCGTGACATCACCGCCCGGGGCCATCCCGAAGCGGTCAGTGGTGATCAGAAGCCACACCACGCATTGGGACATCACCCGGCCGGTGTCGCGAATGGCTTCACAAAACTCTTGCGGCGACACCCCCGTATCCGCGGCCAAGTTACGTAGACGCTCGCGTCGCATCGGTGCGAGCGCCTGACAGTAAGCGTCAAACGGGAGGTTTTTGGGCCCAAGATCCTCGGGAATCGGCTCGTCGTCCATAATCACCCTCGCCTCAGCCCATCGCTCAGCCTAGCAAACGTCCCCGAGTTCGTCAAGTCGAATGATGCTTTCCACTTGAAGCCTTCGTCACCTATCGAAATCATATTTCACACAGTTTCTCAGATTGGCGACCGATATGAAGAGGTTTTCAACAAGATATCTGAATTTCAATTGGCCGAAATCTTCCAGATCACGGTTTTCTTGGAATCGGATACACCAGGTGTCCACCGGATGAACCGTTCGGCGACTTCCGCAAGGTCCGCTTGCTGCGCTGCCGTCATTTTAGGGCCGAAGCGCGCCCACGTGTAGCCGCCGCCGTTGAGGCCCGCGTGAATGTCACGGCGCGCCACCCCCGCGTTGGCTACCACTTCACGACTGGGGACGAACGCAGCATTTCCAATGCCGCCCTTGACCTTTGTGCGCATGTAGCCGGCCGCCGGCACGAACGGCTCCCCGTCGGCGCCGATCGGCGCGCAGCGCCCGGACCGTGCTAGACTACACGACGCAGGTTGATTTGTCATAATGAATTCGCTTGACGCCTGCCGCGAAAAAAGTGTTTTCTGGTTGGGAGTGGAGTACGGGATCGCGTAAGCGCAACACGGGATCGAGTTCTTTCTGGCGAGTTGTCTTTGGCGTGGTCGCTTTCGCGCTTCTGGCGGCAGGTCTGGCCTTTGCCCAACCCGGGTCTGCCCGAGAGCCCCGATCCGAACGGGCGCCATCGCCGGACATCGCTGCCGCCGCGCAGTGCAGATCACATCACATGAACCTCGCCAGATCGCGTGCCTCCGTGTGTTGGGAGGGACAGGACTGCGCCGCGATCCGTGCGGATGTCCAGGTCCCACGCGCCGAAGTCGAGCGGATCGAAAGCCATTGCGCATGCATGATGCTGGCGCTGGGCGGGAGCGGTGCAACCTCGCCGGTCATGCAACGCTTGGCTGCGGGTTGGGATACCGCATACCTCGGGGAGCTCGTCGAGCAATCGCCCCGCTTCCGTGAATTGAGCGGCAGCTGCTTCGGCTAGGCCAGGTGTCGCGAAGGCGGCGGGAATGCCCCGATCGCGTGTGGTCAGCCGGTGCGGTCCGGCTCGAGTGCCCGCCGTTTTGGGCCGGATCGGAGTGCGCGTGAGGATGGGCATGCTTCGAGCTGCATTGGTCGTGTTGGTCGGGATCTGGCTTTCGTGTGCGACGGTTGCGCTCGCGAACCCGCTCTCGGGCGCGGAACGCCGGTCCGTAACCGAGGGGATGAACCTCGCCTCGGCGGCCGTACAAGGCAACCTCGCACGCTTCACTTGCGAAGTGCGCGGTGCGGCGACCCCGAATGCGCCCGAGCTCGACGACAGTCGGGAGATGATCTCGCTCAGGGCGCACAGGGAGCGCCTGCTCGCGGCGTACTCCGAGGAGTGGCGGCGCGCCGGCGAGCGTGAGCGCCGCTGCGCCCGCCCTTCGGAGGCGGACGCGCTCGGATGCACGATGGGGAGGCTGGCGGGCGGGAGCGATCGCAGGCGTGCGGCCCTGTCCGCCGATCTGGCGCTGGTGGACCGGGCGCTGCGCGTGCACGCCGCGCAGCGATATACGGAATGGGCCGACGCGTATCTCGCCTGGGTCCGCCACCGGGTGTCCGCTCCACAAGGGTTCAGCTTGGACCATCCGGCGCTCGACGCTCCGGGGCGGTTGAGTTCCGGCGCAGTGGACCTGGTCCAGGGCTTGGCGAGGGATGCCGAGTCGGACCGGCTCCAGACCGGGTTGGTGGCGGCCTACGCCGGGTGCGCGAGCGCCGTACGGCGGGAATTCCTGCTCTCGAACACCGCCGGCATCACCGCGCTCGCGGGGTCGCTCGAGTCCGAGCGGGATGTGGAGTTGCTCAAGCAGAGGCTGTTCGGGCGGGAGGGGCAGGATCCGCAACTCGCGCCCCTGGCCGCGTCCCTCGACTCCGAGGTCGTGCGGCGCCGCGCCCGGATCGAGGCGCTGCGGCTGGAGCGGGCGAGTGCCCTCGAGGCCGGGAGGCGTGCGCGGATCGAGGCGGTGAACAGCCGCATCGCGGCCGCCCGCTCCGTTGCCCGGCCGCGGCTCGATCCGTCGCTCCTTCAGGCCATCTCGAGGCGCGGCGCCCAACTCGGCACGGCCTCGTGGCTCGACGAGATGAACTGCCGGGTCCGGGGGCTCGATGCCCGGCAACCCCTCACGTCAGGGGCGGACGCCGAACTCGTCGACCTTGTGACCGCGGACCGGATCTTCTTCTTCGTGCACGGCCTCGCCCTCGAAGCGGAGGATGGGTTCCTGCTGCCGTATCAGGTGGAGGAGCAGTTCCGCGCGCACGCCGCGCTCGTCGCGTCCCTGCCCGGCCGCAACGCCACCTGCTTCGTGTCGTGGCGCTCCCTCGAATGGATCGGCCAGGCCGACCGGCTCGCACGTGCGCTGCGAGACGTCCAGGCGATCGCCGGCCTTCCGGCCGTGTTCGACGCGAACCGCCGCGTCGTGGTGGTTGGGTATTCCGCGGGCGGCAACTACGCCAAGCGCGCCATCGTCGAGAGCATGCGCCCCGCGGCCGGGGCCGGCCGGCAGGGGCGGCCGCGCGTGCCGGTCACGTTGGTCACGATGGGCACGCCCCACAATGGCTCGCGGCTGGCGAGCATGGGCGGGCTTGCGCTCGTCGCGGGCATGCTGGGCTATGCGGGCGGCGAGCTTCCCCCGGAGGCAGCGCTGGCAACCATGGTCGCGGTGCCGATGATCGCGAACCTGCCGGGTGTGAGGGAGCTGCGGCCGCTATCGGGCAACCCATCGCTTGCGGCGATCAACCGGGACTACGCCGCGCTGAACCACGAGACCTACTCCGTCTTCAGCGACGGAGACGCCCTCTCGCCGCCGAGCGCGTCGACCGTCCCGTTTGCGAGGAGCGTCCCCGTATCGGGGATGAGCCACGAGGACTTCGTGGGGCCGCTTCGGCCTGAGCTCGAGGACGTGCTGCGGCATCTGTACGGGGGGCTCGGACCTCCAAGCTGAGCGCGGCACGGGCGGAAATCGTGAAGTGGCCCCACTGATCCGACCGGCTGACCGAACGGGCGGGCCGGCGCAGTTGTCTTGGCCACCATGCGAAGGGTTGAAGGCTTCTGGCCTTGCTCCGGCGGCATCTTGGCGGTCTTTTGGGGCGCGTCTTGCCATCGAGCGGCTAGTCGAGAACCTCGTGTGGCCCACGACGCGTGTTCCTCGCGCACGCGGGGATGAACCAGTGGGAGGTCCTGCCGCGGCGGTGGGGGGACGTGTTCCCCGCGCACGCGGGGATGAACCGTAGCAGGTGATGTCCCAATGCGTGGTGTAGCTTCTGATCACCACTGACCGCTTCGGGATGGGCCCGGATGGTGATGTCATGCCGCTACGGCAAGCAGGCTGACGGGAGGATTCTCGCCCGTGGGGCGATGGTCTCCGGCGTCATGTATCTGGCGCGGTGGATGGCCCACCCGTCGTCCTGTACGAGCGGCAGGGCTCTGCCGACGAGAACGATGGCGGCTTCGTCGGGGAGTGAGGTCCGCCCGCCATCGGTCCGGGGGCGGGCCGAGTGCCCACGACCTCGGTTCGCCGCTTGATCTCTCCGTCGCGGCGTTCCGTCCGCGGACGTCATCGATCACCCTTTCGCCGGTGAAGTCGTCGACCACGTGCCGGATCCGGAGCCGATCCCCACTCGTTGGTGTGTCCAAGGCAAGCTCGAGGCCCGGCGCTCGTTCGGGAGTGTCGGCATTGCCATCGGCCGACGCGTTCCGGCTGGTTGCTTGCGGCCGCGCCGGCGGCGCACCGCCAATGACCCGCGAGTTTTCTGTCCGGCCGGGCTTCCTGTGATCAGCGTGGCGTCCCCCCTGTCCCGCGCCTTCCCAATGCCTAGACCGGGATGGCCGGGCCGCTGGTGTCGGCCTGCCAGCTCGCGCGGCCGCCCTCCCACCTTCCCGCGCTTCCCTCAAGCCGCGGCGTCGCCCGTCGCGACGGCTGCGCCCAAGCCCTTCGCCGCCGCCCCGCGCACCTCGTCACGGTCGCCCCAGGCGGTCATGGCGTCGAGGATCGGGAGAAGCGGGCGCCCGAGCGGCGTGAAGGCGCAGTCGACATGGGGCGGCACGACCGGGTGGATGGTGCGCGAGATCACGCCGTCGGCCTCCAGCTCGCGCAGATGCTGGGTGAGCATGCGCTGGGTGACGCCGGGCATCAGCCGGCGCAGTTCGTTGAAGCGCCGCTTCCCGTCCCGCAGATGGAACAGGATGAGCAGCTTCCAGCGCCCGCCGATGACCGAGAGCGTGCGCTCGACGGGGCAGTCGGCCGGATCGAGGCAGGGCTCGGTCATGGGGCGGTACCTTTTTCCATACTACGTATGCAAATGCTGCGTACTTCTCGGATCGTAAGCGCCGCGCCAGTCTCCGTCCAGCCGCAACCGGAGTGACGTGACCCCCTGAATCTCCGCCATCCGCGTGTAGAGTCCGGCCCGAGAGAGGACGGACGAGATGAGGAAGAGCAGGTTCACGGAAGAGCAGATCATCGCGATCCTGAGGGAGCAGGAGGCGGGGGTGCCGACGGCGGAGGTTTGCCGGAGGCACGGGATCAGTTCGGCGACGTTTTATGCGTGGAAGTCGAAGTTCGGCGGCATGGATGTCTCGCAGGCGCGCCGGCTCAAGGCGCTCGAGGACGAGAACGGCCGGCTGAAGCGGATGCTGGCGGACGCGATGCTCGACAACGCGGCGCTGAAGGATCTTCTCGGAAAAAACTGGTGACGCCCGCCGCCAAGCGGGAGGCGGTCGCGCATCTTCGGGCTCGGTTCGAGATGAGCGAGCGGCGGGCGTGCCGGGTGATCGGGTCGGATCGGACGAGCGTGCGATACCGCGCGACGCGTCCCACGACGCCGGGCCGCGCGAGCGGCTGAAGACGCTGGCCGAGGAGCGACGGCGGTTCGGCTATCGCCGACTGCACGTGCTGCTGCGCCGCGAGGGTCGCGAGGTGAACCGCAAGAAGGTGCAGCGCATCCACCGGGAGGAGAGGCTGATGGTGCGCCGTCGGCGAGGCCGCAAGCGCGCGCTCGGCACGCGCCGTCCGATCGAGCCGCCCGGTCGGTCAGGCCAGCGCTGGAGCCTCGACTTCGTGTCGGACGCCTTCACCGACGGCCGGCGGTTCCGCGTTCTGGCCGTCGTCGACGACTTCACCCGCGAGTGCCTCGGTCTCGTGGCCGACACGTCGATCTCGGGCGTGCGCGGGGCGCGCGGGCCCGACGCGCTGGTGCGCCTGCACGGCCGACCGGAGATGATCGTCAGCGACAACGGCACGGAGCTCACGAGCAACGCCATCCTCTGCTGGTCGGATCGGACGGGCGTGGCCTGGCACTACATCGCGCCGGGCAAGCCGACCCAGAACGCCTTCGTCGAGAGCTTCAACGGCCGCCTGCGCGACGAGCTGATGAACGAGACGCTGTTCCACGGGCTCCGTCTCCGCCACGAAACTGTGCCCATCTGTTTCTGCGTGTTTCCTAAGCCAGTGGAAATCGTTTTTCTGCAAGGCTTTTCCGGCGGCAAACGTTTCGCGGTGTGCGCGGGCGTTTCTCGCTGTCCGCACGGTGAGTGTGGGACAAAATGTGGGACAGGTTCGATGGGGCCTGGTTGACCCCGGGGTGGGTCACGCTAGGGTCGCGGCGGATGCGGTTTTTCGGCGAACGGTTCGTGCCGACACGAAGAGAGATCGCGCAACGCTGTTTCGGGCAGGTGGAGGGTGCGCGCCTTTTTTCAGGTGCCAACGCGCGGGCATGCGCAAAACGCCACCGCCCGATCGTGTTGCCGGGTCGGGGACAACGCCGTCATCGCCTGTCGCTGTCACCCAAAGGCGTTGCGCCTGACCTCACCACAGCACGGCAGTCGTCATCATGGGGGGGCGGGCTGCGCGGCCAGGGCGGTGAGGAAGTCGAGCGCCTGTGGGCTGGCCCAGACCGAGCCGGGGCCGTCGGGGTTGATGTGCGAGCCGACCATACGCGCGATCTCGCGTCCGTCGGGGCCGATCAACAGGGTCAGCGGCAGCTGCCCGCCAGAGGCCATCATGATGGCGTCACCCTCGGGCGAAGCATCGCGCCACTTCGGCATGCCCTCGGCCCCTGCGCTTGCCAGTGCCTGGCTGGTCCGCTGGCCGAGGTCGGGCGCGTTGCGTTCGGACTGCAACGACACGATCCGGATGGCGCCGGCGGAGAGGCGCTGCTTGAGGGCCGCCAAATCGCGTTTTTCGACCAGGCAGGGGGCGCACCAGGTCGCCCACACCGATACCAGCGTGTGTCCCCCGCGCAGGTCCGACAGGCGCACCGTACGCCCGTCAGGATCGACGAACGCACCGTCCAGCGGCGTGCCTTGGGGTGGCGCCTGGAACCGCCCTGCCATGGGATGGGCGTCAAGATCGCCCGGGAAGTCGGCCGGGCGCGTGTTCGATGACGGCGTGGCGACCGCGTTGGCCAGCAGCGCCGCGCGGAGGTCGGGCGGCAGGTCGCGCAGGTCGAGCTGGCCGCCCGCGCGGGTGATCGCGTCCTTGAACTGCTGTGTCTGCTCGGGCGTCAGGCCCTCGGTGGTCAACGAATAGCCCGGTGGAATGCCGCCATCGGGGGTCATTGCGACACCTTCGGTCCGCGCGCCCGGTGCATCGCAGGCAGACAGTCCCCCAAGAAGCACAGCGCAGACAGCGCCGGCGAGGAATGCGTTGAGCGGATGGCCCGGCATGGTGACCCTCTTTCTTGCGGCAAAAGCAGACCGCGACACGGCAAGCCCGCGCAATCGCAATTCCGACGGGCGGGATCAACTGGTCGTGAAGGCAAGGCAGGCCAGCGCGTGGCCGTAATCGCGTGGCGGCGATCCATCGGCGGGTTTGAGGTGGCGGATGGTCGGGCGAGCAGGTAGCGTGGGCGGGTGCGCGGAGGCTGGGAAGGGACCGGGGTGGGACGTCTTGCGGTAATGCTGGCGGGGGGATTTGTCGCGGTGCTGTGCGCGCTGGGCCTTTACGCCTGGTTGGGAGCACGTCAGCAGGCGGTGTCGCTGGCGCGCCCCGCCGTCACCGCGCAGGCAGGGCCCCAGGCGGTCGGGGCAGCGGCAATGATCGGGGCGGACTTTGGCGGCCTGGGGACGCAGGCGCTGAGAAGCCACGCGCTGCCCTGGCGGCTGATGGCCGCGGCCCTCGTGCTGGAGGCGCGGCGCGCTGATCCGGCTCTGGCCGAGGATACCACTACGCTGCATCGCGTGCTGGCCGGCTTTGGGTTTCTGGTCGACGCGCGGCTGGTCAATGCGCCGGCCGGCATTGCGGGCCTGAACCGCGAGCTGCCGCTGGGTCTGACCCATGGTGATCTGTCGCCCGTCGGGGGCTCGAGGGTCAGGGTGGCAAATCTGGCCTGCGCTGCGTGCCATGCCGGGGTCACCTATGGCGCAGACGGCATGCCGCGCCCCCAGGCGGTGTGGCTGGGCGCGCCGAACACCTCGATCGACCTCGAGGCGTATACATTGGCGGCGTTTCGGGCGTTGCGCGCCGGCCTCCAGGATCGTGAATCATTGCTGGCGACGGCAGGGCGGCTGTTTCCGGACATGGACGCGCGCGAGGCGCTGAGTCTGCGCTGGCTGGTGCTGCCGTTGGTCGAGGCGCGAATGCGCGAACTGGGGCCGGTCGACCGGCCCTTGCCCTTCACCAATGGCCTGCCGGGCAGCACCAACGGGGTGGCGGCGCTGAAGATGGCGCTGGGGGTGCCGCTGATGGAGGGCGGGCCAGCAGATGCGGGCATCGTGTCCGTGCCGGAACTGGCCGACCGGGTGCTGCGCCGTGCGGTTCTGGTGGATTCGGCCTATGCGGTGCCGGGGGCGCAGCGGGGCCAGCCCACGACCCCGGCTGACGTCACGCCCCGGCATCTGAGCGCGCTGGCCCTGATCACCACCTTCTTCACTGTCCCCAGCATGGGCGTGCCGCCCGACCAGGCGTCGGCCCATCAGGGCGATGCCGAGGCGATCATGGCCTTCCTGCGCGAGGTGCGCCCCCAACCGTTTCCCGGCGCGCTGGACCGTGCTGCGGCCGAGGTGGGGCGGGGGGTCTATGAGGCCCGCTGTGCGGCCTGCCATGGCAGCCACGGACCGGGGCTCGACGCGCCGCGCCTGGAACGGTTTGCCAACTGGAGCGGGGATGTGGGGACCGATACGCTGCGCGCGCGTGCCTTTACGCCCGAGCTGGCGCGCGCCGTTTCGGCCAGCCCCCATGGTCGCCACATGGACGTGGTCTCCAGCGGGCTCTATGCCGCCCCGCCACTGACCGGCGTGTGGCGCAGCGCGCCTTATCTGCACAACGGATCGGTGCCAACGCTGGCTGCGCTCCTGAGCCCCGACCAGCGCCCGGTGCGCTTTCGCGTCGGCGGGCATAAGCTGGACCTCGAGCGGGTCGGGATCGCCCTGGGCCCGGATGGCGATTATCCGGCGCGATACCGCCCCTTTTCCGGGGCTGCGTGGGTGGACACCACGCGCCCGGGACTGGGCAATCAGGGACATGAATTCGGCGCAGACCTTTCAGCGCGGGACAAGGCGGCGCTGATCGAATACCTCAAGCACCTCTGAGCAGCACCGCATCGAGCGGGAGGCGCGCGCGGGATAGAGCGGGTGTCCGCGCCGGTCGGCGTCCGATCCGTAGGCAGCTGATGACCCGTTGTCCGGGCCCCAGGCCGCACCATCGGGCCACTATGGCCGCGGCCTTTGGATCGTCGGCCAGCGCAGCATAGACATGCGCGCCAAGGCCCGCGGCCTCGATGCGCAACCATGCGCGGTAGAAATGCCGCCCGCTGTCGAGGGCCGGTTCGGCGACCGGGCGATGGAACACCGCCAATGCGGCGCTGTCGGCGATCCTGGTGCCCTCACCGACCAGCGGCCGCGCAAGCCCGACCGCATCCAGGGCAACAAAGGCCGGTCCCAGAACCACCCCTGCGCCCGCCGCCGCCAGGCCCGACATGGCCAAGGCCTCGGCATTCAGCCCGTCCAGCCCCCAGCGCGGGTGTCGGCGCGACAGGCGCATCCACGACACCAGTTCGGCACGATAGGCCTGATTGCGCAGAAAGGCATGGCTGGCCGTATCGGCCAGACGTGCCGCCTGTGCCAGGACCGCCCGATCGCTCAGGATGGCCAGATCGGATGCCCCGAGCGCGGTGGCGGCGGCGTGGTCGGCGGATGTGGCAGGGGCGAAGGCGGCACGCCAGGATCGGCGCTGGTGGACCCACTGCGCCAGAGGGTCGGGGTCGCAGCCGGCGGGCTGAACGGCAAAACGCGCGATCGCGCGCAGATGGGCGACACCCAAGGCGGGCGGGGGGCCCTGGGCGACCAGCCTCAGCCCGCGCCGTGCAGCCGCCAGTGACGCCCCCTCGATCGCCGCGCCCAGGCTGATGGCCGTGTCGCGGCCTTGCGGGTCGCCTACCGGCAGGCGACGCGTGTTGTCCTCGTGCAGGTCGAGATGATCGCCGACAACGCGCCAGCGCGCAGGTTGGACATTGTGGACGCTGGGGGCAAGGGCCGCCTCGGCCACGATCGCCTCGAACACGCAGGTCATGCAATGGCCTTACGGAACAGGTGCAGGCGCTGGAGGGGGCGCGCGCCCAGCCGCTGCATCTGGCGCAGGCTGGCGGCATTGGAGTCAGCGATCCAGGTCACCCCCAGCGAGCGATAACCCGCCGCGCGCAGGGCTTCTACCGTCCGGGCCAGCATGGCGCCCATCAGGCCCCGGCCATGGCGCTGGCGTACCACCGAGTAGAAGATGATGACCGCCCGCCGGCGGCGCATGCGGAAGCGCAGATAGTGCCACGGGGCCATCAACCCGATTTCGCCGCGCGTGGCAGAGAGCAGGCCATTGAGGTCGGGAATGCAGATCACAACGCCGGTCGGGCGGCCGTCCTCGTGCAGGACTGCCGAGAGGCGCGGATCGAGGATGGCGCTTAGCTCGCCGGCCTGAAACGCGAACTCGTCCGCCGTCAGCGGCACGAACATGGGATTGTCCCAGAACCCGTCATTCAGGACCTGCCGCGCTTCTTCCATGCGGGCGGGAAAGTCGCGGGGGCGGATGGGGGCAAACCCGATCGACCCCACATCGGGGGTGGTCACGGGCAGGCGCACCTGGTCGAGGTCGATCTCGAAGGTCGTCATCGGGAAAAACCGCTCAAAGCCCTGACCTTCCAGCAGCGCGGGCAGATAAGCGGGCCCGACCACCATGTCCGTATAGGCCTGCACGCCGAACCCGCCTGTCACCACGCCGATCTGCTGCATGGCGGTCAGGTTGAAATTGCCGGCCAGTTCGGTCTGGCCGTGCGCGCGCCCGAAATCGGCGGCGGCTTCCAGCAGGGCTGCGGCGGCGTCGGGGTCATCCGCGCAGTCGAAAAAGCCGAACTGGGCGCGCGTGATGGCGTGGCGCGTATTCGAGGCGCGGTGCACATGCGCGATGATACGGCCGACCGGGCGCCCGTCCCGGTGGGCTGTCCAGAAGGCGAAGGGATTGCCCGCCCGCCAGAGCGGGTTGACCACCGGGTCCAGCATGCGCTCGACATCGCGCCGCATCGGCGCGACATGGCCGACCTCGGGGCCGTATATTTGGGTCGGCACCCGCACGAACGCATCGACATCTCCGGCGCGCAGGGTGATCATGGACGCGGTCCCGACAGCAGGCGCGCGGCCATGTCCAGCTGTGCAGCCAGCGATGGCCCTGCCAGTGGCCCCGCTGCAACGGCCAGGAAACGCGGCGGCGCGGACGCCAGTCTGACCAGGTGCGTCGCGCCCGCTGCATCGAGCAGCTCGCGCGCGGCGGCATCGACATCGGGATCACCATGGCGTCCGTCGGCGACCCTCAGCCGCGCCAACGCGGCCAGGGCAGCCGGGGGAAGGGCGGCCAGACGCTCGCCTTCGAGGACGCTGGCAGTGGACAGAAGGTCGTGCGCTGCACGCACCGTGGCGGCATCCGCGCCGTCCGGCAGGAGCGCCAGCGCACCGATCAGCCCGACGCGGTCGGCGCGGCGGGTCCGCAGGCGCTCGAGCAGTACCAAGAGGGCCGCGCCGGCCACCGCAGCACCTGCAAGGACAGGGGCCGCATGTGGGGCATTCGGGCCGAACACCAGAGCGGCGCCAAGTCCTGCACCCGCCAGCACCAGAAGGTCGCCGGCCAGGGCCCTGGGACTGGCCCGCCCGGCCGCGAGCAGGCTGCAGGTCAGCACAACCAGCAAAAGGGCAAAATCACCCCCGCGCGGGCCGTCGGCGCTGCCGGTCACCACATAGTCGACCGCTGCCAGCGGAAGCACCAGCACGAAGGTCAGGGTCAGTGCGTCGATCGATGGCCGCTCGGTGGCGTGGGCCTGGCCGCGCTCGCGCAGCAGCAGTGCGATCATCGCGGTCAGGGTCAGTGCCTGAAATCCGGCCAGCGCGGCAGAGGCTGCGGTGCCAACGAACGGAGCGATCCCGATCGCCACCAGACTGAAAACGCCGCCACCGACCAGCACCGCATACTTCAGTGGGCGCGGCGCGTGCCGACGCGTGACCTCCTCGATCACACGCACGCCGACCATGGGCAGCCAGGCCGCTGCCAGCAGCTCCACCACCAGCGCCCAGTCCGCATCGCCGGTGATGGCGCGCACAAGCCGCGCGGCCAGCAGGACGGTGGCAACCAGGGTCAGCTCGCGCAGGCGCCCCTCGACGCCGTCGCGCTCGGCCGGGGAGAGGGCGAACAGGGCCGCCAGCGCTGCGGCAACCGCGATGGCGGTAATGGCGTCCGCGCCGGTCATCCCATCAGGCGCCGCATCAGGCCGCGGACCACCAGCCGCTTGGCCGCTGCCAGCGGGGGCGGAAGGGGGCGCTCGACGCGCACCGCGTGCGGATTGAAGAAATAGCCGCGCTCGTCAGTGCCGCCGGGGCGGCCCAGCACGACGCGCACCGCCTCTTCGGCCATCATCGTGCCAGCCATGGTCACCATGGTCGAAAACGAAAATCGGGAGCGCTTGCCGGCGGCCACCTCGGCAGCGATGTCCAGGTCGACATGCCGGTGGGACGCGCTGTGCACCAGCACGTATTCGATCTCTCGCATCAGGCATTGCGCACGCATTGCGGCGGTGATGGCTGTCCACTCGACCCCTAAGGTCGGATAGCCGAGGCGCTCCTCGGGCCGGGGTGCGTCGGGTCGGACGACCGTCACCGATGGCAAGGGTGACGCATAGGCGTCGATGACGGTGCGGCCATGCGCCCGGGCGCGGCGGTAGAGGTGCACCCCGGCGGCCGCATCGTCCATCCCGTTGACGATCACATCGACCCGTCGGGCGATCGCATCGAGCTGGCCGGTCCAGTCCCCGTGCAGGACATCGACGCGGATATCGGGATTGATCCGCAGCGCCGCGGCGTGCGCAGCCTCGGCCTTGTGGATGCCGACAGTGTCGAGCGTGGCAAACAGCTGGCGGTTCAGGTTCGACACCTCGAAGCCGTCGAGGTCGGCGATGACGAACGAGCCAATCCCCGCCCGCACCAGCGCCATCAGCGCAGCGCCCCCCATGCCGCCCACACCGGGAATGAACACGCACGCCGCGCGCAGGCGCTCCTGTTCGTCGGCCGTGACAAAGCCGCGATTGCGGGTGGTCATCTCGGCATAGGTGAAACCGGACATCGAGAAGGCCTCAGGCGATCGAGCGGACGGTCGGCGTCCAGCCATTGCAGCAAAGGCGCGATGATGGCCTGAACGGCCAGAAACAAACCCTGCACCGCCAGCTGGGGCAGGGCGTCGCGTGGCACGCTGCGGCGCAGATAGCGGCGCGCGGTGCCCACATCCAGTCGCCCGATCTGAAGGACATCATCCCCGCGCGCATAATCGAGTTCGGCGCGGCAGAAGGCGTTGTAGCGTTCGTCGCGGTGCTTGGCGGCGACGTCGAAGGTCTTTTTCAGATTGTCCGACCCACCGGTATAGGCGTCGGTGATGATGTGCCGGTCAGCGTCGAAGCCGGCCTCCTCGCCAACGCCGAAGGCCGCGCGGCTGCGGGCCATGATCTGATGGGCGATCAGCCGGTGCACAAAGCCCGGACGCTCGGTGCGCCCGGCGGGAAAGACGTCGTCGAAGGTTTCGGCCACCATGCCGACAAACGGCCGGGACCTGGGTGACGCTGCTGATCCACAGCGGGCGCATGCCGCCGCGCACGAACAGGGCGAAACACGTGAAGCCATAGAGGATCCACGACAGGCCCGCGCTGCGCGCGTCGGGGTCCACCATCACCAGGCCCAGATGCAGGACATGATGCACCTGCCCGCCGCGCTCGACCGGCAGCAGGGGCATGGCGTTGAAGGCAATCGGACGGCCCGACCCGTCCCTGACCAGGGTCACGACACTGGTGCGCCATGCCGCGCCATCGGCGGCAAACAGGCCATAGTCCAGCTGCTCGCCCCCCAGGCATGCGGCCACCACGGTGCGGCAATCGTCGATCAGGGCGGCCAGTTCATGCGGATGCAGCGTCCGTCCCGGCCGCTCGATGATCTCGACCCGCACGCCCGCCGCAGGCACAAAGCGCAGGCGCAAGGCGTTTCCGCGGACCGCTGCGGCCAATTCCACCAGCATGGCCCGGTCCTAACCCGTCAGGCGCAAAAAAGGAATGAATGCGTGCGCGCCACCAGACGGGTGAAGCGCCGCTCTCAGACCGCCACCACCAGCGGATGGCCGACAAGCTGGCGGTCGCGCGAGAGCATATGCAGCCCCTCGACCTGTGCCTGGACCACCAGCATGTCGTCGAACGGGT
>DBAV01000032.1:0-161 GCA_002291875.1 Hyphomonadaceae bacterium UBA1001
CGGCGGCATGAGACGCGCGCTCGGTAAAGTCCAGCACCATGCGCTCGCGGTCGCCCGTCAGCACGAACCACGAGAACCCGCCTGCGTCGCGCACCGTGACCGTCTGGCCACCCTGTCCGCCAGCTTCGAACCCCACCATGGGCTGGGCGCCGGCGCGCACG
>DBAV01000032.1:477-9125 GCA_002291875.1 Hyphomonadaceae bacterium UBA1001
GGGCTGGGCGCCGGCGCGCACGGTCAGTCCCAGCAGCAGGACGATCAGGATCACCAGTGGGCGCATGATGGAAACAAGGTGAACGCGCATGCCGATGGCCCTACCCCGAGGGACTGAACGGTCGGTGAACCGCGGCGCTGGACGCGCCCACTTGCAATTGCGCTTTGCATTCGGGGCCGAAGTGTAGCATCACCGCACGGTGGCCGTCTCGAGCGGCCTCCTCTCCGCTGCAGCGGCATGGGCGTCGGCGCTTCACGCGTTCCCCTCTTGCGCACAGCCGGGGGTTCACCAGTTCGACGGCGGCACCCTTGCCCACGCGTTCATCCGTCCTGTCCCACAGCCGCGTTTCCTCGCGGGCCGCCCCTGCGGCCGGATACCGGATGGGCGCGCCCGAGGCGCACCGCCCGACGCTTCTCTCCTACACCATCCAGCCGGCTGCCCTGCGGCGCCCTGACCGGCGCACGGGTCCACCGGCACCCGGAGCACTCACCCCATGTCGACCAAGCGCATGCTCATCGACGCGGCGCACCCCGAAGAGACCCGAGTGGTCGTTCTCGACGGGAACCGCGTGGACGATTTCGATTATGAACTAGCCAATCGCCGCCAGCTTCGTGGCAACATCTATCTGGCCAAGGTGACGAGGGTCGAACCCTCGCTTCAGGCCGCCTTCGTGGAATACGGGGGCAACCGGCACGGCTTTCTGGCCTTCTCGGAAATCCATCCCGACTATTACCAGATCCCCACCGCCGACCGCGAGGCGCTGAAGGCCGAGGAGGCCGCCGCGCGCTCGCAGGACGACGCCGACGAGGACGACGACGAGAGCCCGGGCGCACGCAACCATGTGGCGCTGCGCCGCTACAAGGTTCAGGAGGTCATCCGCCGGCGCCAGATCCTGCTGGTGCAGGTCGTCAAGGAAGAGCGCGGCAACAAGGGCGCGGCGCTCACCACCTATCTGTCGCTGGCGGGCCGGTATTGCGTCCTGATGCCGAACACCGATCGTGGTGGCGGCATCTCGCGCAAGATCACCAATGCGACGGATCGCAAGCGCCTGAAGAAGGTGGCGTCCGAACTCGAGGTCGCGCCCGGCATGGGCCTGATCATCCGCACGGCCGGTGCCAAGCGGACCAAGACCGAGATCAAGCGCGACTATGAATATCTGACCCGGGCCTGGGACGACATCCGTGACCGGACGCTCTCGAGCGTGGCGCCGGCGCTGATCTACGAGGAATCCAGCCTCGTGAAACGGGCCATCCGCGACCTCTATGACAAGGACGTGGATTCGATCCTGGTCGACGGCGACGACGCCTATCGCGAAGCCAAGGACTTCGTGAAGATGCTGATGCCCAGCCACTCGAAGAAGGTCCAGCAATACAAGGAACCCCAGCCCCTGTTCGCGCGCCACAAGGTCGACGGACAGCTGGAGTCGATTTACTCGCCCGTCGTGCAGCTCAAGTCGGGCGGCTACATCGTCATCAACCAGACCGAGGCGCTGGTCGCGATCGATGTGAACTCGGGTCGCTCGACCCGAGAGCGGTCGATCGAGTCCACCGCCCTCAAGACCAATCTCGAGGCTGCCGACGAGGCCGCGCGGCAGATGCGGCTGCGCGACCTGGCGGGGCTGGTGGTCATCGACTTCATCGACATGGAGGAGTCCAAGAACGACCGCGCGGTCGAAAAGCGGATGAAGGACGCGCTGCGCTTTGACCGGGCGCGCGTCCAGATGGGCAAGATCAGCTCGTTCGGCCTGCTCGAGATTTCGCGTCAGCGTCGGCGCACCGGCATCCTCGAGGGGACTTCGGTGCCATGCCCACACTGCGAGGGCACCGGGCGGATCCGCTCGGTCGAGGCGGCGTCCCTGCTGATCGTGCGCGGCCTCGAAGAAGCGGCCGAGCGGTCGCGGGCGGGGCTGGAGGTGCGCGCCTGCACCCCTGTCGCGCTCTATCTGCTGAACGAAAAGCGCGACTTCCTCCAGGCGATCGAGCAACGCCGCGGGATTCCGATCCGCGTCAGTGCCGCTTCGGACATAAGCCAGGGCAATTTCGAAATCCTGCAGATGTCCATGGCCGAAGACGCCGAACCGGGTGACGAGGCGCCGCGCGCGGCCGCTGAACCGCTTCGCGACCGCGAGACCTCCGGCAGCCGGACGGGGCGCAATCAGGGACGCCGGCGCCCCGGACGGCGCGATGACGAGGGTGCGGACACGCCCGAGGCGGCCGATGTCGAGCCCGTCGAGATCGAGGAGGACGAGGTCGAGGTTGATGCCGCCGAGGCTGGCGCGGACGCGGACTCTGAGTCCGCCGAGGACCGCAAGGGCGGTCGGCGTCGGCGCCGCGGTCGTCGCGGCGGTCGGCGTCGCGGCGAGGATGGGGCGGTCGAAGGATCGGGTGCCCCGGAGGCCACCACAGCCAACGCCGACACTGCGGAAGGTGACGGCAATGGCCGTCGCCGTCGGCGTCGGCGCGGGCGCGGTGGCCGCCCTGGTTTCGATGGCGGCGAACACTTCGACTTCCTGAGCGTGGCACCCCTCGAGGTCGAGGGCGCTCCTGCCCTCGAGGCGGGCGAAGAGCCGGTCGCATCCGACACCGGCGCGGCCGCGTCGCTGGAAGGGGCTGACGCCATTGCTGGCGACCCTGCAAGTGCCGACGAGGCGACACCCGCGCCGCGGCCGCGCCGGCGTCGCCGCGGCAATGACGATGCCGCGCCCGTACAGCCGGCCCAGGTCGCCCCGGCAGAGATCACGGTCGCACCGACCCCAGAGCCCGACGCAGAGCCGGTTCGGGGACCTCTCGGGGCCGCCTTGCCCGCTGCCTCCGAGATCGTGGTCGAGCGTGCAGTCGTGGTGCCGCGCCCTGCAGCGGACCCCGCGCCGACGGCGGTCGACGCGGGCACTGTGGGCACGGCAGAGCCCGCGCGTACCATCGTGGTTCCGGATGTCGCCATCGCTTCCGAGCCCACGCTCGAAGGCAGTGACGACACCGAACCCAAGCCGCGGCGGCGCGGATGGTGGGGCGGGTTCGGCTGACGCCGGGCCTGTGCCATGCCCCCGTCGGGCCTTGTGAACCGTTCGTGATGCGGCCGAATTGGACAAGCATGGCCATCATGCTGTCCAACTTGGCGGCAGTGGTCGCATCGGCACGAGGTCCGGCCCCGGGTCTTGCGCGCCTGGTCACACGGAGGACGCCTGTGGAACGCCGACAGACCGCTCGCGCCGGGCCGTTCGGGGCATGGATCGCCATGGCCCTGCTGGCGTTCGGCATCGGCGTAGCGCCGGCGGCCACCGCCCAGTCGCTGATCCGCGACACCGAAATCGAGCAGACACTGCGCGATTTCACCGATCCGATCCTGGTCGCAGCGGGCCTTGCGCCGCGCGATGTGCGGGTGCTGGTGGTGTCCGACCCCACGCTCAATGCCTTTGTGACCCAGGGCCAGAACATCTTCCTGCACACGGGGCTGATCCTCGAGGCCGACACGCCCAACCAGCTCAAGGGCGTCATCGCGCACGAGGCGGGCCACATCTCGGGTGGCCACCTTGCGCGGTCACTCGAGGCGCAGCGCGTGGCGATGCGTCCTGCATTCCTGTCGATCGGGTTGGGTATTCTTGCGATTGCCGCAGGCGCACCCGATGCCGGCGCCGCCCTGATCGGCGGCAGCCAGCAGTTCGCGCTCAGCAGCTTTTTCCGGCACACCCAGGTCCAGGAATCGGCGGCGGACCAGGCGGCCGTCACCTATCTGGACCGCATCGGCATGAGCGGGCGCGGCCTGCTCGAGTTCTTCGAGGAATTCCGGTATCAGGAAGTCGTGTCCGAGCCCCGGCGCAATCCGTATTTCCGCACCCACCCGCTCAGTTCCGACCGCATCCAGGCGCTGCGCGAGCGTGTCGACCGGGCGCAGAACTCGAACGTCCCCGACACACCCGAGAACATCGAGCGGCTGCGACGCGTCCAGGCCAAGATCCACGGCTTCCTGGAAAGCCCCGGCCGGACCTATGCGCGGTTTCCTCCGAGCGACCTGTCGATCGCGGCGCGCTATGCGCGTGCGGTGGCCGCCTATCGGGTTCCCGACACCGAAATGGCCGTCCGCGAAACCACGGCCCTGATCGCTCTCGAGCCCGAAAACCCGTTCTTCCACGAATTGCTGGGTCAGATCCTTTTCGAGGCCGGTCGGATTGCCGAATCGATCCCGCATTACCGCCGTGCCCTCGAACTGAAGCCCGATGCGGGGCTGATCCAGATCGGGCTTGCGCGCGCGCTGGCGGCAGACGGAAACGAGGCGGACCTCGCCGAGGCGATCACCATCCTCGAGACGGTATCGCTGCGCGAACCCGACAATGGCTTTGCGTGGCGCGAACTGGCCACCGCCTATGACACGCGCGGCGACGCGGGGATGGCCCGCCTGGCGACCGCCGAGGCTGCGTTCTCGATCGGGGACGTCCAGCGCGCAGAGATTTTCGCCCAGCGCGCCAAGCGAGAGCTCGATCCGGGCACCACGGCCTGGCGCCGCGCAGCCGACATTGCCATGGTGGCCCAGAACGCGCGCTCGCGCGGGCGGTCTTGAGAGTCCTGAGGGGGGCACATTGATTCGAGGGATGTTGGTCGGGGCGGCGGCGCTGGCGGTTCTGGGCTGTCAGGCGACCGATGGTACCGGGCAAACCGCGCAGGCGGATGAGGGCGGCGACCAAGCGGCGTTCGACCAGCGCGTGCGCGAAGCCCTCCTGCGCAATCCGCAATGGCTGGACGAGGTCGAGGCGCTCCAGGTCCAGCGTCTTGTGATGGCCGACACCCGCTCACCCACCCTGGGCAGGCCGGACGCCCCGATCACGCTGGTGGCGTTTGCCGACTATCGGTGTCCCTTTTGCCGGCAGTCCGAGGAGTGGCTGTTCCGCGTGGCGGCGGCCGATCCCGACGTCCGCATCGTCTTCAAGGAATTTCCGATCCTCGGACCGCAGTCGATCGAGGCGGCGGCGGCCGCCCTGGCCGCCCAGCGCCAGGGCCGCTATGTCGAAATGCACCGGGCACTGATGGACGTGCAGGGCGAGATGACGCCCCAGGCCATCGACAATGCGGCCCGTGCGGCGGGGGTCAATGTGGCGCGGATGCGCGCGGACATGGAGGATGAGACCATCCTCGACCAGTTGCGCACCGTCCACGAGACAGCCGGCGAACTGGACATCTCGGCAACGCCCGCCTTTGTGGTGAATGGACGCGTCCTGGCCGGCGGGTGGGATGCCGCATCCGTCGAGCGCGCGATCGCCGAGGCACGACCGCCCTCGGGCGGGCGCTGAACCGCGCAGCGCAACCAGATGCTTGCATGCCCTGGCTTGCAGCCGCGCCCGCCGCATGGCCATGTCCCGACATGACCGCCTCGCCACCCAAGCCGATTCATTGCCTCAATGGTCCCAACCTCAATCTTGTGGGCCAGCGCGAACCCGAGATCTATGGCCACGAGACCCTTGCGGACATCGAGGCCCGGATGCGCCGCCGGGGCGAGCAGATCGGGGTGGGGCTGGTGTTCCGGCAGACGAATCACGAGGGCGTGCTGATCGACTGGATCCAGGAGGCACGCACCGCGGCCAGTGCGCTTGTCCTGAATGCGGGCGGGCTGACCCACACCTCGGTCGCGGTCCATGACGCGCTGCGGGCCG
The DNA here is from genome assembly GCA_002291875.1 of Hyphomonadaceae bacterium UBA1001. Taxonomy (GTDB): domain Bacteria; phylum Pseudomonadota; class Alphaproteobacteria; order Caulobacterales; family Aquidulcibacteraceae; genus UBA1001. Next base: position 6,119 of record DBAV01000032.1, read on the forward strand.
TGTCCATTCCCGTGATCGAGCTGCACCTGTCCAACCCCCACGCCCGCGAGGCATTCCGCCACAAATCCTGGGTGGCAGGCGCTGCCACCGGCGTGATTGCGGGCTTTGGAGCGCTCGGTTATGAACTCGCGCTCGAGGCTGCCGCGCGATTGGCCGCCAGCCCGGATCGATCCTGATCCCAACCCCACGGAATTCCCGACAATGAGCGACAAGCGAAGTGGCCTCGATCCCGAGATCGTCCGTGAACTTGCCAGCATTCTGCGCGACACCGACCTGACCGAAATCGAGATCGAGCTGGGTGAAACCCGCATGCGGCTTGCGCGGACGGTGATCGCTGCCGCGCCCGCGGCAGCCGCCCCGATGCTGGCGATGCACGCACCAGCACCGGTTTCGCACGCGCCCGCTCCCGCACCGGCCGCCGCCGAGGCCCCTGCCCGTTCGGACGCCCGCAGCCATCCCGGCGCCGTGCTGTCGCCCATGGTCGGCACCGCCTATATCGCCCCCGAACCGGGCGCGGCGGCCTTCGTGAAGGTCGGGGACCAGGTGACCGAAGGCCAGACCCTGATGATCGTCGAGGCCATGAAGACGATGAATTCGATCCCCGCGCCGCGCGCCGGCAGGGTGGTCGAGATCCTGGTGGCGGACGCCCAGCCGGTCGAGTTCGGTGAACCGCTGCTGGTCATCGGCTGAGCCGCAGCCATGTTTGAAAAGATCCTGATCGCCAATCGCGGCGAGATCGCCCTGCGCATCCATCGCGCCTGCAAGGAAATGGGCATCGCAACGGTTGCGGTGCACAGCCAGGCCGACGCGAACGCCATGCATGTGCGCCTTGCGGACGAGAGCGTCTGCATCGGGCCGCCCCAGGCGGCGAAATCCTACCTGCATATTCCCGCATTGATCGCCGCCGCCGAGATCACCGGGGCACAGGCCATTCATCCCGGCTATGGCTTCCTGTCGGAAAATGCCCGCTTTGCCGAGATTGTCGGCAAGCACGGCCTGACCTTCATCGGCCCCAAGCCCGAACACATCCGCCTGATGGGCGACAAGATTGCTGCCAAGCGGGCAGCGCAGGAGGTCGGCATCCCCACCGTGCCCGGCTCGGACGGCGCCATCGAAACCGACGCCGCTGCGCGCAAGGTCGCAAAGCAGATCGGCTTTCCGGTCCTGATCAAGGCGGCCGCAGGCGGTGGTGGGCGCGGGATGAAGGTCGCGCGCACCGCCGATGACCTCTCGATCGCGCTGGCGACCGCCCGCAGCGAGGCCCGAGCGGCGTTTGGCGATGACGCGGTCTATATCGAGAAATACCTGACCGAGCCCCGCCACATCGAAATCCAGGTCATCGCCGACAGCCATGGCAATGTCGTGCACCTGGGCGAGCGCGACTGTTCCCTCCAGCGGCGCCATCAGAAGGTCTGGGAAGAAGCACCCTCACCGGCGCTCAACGCGGCCCAGCGGGCCGAGATCGGCGAGACGGTGGCGACCGCGATCCGACGCCTGGGCTATCTGGGCGTGGGCACGGTCGAGTTCCTCTATGAGGACGGCAAGTTCTATTTCATCGAGATGAACACCCGCCTTCAGGTCGAGCATCCGGTGACCGAGATGATCACCGGCATCGACCTGGTGCGCGAGCAGATCCGCATCGCCGACGGTGCACGCCTGTCCTTCACCCAGGAGGAGGTGGTGTTCGAAGGTCACTCGATCGAGTGCCGCATCAATGCCGAGGATCCGCGGACGTTTGCCCCCTCACCGGGCACCATTCTGGAATATCACGCCCCGGGAGGCTTGGGCGTGCGCCTCGATTCGGCGATCTATGCCGGCTATCGCATCCCCCCCTATTACGACAGCCTGATCGGCAAGCTGATCGTGCACGGCCGCAACCGCAACGAGTGCCTGATGCGGCTGCGCCGCGCACTCGGCGAGATCGTGGTGAACGGCATCAAGACCACCATTCCGCTGTTCCAGGACCTCGCCCAGCAGCCTGACGTCGTGAACGGCGATTACCACATCCATTGGCTCGAGCGGCACCTGTCCAGCGGCGACTGAGGGCAGAGTGATGCAGGACTGGCAGCTGGTCCTTGCGCTCTATGCCGAAGGCCGCTTCCCGATGGCCGACGGGCGCCGCTCGCGCGTGGTGCGCGCCATCGAGCCCGAGACCCGGGCCGTCTTTCCGCTCGACGCCTTCCGCGTACCGTCGCGGCTGGCACGGACCATCCGCCGGGGCGGCTATACCGTGTCCATCGACACAGCACCGGCCGAGGTGATCGGTGCCTGTGCGGTCCCCGCGCCCGGGCGCCGGCGAACCTGGATCAATGACTGGATCATCACGACCTATGCCGACCTGGCGACGCGCGGGCATGTCCACACCGTCGAAGTGCGCCGTGGCGATGACCTGATCGGCGGGCTCTATGGTGTGGCGTTGGGCGCGGCCTTTTTCGGCGAGAGCATGTTCAGCCGCAGCACCGACGCCAGCAAGATCGCCCTGGTGCACCTGGTGTCGCGGCTGAGACGGACGGGCTTTGCCCTGCTCGATGCCCAGATGCCGAATCCGCATCTGGCCCAGTTCGGGCTGGTGGAAATGACCCAGCAGCAGTTTGTCGACCTGCTGCGACCGGCACTGGCGCTGCCGCCCCCGGCCTTCGCAACGGCAGGCGAGCTTTACGGCGCTCAGCTTCTGCAGTCGATCACCCAGACATCATAGTTGGGATGCTCGAGCGCATTCAGCGCGGGGCTGGATGCGAACATCCATCCTGAGAACAGCATGGGGCGCTCACCACCCTCGGTGGGGGCTGTGGTGTCGGTGATCTCGAGAAAGGCCCAAACCTCGGGACGGTCCTCGGGCGGCGCCTTGCGGCAGCTGCGCACCACGATCGACAGCGTTTCAAAGGTCAGCGGCCGGTTCAGCCCGGTGGTGACGTCCCGGGCCCGTCCGGTGATCTTGTCGAGCACACGCAGGACCGCGCCCGTTCCGGCCCGCGGGCCCGAGGTGCGCGCGGCGGCGGCAGGCGGC
>DBAV01000024.1:0-260 GCA_002291875.1 Hyphomonadaceae bacterium UBA1001
CGAAGCGAAGGGTTGGGGCGGGGGTCGGGCGGATTGGCGGTCGGATCAGAGGGTGGCGACGAAGGCGTCGTAAGCCGCGCGGTCCATCATCGCGTCCAATTCGGCGGGCGCCGACAGGCGCAGCTTGACGAACCAGGCGTCACCCTCGGGCGCGGCGTTGGCCATTTCGGGGCTGGCGACCAGGGCGTCGTTGACGGCGACGACTTCGCCCGAGGCGGGGGCATAGACGTCCGACGCGGCCTTGACGCTCTCGACGACGG
>DBAV01000024.1:585-20294 GCA_002291875.1 Hyphomonadaceae bacterium UBA1001
GCCTTGACGCTCTCGACGACGGCCATCTGGGCGCCCTGGGTGACGCTGGCGCCGACCTTCGGCAGCTCGACAAAGACCACATCGCCCAACTGTGCGACCGCATAGGCGGTGATGCCGGTGACCGCGAGGTCGCCTTCGATGCGCACCCACTCATGGTCCTTGGTGAAATAGGTCGTCATGGTTCATCCCCGGAAAAAGTTGGCTGGAACGAAAGGCAAGGCGGCGATGCGGGCCGGCAGGGCCTGGCCGCGGACCATCAGCGACACGGGTGTGCCGGTTTCGGCAAAGGCGGTCTCGACATAGCCCATCGACACCGGTCCCCCGACCGTCGGCCCGAATCCGCCGGAGGTCACGCGCCCGATGACGCGCCCCTCGGCCATGATCTCGGTGCCCTCGCGCGCTGGGGCCCGGCCTTCGGGGCGCAGGCCGACCCGGCGCCGCACGGGGCCCTCGGCCAGTTCGCGCTGGATGCGGGCCGCGCCCGGAAAGCCGCCCTCGAGGCGGCGGCGCTTCTGGATCGACCAGGCAAGGCCCGCCTCGACGGGCGAGGTCGTGGTGTCGATGTCATTGCCATAAAGGCACAGGCCCGACTCGAGGCGCAGAGAGTCGCGCGCGCCCAGCCCGATCGGCCGGATTTCCGGCTCTCGCAGCAGCAGATCGGCCAAAGCCGGCGCGTCGGCATTCTTGACCGAGATCTCGACCCCGTCCTCGCCGGTGTATCCGGTGCGCGAGACATGGCACCAGATGCCCGCCACGGGCAGATCCAGCGAGCGCATGAATTTCAGGCCGGCAATGTCGGGCGCGTGGCGGGCCACGGCCTCAACGGCCCTCGGACCCTGAACCGCGATCAGCCCCAGCTCGTCCGCGCGGCGCAGCGTGACAACGGCCGGCAGATTCGCCTCGATCGTCGCCAGGTCCTGTGCCTTGCGTGAGGCGTTCACCACCAGATAAAGCCAGTGCTGGTGGCCCGGAAGGCCAAGCCGCGTGACCATCAGGTCATCGAGAATCCCGCCCGTGTCGTCGAGCAGTTGGGTGTATCGCTGCTGGCCGGGCGAAAGGCCAAGAATGTCCGCCGGAACCAGGCGCTCAAGCGCACGCGCGGCGGTTTCGAACGCGCCGTCTTCGGTAATCAGGAAGGCCTGCCCCATGTGGCCGACATCGAACAGGCCCGCATGCTCGCGCGTCCAGGCGTGTTCGGCCAGCACCCCCGTCGGATACTGGACCGGCATGTCATGCCCGGCGAACGCGACCATGCGTGCGCCCGATGCGATGTGGAGCGCGTGCAGCGCGGTGCGCAGGAGCGGCAGCGGAGAACTGGCGGGCTGGTCCAAGATACAACCACGAGCGGGTGCGCGCCGGGGCCGCAGGACCCTGGACGGCTGCCCCCGCTGTATGGTGACCTGAGAGATTCGTGCGGCGTGGTCATGCGACCGCGGCACTTACTCCTTCGGTGCGAACGGCTTGGACCCCGTCCGGCTTTCCAGCGTTGCGCTTCTCCCCCGCGGTCCTCTTCGCCTGAGAGTTTCCGGGGCGGTTGCTCCTTCGGCCTCCGGCCTTCGCCGGACGTCTCCCGCGGGGGGCGCGATCAGCCCGACATGCGCCGCACCCCCCGCCCCGTCAAGTGCCGCCCGCGTGATGCGCACAGACCCCCTTTGACGCACATCGAAAGCGCGGCGGAGACGGGCGCGCGGAAACCGAACGGCAACATGATCGTGCGACAGAGCCTCATGGCCCGCACGCGCTTTCTCTCGGTGGATTTCGACACGGACACGCCGCAGGCCGCACTGGCGGCCCTCGTGGCGCAAGCCGATGCCCGTGCGCCGTTCGCCTATGTCACCAATCCCAATGTCGACGTGCTGGTGCGGCTGCACAACGAACCCGTCCTGATGGCGCTGCATGCAGACGCCTGGCGGACGTTCAACGACTCGCGCGTGCTGGAACTGCTGGCGGGCCTGTCCGGCGTGCGGCTGCCGGCGATTCCCGGATCGGACCTGACCGAGGCGCTGTTCCGTGAGGTCATCCGGCCGGACGAGACGGTGGTCATGGTCGGGGGCGATGCTGCGCTGGCAGGGGCGCTGTCGGCGCGTTATGGCCTGCATGACCTGCGCTGGCACGCCCCGCCCATGGGCCTGCGCCACAACGAGGATGCCATCGCGGCCGCTGCGGCCTTCGTGGCCGCAAACCCGGCGCGCTTCGTGTTCCTGGCGGTGGGGACGCCGCAGCAGGAAATGGTGGCCCGCGCCATCCGGGCCCGCGGCGATGCCGTAGGTGTGGGGCTGTGCATCGGCGCGGCGCTGGATTTCCTGATCGGACGCCAGGTCCGCGCGCCGCGCCTGCTGCAACGCGCGCGCCTGGAATGGGCATGGCGGCTGGCCCGGGACCCGGTCCGCCTGACGCGCCGCTATCTGGTCGAGGGGCCAAGGATCTTTGCGCTCTGGTGGCAGTGGCGCACCGCGCGGACGGGCTGAAAGCCACACGGACATCGTGGACATTGCCGGGCGCGTGCCGTGGTGGCAGACTGCGGGCGGTCCAGGACTGCGGAGATCGGGCATGGCTGAGGCCAGCGCTTTGCATGCGGCGGCGACCGTCGACGGTGCGCCATCACCGCACGCCCATGCCTCGCAATGCCAGAACTGTGGTCATTCGCTGACGGGCGCCTATTGTTCATCGTGCGGGCAGGCTTCGCACGTGCATCGTTCCCTGGGCCATTTCCTCGAGGAGTTGCTGCACGGCGTGGTGCATTTCGACTCGAAGGCCTGGCGCACCTTGCCACGCCTGTTCGTGCGGCCGGGCACGATGACGCGCGAATACATCATGGGACGGCGGGCGCATCATGTCTCACCGCTCGCCATCTTCCTGTTCACGGTCTTTGCCACGTTTCTGGTGTTTGCGGTGCTGCCGCCACTTCAGGTCCAGACCGGCACGGACCGTGGTCCAAGGGTGGAACTCGAGGTGCAGGCGGACGGTGCGGGCGCCGGGGCGGACACCACCGAACGCCGTGTCGGCGAGGCGCTCGAAGCCCGGGCAGCGGCCAATGGGGGCACGGTCCCCGTGGACGAGGCGATCGGCATCGTGGTGCGCGAAACAGCCGACGAGGTCTATTTCATCAATGATGCAATGACCAAGAAGCTGCGCGCCAAGCTGCAGAATCCGGACCTTCTGGCGTACAAGCTTCAGAACAGCGCCTACAAGTTCTCGTTTCTGCTTGTTCCGTTGTCACTGCCTTTCCTGTGGGTGATGTTCGCGTGGAAACGCGGGGTGACCCTCTACGATCACGCCGTGTTCGCGCTGTATTCGATTTCGCTGGTGACGATGGTGTTCGTGGCGGTGATGCTGCTGGGGCGCATCGGTCACGTCGTGGCGGACTGGGTGGCGCTTGGCCTTGTGGCGGCCATTCCCGTGCACATGTTCTTCCACCTCAAGGGCACCTATGCCCTCGGGTGGTTCTCGGCCTCGTGGCGCGCCTTCGTGCTGGTGACGATGGTGGTGTGGTTCGTCGCGGCCCTGTTCATCACGGCCATCTTCATGATGGGCGTTCTGGGCTGAGCGGGGTGGGCTGAGCGGGGTGGTCAGCCCCCCGCCTGTAGGCGCCGGATGTCCGCCAGATCGACGGGGGGTGCCTTCCACATCGGCGCTTCGGCCTCGATAAAGCTGCGCATCGGGGCAGGCAGGTCCTCGAAGCGTTCCACGCGCCACGTCACCAGGTGCATCACCGAGGGCACGCCCCCGGCCCAGGCCGGCGCCGGGCCGAACCGTACCCACGAGAGCTGGTGCGGTTCGCTGACGGCCGGGTTGGTCGAGATGAAGAAGTCATAGTTCTCGAAGGCCTGGAACCGGGCGCCGCCGCGTGACGGAAAATCCATGTAGAGCGGGGCGGTGAAGGCCACACCATCATTGCCCAGCCGCCGCGCGGTGATGCCCTGGCGCGCCGGGATGGTCATCACGTTCGGCGCGACGCCCTGCTCGACCACGGTGGCGATGTCGTCGCCCTGCAGTCGATACCGGATGAACTGATAGGGGAAGGCGATGGGCGCCACGGCATTGCCGTTGAACTGGCGCAACACCTGGCCCGTGGCCGGGTCGCGGAACATGTAGATCTTGCGCGAATACTGGTGCACGTCGGGCACCGCGCGGTCGGGCCAGTGCATCCGGGCAGTGTCGAACCCCTCGACGCGCGCAATCAGCTCGCCGGACGGAAAGGCATGCAGCGTGCCTTCGGAATACCACCAGACCGGCTCGCCGGTGCCGGCACGTGCATCAATCCAGAGGTCGAACAGCGCGCGGTCGAACCCGCCACCGGGAAGGTCCCCACCGGCGGGTGTTGCGGCGCCCTGGCCCCCGCTTCCCGCCGCCGGCTGCGCGAGGGACATGGGCGCCGCCAGCAAGGCGGCTGCCGCGAGGGCGAACCGGAGGCAGGATTTCATCAGGATCGACCTTTCCTTGCTGCTGCGGGCGGGGGCGTTCCTGCCCGATCGTGCGGCAGGAACGCCACACCCCGAATGCAACGCCTACAGTGTCTCATTTTTGTCTTGCAGGCCATGCCGCCCTCCATAAAGATATATCAACTTCGCGACATCATCGGGTGCGCGAGCGGCCAGGACTGGCCCGGTGTGGGGAGTGAGACGATGACGAGAAAGAGCCTGCTGCGCTCGGCCGCGACATTGGCCCTGATGGGAATGGCGCTGGGTTGGGCGCCGATTGCCGCAGCCCAGTCGGATCAAGCCGAAACCGGCGAGATCATCGTCACCGCCGAGCGGCGTGCAGCCGACATCCAGGACGTGCCGGTCGCCGTGTCGGCCTTCACGCCCGAGGCACTGCAGTCGCTGGGCGTGTCCGACACGCTCTCGCTCGCGCGGTTCGTGCCGTCCACCGTGGCCGAGAACAACACCGGCATCGGGTCGGCCAATGCCATCTTCATCCGCGGGTTGGGCAACACCGAGTCGATCGCCACCTTTGACCCGCCCGTCGGCACCTATGTCGATGAAATCTATGTCGCGCGTCAGAACGCCAACAATTACGCCTTCCTCGATGTCGAGCGGATCGAGGTCTTGCGCGGCCCCCAGGGCACGCTGTTCGGCCGCAACACCACGGGCGGGGCGATCAATGTCATCCTGCGACGCCCCGGCACCGAAATGGGCGGCTTTCTGGAGCTGGGGGTGGGCAGCTTCGAGCAGAGGCTGGCCCGGGGTTCGGTGGACCTTCCGATCAATGACCGATTGCTGACCAAGCTGTCGGCCTATGGCCTGACGGACGAAGGGCATGTGGAGGGTTTGACCACCGGGGAAACCTATGGCGGACGGGATCAATGGGCGGCGCGCCTTGATCTGCGCGTGCTGCCGACCGACGCGCTGACCTGGGACCTCGCCCTCGAGCGCAGTTTCGACAGCGGGGTGAACCTTGCGAATTCGGACCTCGAAATTCGCGGAGGCGGCTTCACCCTGCCGTCCTATGTCATCACCAATTCCGCCGGCCAGCCGATCGACCGTACCGGCCAGCCCTTCACGCCGACCGGACCCACCGATCCGCGCATCCAGCGCGCGACGTCCTCGGTCCTTCCGCTGTTCCACGCCACGCGCAGCGGGGTGCGCCAGTTCGGCTGCCGCGGCGACCTTCCGTCCGCGCTGTGGGTCGACAATCTGGGCAATTGCTCGGTGTCGCGCACCGACGCCATCACCTCCAACCTCCAGTGGGACACCGACCTTTTCACCGCCAACCTGATCAGCGGCTGGCGCAGGCTGGACCAGGACTTCTCGATCGAGTTCTTCGACGGCCCGAACGGGCTGTTCGCGGGGGCACCGACCGCCGGCCAGTTCGTCATCATGAACAATGGCGAGCACGAGCAGATGAGCCACGAACTCAAGCTGGCGGGCGAGGCGTTCGACGACCGGCTGAGCTGGGTCGCGGGGCTGTTCTGGCTCAAGGAAGAGAACGACACCCAGATCACCGACTATCTGGGCATTTCGGGCGGGCTGTTCACGTCGCGCCGCCTGCTGAACGACGCCACGACGGCCGCGATCTATGCCCAGGGTGACCTTGCGATCACCGATGCCCTGACGCTGACGCTGGGTGCCCGCTATACCGAAGAGGAAAAGACCCTCGCCTTCGTGACGCCCTTCGGCGTCAACCCGCGGACCGGCGCCACCTTCGCCTCGAATCCGAACCTGCTGACCACCGCGCGGCTGCGCGCCGTCACCTCGGTGACCCTGCCGAACGGCAGTGTCCTGAACTTTCCCGGCGGCATTCCGACCACGCTGAACGCCGAAAAGCTGACCCCGCGGGTGGCGCTGCGCTGGGACATCACCGACAGCCTGAACGTGTTCGCCTCGGCGACCAATGGCTTCAAGTCCGGCGGATGGAATGCGCGCGAAACCAACGCAGCGCTGGTGCTGCCCTTCGACATCGAGGAGGTGTGGTCGTACGAGGCGGGGGTGCGGTCGCAATGGCTCGACCGGCGCCTCACGCTGAACGCGACGGCCTATTTCTCGGACACCCAGGGCCTTCAGACCCCGTCCGCCGTGACCAATCCCACCACCGGCGCGCCGGCCTTCCTGACCCAGAACTCGGGCGACCTCGAGGTGCGCGGGCTGGAAGTCGAGACCTCGGCGCGGCCGACCGACTGGCTGGACCTGTTCGCGAACGTGGCGCTGATGGATGCCCAGTACACCCGCGCGGGCGATCCTGCGGGGCGCATCGACATTGGCGACCAGCCGATCCGCACGCCGGACCTGCAGACCAATTTTGGCGCGCGCACGCGGTTCGAGTTCGAGAACTTCGGCACCGTGCGGGCCGATGCCACCGGCGCCTACATCTCGGAGTACTGGGTGTCGACCAACAACGAGCAGCCTGTGGCATTGACCGGGGATTATTGGACCACCCAGCTGGGTCTGTCCTATGCTCCGACCGAGAATGACTGGGAGCTGAGACTGGACTGCTCGAACTGCACCGACACCGAGGCGGTGGCGACGTGGCTGTTCTATACCTATGCCATTCCGCCGCGTCGCGTCACGCTGCGGTTCCGCACCGAATTCTGAGCCTGAAGCCGCCCCCGGCCCGGTCGTCCCTGGCGGCGTCCGGGCCACTGGTCGCGGCGTGGCCGGCGCGGTAGGGAAGCGCGCATGAAACGCATCCTGGTTACCGCCCTCCTCGTTGTCCTGGGCTTTGCGGTGCTTGCCGCCGGCGCGACCGCCGCCGTCCTGTTCCGACCCGACCTGTCCTGGCAGGAACTGGACGCGCGCTATGCGGGCGCCGAACCCCGATGGGTCGACCTTTCGCCCGAACTGCGGGTACGGGTCCGCGTCAGCGGGCCGATGGCCACCCAGTCGCCGCGCACTCCGCTGGTCCTGGTGCACGGATACACGGCCTCGCTGGAGACCTGGGAGCCATGGGCAATGCGGCTGGCGCGCGACCGGGTCGTGATCCGGCTCGACCTGCCCGGCCATGGGCTGACCCGCACGCCCGACGGTCAGGATGTGGGCCTGCCTGCGCTGGTCGATGTCGTCGATCGGACCACACGCGCTCTGGGTGTCGAATGGTTTGCCATCGGCGGCAATTCGATGGGTGGCCATGTCGCATGGCGCTTTGCCGTTGCCCACCCGGATCGGGTCACGGCCCTGATCCCCGTCAGCACCGCGGGTGTTCCCGGTGACACGCCCGCCGCCGCGACCGCGCAAGACGAGAGCGTCGATGGCTTTGCCCTTGTGCGCAACCCGATCACCCGCCCGCTGGTCCGCTGGATGGGCTCGCGCGGGCTGATCGAACAGGGCCTCAAGGTCGCCTTTCACGACGATGCCCAGGTCACGCCCGACATGGTGGACCGCTATTGGGCCATGCTGCGGGCGCCCGGCGCTCGCGATGTGATCCAGCGGATTCCGTTCGCCCAGGAGCCCGACCCCGCCGCCATTGCGGCGCTCTCGACCCTGCGGGTGCCGACGCTCGTGCTGCACGGGCGCGAGGATCGCGTGATACCGGTGGCCAGCGGCGAGGCGATCGCGCGCCGCATCCCGGGTGCGCGGCTGATCATCTATGACGCGATCGGACATATTCCGATGGAAGAGGCCGCCGCGCGCTCGGCCGAGGACGTCGCAGGCTTTCTGGCATCGGTGGATGTGCGCATGGCCGAACTGACCGGCAGCGCGCCCACGCCCGCCCCCGGCGCACCCTGACCGCACGGCTTGCCGCACCGAAGGCGTGCGCCTAGACGCGCGTGCCAGGCCGTGCAGGGGCGGGAGATCACGCAATGCTCGAGGGACGCGTCGTGGTGGTCGGCGCCGGACAGGCTGGCGGCGAGGTCGCGATCCAGCTGCGCCGGATGGGCTGGCAGGGCCACGTCACGGTGCTGGGCGCCGAAACGGCACCGCCTTACCAGCGCCCGCCGCTCTCGAAGAAGTATCTGGCCGGCCAGATGGCCACCGACGACCTTTGGCTGCGCCCGCGTGAGACCTTTGCCGAGGAACGTATCGCGCTCGGCACGGGCGAACGCGTGGTGCACGCTGATCTTGACGCGCGGGCGGTCACCACCGGCGATGGCGAGGTCCATGCCTTCGACCATCTGGTGTTCGCAACCGGCTCGACACCGCGCCGGATCGCGCTGCCGGGCGCCGAGCTGGGCGGCGTCCACGTCCTTCGGTCGATCACCGATGTCGACGGCCTGCGGCCCGCCCTTCTGCCGGGCGCGCGGCTGGTGATCGTCGGCGCCGGCTATATCGGACTGGAAGTGGCCGCGGTGGCGCGCGGGCTGGACGTGGCGGTGACCGTGCTCGAGGCCGCACCGCGCGTCCTGGCACGCGTGACCGGCCCCGAAATGTCAGCCTTTTATGACCAGGTGCACCGTGACGCCGGGGTCGACGTGCGCACGGGTGCGCGCCTCGAGGCGTTCGAGGGGGACGGCCAGGTCGCGGCCGTGCGGCTGGCCGATGGTCAGCGGATCGAGGCCGATGTGGTGCTGGTGGCCATCGGGATCGTGCCCGATGACGCGTTGGCGCGGGCGTCGGGGGTGCACTGCGAGGACGGCATCGTGGTCGATGCCGACGCGCGAACCTCGGCTCCGGGCGTTTACGCCATCGGCGACTGCGCGCGGCGGCCCCTGGTGCATTACGACCGGCGGCTGTCCCGGCTGGAAAGTGTCCACAACGCGCTTGAACAGGCAAAGCTGGCGGCTGCGGCGATCACCGGCGCACCGCGTCCCACCGAAGAGACACCCTGGTTCTGGTCCGACCAGTACGACCTCAAGCTGCAGATCGCCGGCATTTCGGCGGGCGCCGACCGGGTGGTCCTGCGCGGTGACCCCGGGACACGGCGGTTTGCGGCATTTTCGCTGGCTGCGGGCCGCCTGATCGCGGTGGACGCGGTCAATGCGCCCGCCGAATTCATGGCAGGCCGCAAGCTGATTGCGCAGCGCGCGGAGGTTGCGCCCGAACGGCTCGCGGATACATCCGTGTCGATGAAGGACATCCTCGGTGCGGGCTGACGGGGCCCGGGCCGGCGCGAAATCGAGAGGGGAAGCATGCCCAAGGTGACGTTTGTCGACAGCGCCGGCACGGCGCGCACGGTCGAAGGCAGGAATGGCCAGACGCTGCAGGAACTGGCCGAGAAGAACAACATTCCCGGGATCGACGCGGACTGCGGCGGCGCGTGCTCGTGTGCGACCTGCCACGTCTATGTCGCCGAGGAATGGCTGGAAAAGGTCGGCAAGCCGACCGGGATGGAGCAATCCATGCTGGATTTCGCCGAGAACGTCACCGCGAACTCGCGCCTGTCCTGCCAGATACGGCTCAGCGAACCGCTGGACGGCATCACCGTCACCACGCCCGAAAGCCAGCATTGAGCGGCCAGGGCGGAGCGCTGCGATGAGACCGATCGACGGACCGCGGATGGCGCCGGCGCGGGGCGGCAAGCCCGACAGCCTGGTCATCCTGCTGCACGGTTACGGCTCGAACGGCGAGGACCTGCTTTCGCTTGCCCCCTATTGGCGCGACGCCCTGCCCGGCGCCCAGTTCCTCGGTCCCAACGCGCCCGAGCCGCTCGCCGGTTTCCCGGGCGGCTATCAGTGGTTCGACCTGGGAGGGATGACGCCGCAGGGCGTCGAGCGCGGCGTGCGGGCCGCGGCGGCCCCGCTCGAGCGTTTCATCGACCGCGAGAGCGAGCGATACGGTGTCCCGCCCCAGCGCATCGCGCTGGTGGGCTTCAGCCAGGGAACGATGATGGCGCTGCATGTGGGCATGCGCCGCACCCCGAGGCTGGGTGGAATTGTCGGCTTTTCAGGCGCGCTGGCCGCACCGGCGGCCCTGAAGGCCGAAATGGCCGCCGCGCCGCCCGTGCTGCTGGTCCACGGCGATCGCGACGACCGCATTCCCGTCCAGGCCATGTTCCAGGCCGCCCAGGCGCTGTGTGCCGCAGGCCATGCCGCGCAATGGCACGTTTCCACCGGCCTGCCGCACTCGATCGGTCCGGATGGCGTGGAACTGGCGGGGCGTTTCCTGGCGGCGGCCCTGGCCGGTCGGATCGATCCCGCGCCGACGATTGCGGCCTGACCGCGATGTCCGACGCCGTCGCGCCCGAGCCGGCGCCGATCCCCGACGGATACACGCTGATCGACTGGACCCGCGGTTTCGGCCGCTCGATCGGGCCGCTGTATCAGAAATCCTGTGCGGTCGAAGGCTATGCGCGGGCATTCCGGGTCGAGGACCGCCACACCAACGGCATGATGAACGCCCATGGCGGCATGCTGATGAGCTTTGCGGACGTCGCATTGGGCCATGCGGTTTCCGGGCGCCGCGACCGCTGGTGGGTGACCGTCCGCCTGTGCTGTGACTTTGTCTCGGGGGCGCATCTGGGCGATTGGGTGGAAGGCAATGGCCGCATCATCGCCAGCGCGGACGATCTGCACACGGTCGAGGGACGGATCTGGGTCGGCGATCGCACCGTGATGACCGCAACGGGCGTGTTCAAGACCATCGAGCGCCGGCCGACCGGTGGGGCGCTGTGAGCAGGGCCCGCTGATGATCATCGCCATCGACGGTCCCGCCGCATCGGGCAAGGGCACGCTGGCGCGGCGGCTGGCGGCCCATTATCGCCTGCCCCTGCTGGATACGGGCGCGCTTTACCGCGCGGTGGCGCTGGCGGTCATCGAGGCGGGCGCCAGCCCCTCCGACGCACAGGCCGCCATCCGCGCCGCGCGCACGCTCGACCCCGCGCTGGCCGATGATCCGCGGGTGCGAAGCGCCGAGATCGGCCAGGGCGCCTCGAAGGTTGCCGCGGTCCCCGAGGTGCGTGCCGCCCTGCTGGAGGTCCAGAGGCGGTTTGCGCGGACGCCTGGCGGGGCGATCCTGGATGGGCGGGACATCGGGACCGTGATCTGCCCGGACGCCGACTTCAAGTTCTTTGTCACGGCCGCGCCGCATGTCCGGGCGCGCAGGCGCTGGAAAGAACTGTCGGAGGGCGGCCAGGTGACATCGCTGGACGAGGTCGCCGCACAGCTGGCCGAGCGCGATGCCCGCGACAGCGGCCGCAGGGACGCACCGCTTGGCCGCGCCGAGGACGCGGTCTTGCTGGACACCACCGATCTGAGTATAGACGCCGCCGTGGAGGCTGCTCGCCGCATCATCGACGTCGGCTTGGCGTAGGATACGGCACTGGCCAGCACGAGTTCGGGCGTTGCGCCTTCGCACGCCCCCATGCGCGCTGTCCGTCCTCCTCGACGTCGACACCCGGCAGAGACGTCCCATGGTGGGGCGTGGCCGCGGCTGTCGTCGCCAAGACCGCCGGAGCCAACCGGTCGGCCTGACATCCAACGGAGACCTGTAGTTGCATGAACAAGCACATGACCATGTCCGCGCTTAACCCCAGCCGCTCGGACTTCGAGGCGATGCTCGAGGCGAGCGTCCTCGGCGGCGGCCAGATCGAGGGCAAGGTCACGACCGCCCGCGTCACCGCGATCGAAAACGATTTCGTCGTGGTCGACATCGGCCTGAAGACCGAGGGGCGCATCCCGCTGCGCGAATTTGCGCTCGACGACGTGCAGCCCACTGCCGGCTCCGACGTCGACGTCTACATCGACCGCGTCGAAAATGCGCTGGGCGAGGCGGTGGTCAGCCGCGAACGCGCCCGCCGCGAAGAAGCCTGGACGCGCCTGGAAAAGCAGCACGAGCGCGGCGAAGTCGTCGAAGGCGTGCTGGTTGGCCGCGTCAAGGGCGGCTTTACCGTCGACCTTGGCGGCGCGAACGCCTTCCTGCCCGGCAGCCAGGTCGACATCCGCCCGGTGCGTGACGTCCAGCCGCTGATGGGCGTCCGTCAGCCCTTCGCCGTCCTGAAGATGGACCGCCAGCGCGGGAACATCGTGGTGTCGCGCCGTTCGGTGATGGAACAGGACCGCCAGGGCCAGCGCGCCGAGATCGTGCAGAGCCTGCACGAGGGCGAAATCCGCGAAGGCGTGGTCAAGAACATCACCGACTATGGTGCGTTCGTGGACCTCGGCGGCATCGATGGCCTGCTGCATGTCACCGACATGAGCTGGAAGCGCGTGTCCCACCCCAGCCAGGTGCTGAATGTCGGCGACACGGTCCGGGTCCAGATCATCAAGATCAACCAGGACACCCAGCGCATCTCGCTGGGCATGAAGCAGCTTCAGTCCGATCCGTGGGACGGCGTGGCGGCGAAATACCCGCAGAACGCCAAGTTCACCGGCCGCGTGACCAACATCACCGACTATGGTGCCTTCGTCGAGCTCGAGCCCGGCGTCGAGGGCCTGGTCCACGTCTCGGAAATGAGCTGGACCAAGAAGAACGTGCCGCCCGGCAAGATCGTCTCGTCCTCGCAGGAGGTCGAAGTGATCGTGCTCGAGGTGGATGCCGACAAGCGGCGCATCTCGCTGGGCCTCAAGCAGGTGATGCAGAACCCGTGGGAGCGCTTTGTCGAAGAGCACCCGGTCAACTCGATCGTCACCGGCGAGGTCAAGAACATCACCGAGTTCGGCCTGTTCGTCGGCCTGAACGCGGAACTGGACGGGCTGGTGCACATGTCCGACCTGTCGTGGGAACAGAGCGGCGAAGAAGCCGTCAAGGCCTACAACAAGGGCGACACCGTCACCGCGCGCGTGCTGGAAGTGAATGTCGAGCGCGAGCGCATCAGCCTGGGCATCAAGCAGGCCGAGCCTGATCCGCTGGAAGGCACCGAGCTGCGGCGTGGCCAGATCGTCACGGTCGAGGTCACCAAGATCGACCCGAACTTCATCGAAGTGGCGTTCGGGCCCGAGAATGCCCAGAAGGCGACCATCCGCAAGCTGGACCTGTCGCGGGATCGCAATGACCAGCGCACGGACCGCTTTGCCATTTGCGACCGGACCGACGCGATGATCACCTCGTTCGACCGCACCACGCGCAAGATCACGCTTTCGATCAAGGCGATGCAGCTGGCCGAGGAAAAAGAGGCCGTGGCCCAGTACGGCTCGTCGGACTCGGGCGCGTCGCTCGGCGACATCCTCGGCGCGGCGCTGCGCAACTCGAAGAAGGACTGATCCGAACTGCGGCCGGGCGCCCGCCGCCCGGTCGATGGTCGATCATGATCGGGGCCGACTCCGCGGGGGTCGGCCCCTTTTCATGTCTGCAGAGTGGCTTGGGCGACCAGGCACCGCCGCGGCGGCGGCCCGGCCTTGGCGTACGGGGTCAGTCGCGCGCGATCGCCTCGACCGTCAGCGAACGGTTGGTGTAGACGCAGATGTCGGCGGCAATGGCCATCGCGCGGCGCGCAATGTCCTCGGCGTCGTCCAGCGTCTCGGCGAACGCACGCGCGGCGGCCAGCGCATAATTGCCACCCGAGCCTACGGCTACAACGTCGTGTTCGGGTTCGATCACGTCACCGGCCCCGGTGATCACCAGGGTGATCTCGGCGTCGGCCACGATCAGCAGCGCCTCGAGGCGACGCAGATAGCGATCGGTGCGCCAGTCCTTGGCCAATTCCACCGCCGCACGGGTCAGCTGGTTGGGATAGCGCTCCAGCTTTTGCTCCAGCCGCTCGAACAGGGTCAGTGCATCGGCGGTCGAACCCGCGAACCCGCCGATCACGCGCCCCTCGGCCAGGCGACGCACCTTGCGCGCATTGCCCTTCATGATCGTTGGCCCCATCGATACCTGACCGTCACCGGCGATGACCACGCGCCCATTGCGGCGCACCGCCAGGATCGTGGTGCCGTGGAGGCCCGGCCCGTCGCCAGCGTTTGGGCGCTCCATCAGAAATCCACCGCCATGCCCTTGAACTCCCAGTCGCCAAAGCGGGTCGGCTCGAGGCCGTCCCGACCCTGCCGTTCGCCCGCACCATCGGCGCGCGGCGCCTGGCCTTCGGCGGCCCTGCGGGCGTGCGCCTCTTCGAGCGCGCGTCGCGCGGCCTCGGAAATCGCCTTTCCCGGGGCAGCCCCAGGCACGTCTCGAGTTGCGGTCGAAGCGTCCATGTTCCCACTTCCGTGATGGTGGGTGAACGCGATTGCGGTTCGCCCCCACGAGCCTCATATCGTGCATCGAACAGTTAGGTGCAGCCATTGCTCATGCAATGCGCACCGGCTGAGAGGCGCCCCGGACGCGCGCAGGGAACGATCATGAACCACGCCCGCACATTCATCCTCATGGCGGTGATGACCGCGCTGTTCGGCGGCGTCGGCCTGCTGATCGGTGGCCAGACCGGGATGCTGGTGGCGCTGGGCGTGGCAGTCGTCATGAACCTGTTCTCGTACTGGAACGCCGACAAGATCGCGCTGCGGATGTACAATGCCCAGACGGTCGACGAGAGCCACCCTGATCCGCGCGTGCGGACCTATGTCGCCGATACGCGTGCGCTGGCCGAGCGGGCGGGCATGCCGGTTCCCAGGATCACGCTGATCGACACGCCGCAACCCAACGCGTTTGCCACCGGGCGTGACCCCAGGAACGCCGCGGTGGCCGCGACGACCGGCCTGCTCACCATGCTGGACCGCCAGGAGGTGGCGGGCGTGATGGCGCACGAGCTGGCGCACATCAAGAACCGCGACACCCTGACCATGACGGTCACGGCCACCCTGGCCGGCGCGATCGGCATCCTGGCGAACTTCGCCTTCCTGTTCGGCGGCGACCGCGAGCGGCCCAATCCCATCGCCCTGATCGCCATCATGATCATCGCCCCCCTGGCGGCCTCGCTGGTGCAGATGGCGATCAGCCGCTCGCGCGAGTACGAGGCCGATCGTGTCGGCGCCGAAATCGCCGGCAACCCGGACTGGCTGGCCCGGGCGCTGGCCAAGATCGAGCAGGGCGCGCGTCGGGTGGTGAACGAGCGCGCCGAGGCCAGCCCCGCCACGGCGCACATGTTCATCATCAACCCCCTGAACGGGCGGACGGGCGACAATCTGTTCTCGACCCACCCGGCAACCGCCAACCGGATCGAGGCGCTGCGCCAGCTGGCCGGGGCGATCGGACGGCCCGGCCCGGCGCTGTCCATGTTGTCCGAGCCGGACGCGGGCGGCGTCGACACCCCGGGCGGCCGGCGCGGCGCCGTCGATCGCGGCGTGACCGAGGGCCTTGACCTGCCCGGCGGCCATCGGTGACCGCGCGCCCCCATCGGTCCCAGCGTCCCCGCGATCGCGCCAGGCCTGCCCATACCCGTGCCGCGGACCCCGCGCGCGCCGGCGCCCTCGCCTTGCTGCGCTTTGTGCTCGAGCAGAGGCGCACGCTCGACGATGCATTGGACCTGGTCGGCACCTTCACCCGCCTCGAGGGCCGTGACCGTGCCTTTGCGCGCGCCCTGACGGCAGCCACCCTGCGCCGCCTGGGGGTGATCGATGCGATGCTGGCCGCGCTGCTGCAGCGTGAGCCGCCCCCGGCCGGCATGGCGCTGCTGCGGCTGGGGGCGGGCCAGATCCTGGGGCTGGGCACGCCGGCCCACGCCGCGGTCTCCGAGACAGTCGACCTGGCCCGCGCCGATCCCCAGACCGCGGCCTTTGCCGGTCTGGCCAACGCCGTCCTGCGGCGCCTTGCCGAGCGTGCGGGTGATGGCAGCGGGCGCGCCGCCCTCGAGGCCGACCCCAAGGTCGTGCTGCCCGGTTGGCTGGCGACACGCTGGCGGGCGGCCCACGGCCCGGAGATGACCGTGGCTCTGGCCCTTGCGGGCCTTGAAGAGCCGCCCACCGACCTGACCGTGCGCGATGCCGACGCCGCAGCCGCGCTGGTCGCGCTGGGGGCGCGCGCCCTCGATGCCGAGACCGTGCGTTTCGATGCCCTGCCCGGTCCGATCGACACCCTGCCCGGCTTTGCCGAGGGACGATGGTGGGTGCAGGATCTGGCGGCGTCGCTGCCCGCGCGGCTGATGCCGCGTCTGCCGGGCGCGCGCGTGATCGACATCGGTGCCGCCCCCGGCGGCAAGACCATGCAGCTGGCAGCCCGCGGCTTTGCCGTGACGGCGCTGGACCGCAGCGCCCACCGCCTGGAACGCCTGCGGGCCAACCTTGCGCGCACCGGACTGGCCGCTGCGGTGGTCAATGCCGACGCGCTGTCATGGCGTCCGGATGCGCCGGTGGACGGCGTGCTGCTGGATGCGCCGTGTTCGGCCACCGGAACCTGGCGGCGGCATCCCGAGGCACCGTGGATCAAGGACGCACGTGACATCGGCCCGCTTGCGGCCCAGCAACAGCGCCTGATCGAGGCGGCCCGCGCCATGCTGCGCCCCGGCGGCGTGATGATCTATGCGGTCTGTTCGCTTGAGCCCGAGGAAGGCGAGGCGCGCGTGCAGAACGCGCTGGCGGGCGGCGGCTGGGAGCGTGTGCCGGTGACGCCCGAGGAGATCGCGCCGCATCGCGCCTTCCTGACGCCCGAAGGCGACCTGCGGACGCTGGCGCCCCTGGGGCCGGCCGGAGGCGCCGACGGC
The DNA here is from genome assembly GCA_002291875.1 of Hyphomonadaceae bacterium UBA1001. Taxonomy (GTDB): domain Bacteria; phylum Pseudomonadota; class Alphaproteobacteria; order Caulobacterales; family Aquidulcibacteraceae; genus UBA1001. Next base: position 17,464 of record DBAV01000024.1, read on the forward strand.
TTTTTCATCGCACGCCTGCGTCGGGTCGAGGCGGCGTGAAGCACGCTTGCACCGGCGCAGCGCGTGCCGGATGATCGCCCACGGGGCACAGAGGTGGAGAGTGCGGACATGAATGGACGCAGGCTTGTGCTGGTGACCGGGGCTTCGGCCGGGATTGGTGCGGCCTTTGCCCGCCGCTATGCCCAGCAGGGATGGGACGTGGCGCTGACCGCCCGGCGCACTGCCCGCCTGCAGGAACTGGCGGCCTCGATCCGCCAGAAGTCGGTCGTCGAGACCTTCTGCTATGAGGCCGACCTGGCCGCGCCCGGGGCTGTCGACGGCCTTCTGGCGGCGATCGCGCGTGACCGACGCCAGGTCGATGGCCTGGTCAACAATGCCGGTTATGCGGTCGAAGGGAGCTATGCGGACACCACTTGGGAGCAGCAGGCTGCCTTTCTTCAGGTGATGGTCACCGTCCCGTGCGAGCTGGCACACAAGGTGCTGCCCGGGATGCTGGAGCGCCGGTTCGGCCGCATCCTGAACGTCGCATCCGTGTCGGGCCTGGTGCCGCCAGCATCGGGCTTTACCCTCTACGCCGCCAGCAAGGCGGCCCTGATACGCTTTTCCCAGGGCCTCAACGCCGAATGCGCTGGCACGGGGGTGCATGTCACCGCCAGCTGTCCGGGGCTGACCCGCTCGGAGTTCCACGAGGTCAACGGCACCAGCGGACGGGCCGCGAACGCGCCGGAATGGCTGTGGCAGAGCGCCGAGCAGGTGGTCGAGGAGAGCCTTGCCGCCAATGAGCGCGACCAGCCGGTGGTGGTCACCGGACTGCACAACAAGGGCGTCACCTCGGTATTCCGCTTGATCCCCGAGCCGATCGCCGAGCGGCTTGCGCGTCTGCAGGCCGGGGACCGGAAGGGCAATGACCGACCCGGGGCCTGATGCATCCGCGCCGGGCGCCATTGCCCAGCCGCGGCCCGTGCGTGTGGACATGGTGTCCGACATCGCGTGCCCCTGGTGCTGGCTTGGCCTCCGGCGACTGCTGGGTGCGATCGACGCGTCGGGGGTGGCCGTCACTGTCCAGCTTCATCCGTTCCAGCTGGACCCGTCGATCCCTGCCCAGGGGCGCGACTGGAGCGATTACGCCCGGGAGCGATTTCCCGACCCCGCCCGGATGGCCCAGGCGCGCGCGATGCTGGAGTCACTGGGCGCGGCCGAGGGCATCGACTTTGCCTTTGCCTCTCGCAGGCATGCCTCGAACACCTTCGACGCGCATCGCCTGATCCGCTGGGCCCAGGGTCAGAGCAAGGGGATCGCCATGAAGGAGCGGCTGTTCCGTGCCACCTTCACCGAGGCGCTCGACGTTGGCGATCGCGGGGTCCTGAGCGGATTGGCCGGCGATGTCGGCCTCGACCGCCGGCTGGTGGCCGACCTTCTGGCCTCGGATGCTGATGTCGCGGCCACGCGCCACGAGATGGACACCGCCCGGAGGGCCAGCGTCAATGGCGTGCCGACCTTCGTCATCGAGGGACGGTGGGGCGTGACGGGCGCGCAGGATGTGGCCATCCTTGCCGATGCGCTGGCGCGGGTGGCCGGCCTGGTGCGCTGAGCCGCCCTCAGGCGCGCAGGCGATACCCCGACCGGATCACCAGCCAGCACGCCACCAGCAGCACCGCGGTCAGCACGAACGACACCACGGCGCCGATCACCAGCGGTCCGTCATGATAGCCCGTGATGCCGTACCGAAAGCCGTCGATCAGGAAAAAGCACGGATTCCAGTGGCTGATGTCCTTGAACGGCTGGGGCAGGCGGTCGATCGAATAGAAGGTACCCGACAGGAAGGTCAGCGGGGTGACCACAAAGTTGGACACGGCCTGAAGGTGGTCGAATTTCTCGGCCCACAGGCCTCCCAGCAGGCCGATCGCGCCGAATATCACCGAGGCCATGACCGCGAAATACACCGTTGCCGCCCAGTTCTGGGGCACGACATCGACCATCAGGACCACCGCCAGCGCCGACGCCAGGCCCACCACCAGCCCCCGCAGGGCGGCGCCCACGATGAAGGCCACCAAAAGCTCGAGCGCGGACAGGGGCGGCATCAGGAAATCGACCGTCGTGCCCTGGACCTTGGCGATGATGAGCGACGAGGACGAGTTCGCAAAGGCATTGTTCAGGATGGCCATCATGATCAGGCCGGGTGCGACGAACTCGACATAGGGAATGCTGCCCGACTGCCCGGACACCACGCCCGACCCCATGGCCAGCGCGAACACCATCACGAACAGCAGCGTGGACACCAGCGGGGCAAAGACGGTCTGGAAATAGACTTTCCAGAAGCGCTGCACCTCGCGGACGATCAGGGTCCACAGGCCCAGCCAGTTCACCGCGCCATAGGTTCGGGGCGCAGGCGGCGCCGCAGCCGGGCGGGGTTCGGCGATGGCGGGTGCGGGGGCGGACCGGGTGTTCATGGTGCGGTCCTAGGCGCTCGTCGCGCAGCGTGCAAAGCCCCCCGCGTCAGGACCCGCAACCGCCCGAACGGCGGCGACTCCGGCGCGGCATGGGTCATTCCGGCATCGCAACATCTGGAGAGCGGCCAAAACTTGTGGATAGATCGGGCGCAACCTATTGTGGTTACGAAAGTCTTAGATACGATAGGTGGGGTCAGGGCCGAGGGGCTGTGCGGCTCCGATCTAGATGTAGCGTGTTAAACCCAGGGCTGGAGTGTGTGATGGGCTGGACCGATGAACGTGTCGATCTTCTGCGCAGGCTTTGGGTCGAGGGCCATTCCGCTTCCCAGATCGCCAAGCAGCTCTCGGGCGGGGTGACGCGCAATGCGGTGATCGGCAAGG
>DBAV01000185.1 GCA_002291875.1 Hyphomonadaceae bacterium UBA1001
TATGCAGAACGAGGGTTGGCTACCTTGGACGCACCTCAACAAGCTGAAGGTGTCGTACACTTGGGCACAGCCTTCGACCGGGAAGTAGGCGGGGCCACCTCTTCCGCCACCGCCCGCTGCGGTGGCGTCTACGCCCGCCCTCTCCAAGGCAACAGGGCGACGGTTCGAATCCGGGCGCACTTCCTCCGCCAGTTCTCTGGCAAATAATGTCCGAGAAGCATTACGCATCTTCGACCTAACCTGCATTCGACGCAGTGTTCGGCGCGCGACACACAGCCGGAGAACTTCGGAACCGTCGGCACGCTGCAAGCAACAACAGGTGAGTGGCGTGAAGCTGCAATGCGCTCATCCAGCGAAATGCTGATTCAGAACACGACAGACGTGTTTCCAACGCGCCAAAGACGAATTGGGCCTGGACCCTTGCGAGGCGCGTTCCTGGCCTGGTCGCGGGCTTCCGGCCAGCGGCAAAGCGTTCGGAAGGCAGCCGAGACCGGCCGCCTGCACGGCGCGCGGCAGGGCCCGCCCACCATGCCGCAGGTCGATGTGCCGCTGGCGCGTCTGCGGCTGCGCGCGCCATGGCGGCGGGCGGTTGTCTCGGCTTGGTCAATCCGGCGAAGGCGGCACCAGCACGCGGCGGCACGGGCGCATCGCTGGGTGGACGCAGATGCAACTTGGGAATCCGGCGTCAGCCAGGGCTTCCGCCTGCGCGTTGCGGCCGCTCACCCCCTGATCGCCAGCCGATAGCCGCCAGCCTCGGTCAGCAGCAGGCGCGTATCGGTGGGATCGGCCTCGATCTTCTGGCGCAGGCGATAGACATGGGTTTCCAGCGTATGCGTGGTCACGGCGCTGTTATAGCCCCAGACCTCGTTCAGCAGGGTCTGACGCGGCACCGGGGCGCCACCGGCGCGATATAAAAATTTCAAGATCGCCGCTTCCTTCTCGGTTAGGCGAATTTTCCTGCCGCGTTCAGCTTCCAGAAGCTGTTTCAGGGCCGGGCGGAATTCATAGGGGCCAATCGTGAACACCGCGTGTTCGCTGCTGTCGAAGATGCGCAGTTGGGCCCGCAGCCGGGCCAGCAGCTCATTCAGCCGAAACGGCTTGGGCACGTAGTCATTGGCGCCCGAATCGAGGCCGCGCACCACATCCTGCTCAGCGCCGGCGCCGGTCAGCATGATGATGGGCACCGCGATGCCGGCCTTGCGCAGCTTGGCGCAGTATTCCCGGCCATCGGCATCCGGCAGTCCGACATCGAGCAGGATGGCGTCGAAACGCGCGCCGTCCCGCTCCAGCAGCGCATCGGCCGTGGCCGCGGTCTCGGCGGCGAGCGGCGCGAACTCGCCATCCAGCGAGAGCTGGTCCAGCAGGGTCTCGCGGACGGTCGCGTCGTCCTCGATGATCAGGATGGGGCGTGGGGTGGCCATGCTGTCTCCTTTCTAGGGCAGGTCGTCGTCGCTCACGGACAAGGTGCTTCACTCACGGACTTAGCACCTATCCCCGGGGGCAAGGGAAGAGGCTTTGCATCCGAAACCGCCCCGCGCGCGTATCCGTGATCAAAGGATGGACGGAACGCCAAGCGACCCCACATAGACAAGTGCCGCGATGGCGCCACATTTCGACGGCAGAACAACGCCAAACGGAACCCAGAACGCATCATGCCCCTTGCCCAGACCAACCTTGGCGACACCGCCTTGCCCTCGCCCGCGCGCCTGGCCATGCGCGCAGTGCACCGCGCCGTGTCCGAATTGCGGCGCGGCACCCCGGTTCTGGTGCGCGGGCCGGAGGGGCTGCTGGTGATCGCCGCGGCCGAGACGGTGGGCAATGACAGCCTGCGCGAATTCGCAGGCTGCGCCCTGGCCGCGCCGGTGCTGCTGCTGGCGCCGATCCGCGCCGCGGCCGTGCTCTCGCGCCCCGTCCCGCTCTCCGCCCCCGAGGAGGGCGTGGCTGCGCTGCGCCTGCCCGAGGCGCTGGTGCAACCCGCGCGGCTGCGCATGCTGGCCGACCCCACCATCGAATTGCTGCTGCCCGAACAGCCCGAGCGTGCGCCGGTGCCGGCCTTGGGCGCGGCCGCGCTGCTGCTGGCCAAGATCGGCCGCCTGCTGCCCGCGCTGATCGCGGCCCCGGCGCGCGACGCCGCCACATTGACCACCGTGCAGGCCGCCGATGTGCAGGCCTATCCGCCGAGTGCCGCGACCAGCCTGCACCCGGTGGCCGAAGCCCGCGTGCCGCTGGAGGACGTGCCGGAGGCGCGCATCGTCGCCTTCCGCGCCGCCGATGGCGGCATCGAGCACCTGGCGATCCTGGTGGGCGAACCCGAGCGCTTCGCCGCCGAGGGTGGCGCCCCGCTGGCCCGCGCGCATTCCGAATGCTTCACCGGCGACCTGCTGGGCAGCTTGCGCTGCGATTGCGGCCCGCAGCTGCGCGGCGCGCTGAAGAAGATGGCCGAGGATGGCCATGGCGCGCTGCTCTATCTGGCGCAGGAAGGCCGCGGCATCGGCCTGGTGAACAAGCTGCGCGCCTATGCCTTGCAGGATGACGGGCTGGACACGCTCGATGCCAATCGCGCCATCGGCTATGGCGCGGATGAACGCAATTTCCTGGTCGCGGCCGAGATGCTGCGCCAGCTGGGCATCCCCCGTGTGCGCCTGCTGACCAACAACCCGGACAAGCTGGCCTCGCTCGCCGCCTGCGGGATCGAGGTGGTGGGCCGGGAGGTGCACAGCTTCGACGGCAACGGCGTCAATGACGGGTATCTCGCCACCAAGGCCGCGCGCTTCGGGCATATGCTGGGGTGACCGCGCTGCTGGTCGAGGGCCTCGGCAAGTCCTATGCGGAGGGTCGCCCGCCGGCCGTGGATGGGCTGGATTTCGCCATGCCGCGCGGCGCCACCTGGGCGTTGCTGGGCGGCAATGGCGCTGGCAAGACCACCACCATCGCCATGCTGCTGGGCATTCTGGTGCCCACCCGCGGGCGCATCCTGGCGCTCGGTCATGACATGGCGACGGACCGGTTCGCCGCGCTCGCGCGGATGAATTTTTCGTCCCCCTATATCGCGCTGCCCGCGCGCATCTCGGTGCGGGAGAATCTGCGCGTCTATGGCCATCTCTACGGCGTGCCGCGGCTGGAGGCGCGCATCGGCGAGATGGCGGAGCAGATGCAGCTGGGCGAATTCCTCGACCGGCCGGCGGGCGAGTTGTCGGCCGGGCAGAAGACGCGCGTCGCGCTGGCCAAGGCGCTGATCAACGCCCCCGAATTGCTGCTGCTGGACGAACCCACCGCC
>DBAV01000087.1 GCA_002291875.1 Hyphomonadaceae bacterium UBA1001
AGCCGCGCCGTCGCGCGCCCCATGCCGAGCCGGACCGCCGTGCCGGCCGTCCCCGACATCGCCAACGAGAACCGCGTCCGCCGGGGCACGCTGGCGATCGGCGCGCGGCTGGACCTGCACGGCCACTCGCAGGCCAGCGCCGAGACCGCCCTGATCGCCTTCGTGCGCCGCAGCGTGGCCCAGCAGCTGGCCTTTGTGCTGGTCATCACCGGCCAGGGCATTCCGGGCCATCCCGACCGCGGCGTGCTGCGCCGGCGCCTGCCCGAATGGGTCGAGTCGGATCATCTGCGTCCGCTGGTCAGCGGGATCGCCCAGGCCCGCCCGGAACATGGGGGCGCGGGGGCGTTCTATCTGCGCCTGCGGCGGCCCACGCGATGACGCCGCACAGCGCCGCCCGGCTGGCCCTGCTGTGGGCGCTGGGCTGGGCGTTGATGGCGTTGCCGGCCGCCGCCTGGGAGCGGGCAGTGGCGCAGTGGGAGCGTGCGGGGCTGAACGCCGCGCCCCTGGCCATGCCGGCCACAGACGTGGACTCGCGCACGCTGCGCCCGGCCGGGGCGCTGGTGCTGTCTTCGCCGGACCTGCGTTTCACGGGCCTGTCGGGCCTTGCGATCGCCCGCGACGGACGGCGTGTGCTGGCGGTTTCGGACCGTGGCACCTTCATCAGCATGGCCCTGCGCCTGGATGCGGCCGGACGGCTGGTGGGGGCGTCGGACCTGGCGCTGACCGCCATCCGCGACACCGATGGCCAACCGGTCGAGGCAGATGCCGCCGACGCCGAGGGGCTGGGTGTGCTGGCCGATGGCCGGGTCGCGGTGTCGTTCGAGCGTTGGCAGCGTGTGCGGCTGATCGACCTCGACGCCGGGCTGGGCCGCGCGGCCAGCCCGGGGCCGGCCCTCGAGGACCTGGGAACGCTGGCCGAGAACCGGGGGCTGGAGGCGCTGGCAGTCGATCGCGAGGGGCGGCTGGTGGTGGGGGCCGAGCGGGGCGCGCGCGGCGCCAATGCCACACCGCTGTGGCGCGCGGGGCCCGGCCCGGGCGCGCATGGCCCCGTCGCGCCCGTGGCGCGGCTGCAACTGGCGCCCGGTTGGGGCCTGTGCGACCTGGTGCAGCTGCCCGACGGGCGCTGGCTGACCCTGACGCGGTTTTTCGTGCCACTGCTGGGCGTGCGCACCCAGATCGGCCTTTTGCCAGCGCGCTGGACGGGCACGATGCGGCCGGTGCCCCTGCTGCGGCTTTCCGCGCCGGGCCTGGCCGACAATTATGAGGGGATCGCGGTGCATGCGCCCGCCACCGGCCCCTTGCGCGTGATGCTGGTCAGCGACGACGATCTGGACGAAGGGCGCACGCGGCTGCTGGCCTTCGACCTCGACCCCGACGCCCTGCCGGAGACCCCGCGATGACCGACACCGCGCCGCCGATCCCGCAGCCAGGCGCCGGCGCCAACCCGGCACGGGGCCCGCGCGGACCAGGCGGGGATCGCGGCATGCGCGCGGCGCTGTGGATCATCGCGGCAGGGGTGGTGGTGGCGGGCCTGTACTGGTTCCGCGACGTGCTGACCCAGTTCGCCCTGGGGGTCTTCCTGTGGCTGTCGATCGAGGCGGTGGCGCGCGGACTGCGCCGCGTCCTGCCGGGCCTGCCGCGCTGGGCGGGCCTGGTGGGGGCGGTGCTGGTGGTGCTGGCGGCGCTGGCGGCCATCGTGGCGCTGGTGGCCTACAACACCCGCGCCTTCGCAGCGACGGCCGGGGATTACGGCGCGCGCATCGACGCCCTCCTGGCGCGGGTGCACGACATGCTGAATCTGGGCGGAGTGGCGCCCGAGCTGCGTGACCTCACCGCCACCATCGACCCCGCCCAGCTGGCCGCCCGCATGGCCGGCATCGCCCAGGGCCTGGTCGGGGATGCGGTCTTCATCCTGATCTATGCGGCGTTCCTGCTGGCCGGCACGCGCACCTTTGCCGGCAAGATGCGGGCGATCTTTCCGGGCCCGGGCGACCGCGAGAATGCACGCGCGCTGATCGGATCGATCCGCGACGCGCTTGAGCAGTATGTGTGGGTCCAGACCGTATGCTCGACCATCATCTCGGTGGCGACGTGGGGCACGCTGACCGCGCTGGGCCTGGAACATGCCCTGTTCTGGTCGTTCATCATCTTCTTCCTGAACTACATCCCCACCGTGGGATCGCTGGTGGCCGTGGCGCTGCCGACGGCGTTCGCCGCGGTCCAGTTCGACAACCCGCTGATGGTGGCGGCGGTGGCCGCCGGCGTGGGGGTCTGGCAGTTCGCCATCGGCAACTTCGTGCAGCCGCGGATGACCGGGCTCAGCCTGAACCTGTCGACCGTCACCGTGCTTCTGGCGCTCTCGCTCTGGGGCAGCCTCTGGGGAGCTGTGGGCATGTTCCTGGCCGCACCGCTGGCGGTGGCGCTGATGGTGGTGCTGGCCCAGTTCCCCGACACCCGCTGGATCGCCATCCTGATGTCCGATGACGGCCATCCGGCCGAGCGGGCAAGGCGCGGTCGGGTGGCGCCCGCCCCACCTGCCTGAGCGTCAACCACAGGGCGGATGGCGCCGATTGTGCGACGATACGGACTCGGCACGGTGACGCGGTTGTGACAAGCTGGCCCCTCGTCTTCGGTGCGGCACTGCCCCATCTTCGGTGCGTGGGCACGGCATCACTGCCCGCCCAGCAACGGAGGCGAACCGGCCCGGGCCATTGGTCCGCGCCGGTACGGAGGCCACCACTCGCGCGTCCCCACCCTGGCGAGGGGTCTCTGCTGGAAGCCGTCGGGCATCTGTCCCCGCCCGGCGGCTTCCCCCTCCCTTTCGGGGCCCCCCTCCCTTTTGGGGCCCTACAGCGCCTGTCGGGCGGGGGCGCCCGCCCCTGCACTCAAAAGCTGCGGGTCACCTGGACATACCCATAGAGCGCATCTCCATTGCGCGCCGGACCGGGGGCGGTCTCGGCAAATCGCCCGCGCAGCAGCACCGCGCCGCCCACCTCGAGGACCGCACCCGCCACGCGGTGGCGCACGCGCGCATCCAGCGCATGGCCGATGAACCGCCCCGAAGCGCCCGTGGGGTCGCGCAGCCGCCCATTGATCCAGCCATCGCGCGCGTCGGCCAGCGACGCCCAGGCCCAGCTGATCCGCCAGTCGGTGGCCTGGCCGGGGCGTGCCTCCAGCCGCACCTGCGGCAGTGACAGATTGGCCTGCGTGAAGGGCCCGTAAATGCCGGTGTGGCCCAGATCGCTGCGCCGCCCGCCGAACAGGTTCTCATAGCGGTCAAGGCTGCCATCACTGATGTCGCCATCGCCCGACGCCCAGTCCCACGACACCCGCAGGCGCGGACGCCAGGGCGCGTCGAAGGTGTGCCCCAGGCTGGCGTGCACCCGACCGGCCCGCACGTCGAGGTCGCGGGTATCGGCAGCCGCGGTGCTGGCCCGCCGCGTGCCCACGCGCACCGATACGTCGAGGTCGAGGTCGGTCCGGCCGGTCCGTGGCTCGCGCAGCAGGCGCAGGCCAGGTTCCAGGTGGCGCCGGTCGAAGGTGGCCACGCCGTCGCGGTCGCGCTCGTGCAGGCCATAGACGAAGGCCTCGGCCCACAGCCCCTCTACCCCGAAAGCGTCCCGCTCGCGCCAGTGCAGGCCCGCAAAGGTGCGCCCCCACTCCTCCTCGTCCGACGAGGCCGTGTTGTCCAGCAGTTCGGCCGCCCCCGATGGCCGGCGCCCGACCGGCGCGACCGCAAAGGCCGCGATCTCGTCGCCGGTGCCGGTCTGGCCGAACAGGGACACACCGGTAAAGCTGGCGATCACATTGGTGAAATCGGTGCGCTCGACGATGCGCGCGCTGCCGACCTCGACGGTCTGGCGACCGATGCGCAGGTCCGCCTCGGACAGGCCAACCACATCGCGCAGGGGCACGCGCACATGGGCCTGCAACACATCCAGCGTGTTGACCCAGCTGGCCGTGACGGGCGAGCCGGAATCCTTGAGCCAGCCGCGCGCATCCTGCAGCTCGACCGTGAACACCATCGGCCCCGCGTCGGCCTCGGCCAGCAGCAGCAGGCGCCAGTTCGCCGACTGGTCCGAACCGGGCAGGCCGGCACGATACTGGTTGCCCAGGCTCTCATGGCGCAGCCGCGCCTCGCCCGAGACCGACAGCCATTCGGGCAGGACGCGTCCGCCACGCTCCTGCGCGGCTGCGGCCGGGGGCAGCGCCGGTGCAAGCAGGATGCAGGCGATGGCGGCGCAGAAGCCACCCCGGCGGCAGGGCGAGTGTCGCAAAACTGTCATGGACGCGCGCAGCTAGAACGGGTGCGACATCGCGTCCACACCCGCAGGTGCAGATGACCAGGTGCCGACCCCCTTGTTCCAGCGTTCGTGATGGCTGGGCGGGACCCGCTCCCCCCAACCGCATGCCCTTCGCTCGCCCGTCATCCCGGCTGTGCGCTGCGCTCCGGCCAGGATGAGGGCTTTTGAATGAAAGAAGGGACCGTCATCCCGGAACCGGAGAGCAAAGCGAACCGGTATCCGGGACCTATCCCGCAAGCGTGCTGGATAGGTCCCGGCCCTGCGCTGCGCTCCGGCCGGGATGACGGCTGTTATTTAGAAATAGGAACGTCATCCCGGAACCGG
>DBAV01000079.1 GCA_002291875.1 Hyphomonadaceae bacterium UBA1001
GGCGCAGCGCGGCGGCGAAGGCGCGCTTTTCCTCGAGGGTCAGCGTCGCGACCTCGACGTTGCGGTTGCGCAGTTCGACCAGCGCGCTGTCATCCGTGCCGGGGATGCCGAGGCCGCGGCGGGCGAGAGCGATGTTGTTGCGCGCCGCCTCCTGCGCGCAGTCGCGCAGCAGCTGCTGGTCGGCGGCGTTGAAGCTGTTCCAGATGGACCGGCTGACGCCGAAGATCAGCGCGTCATTCACGTAGTTCCAGATGGTCATGTGCCGCTGCGCCAGCGCGTCCATCCGGAAGGCGAGGAAGAGGTTGACCGGGTTCTCCTGCCCGTCCACCGCGCCGGAGCTCAGCGCGGGCTGCAGGTCGGCGAAGGACATCTGCAGCGGGTTGGCGCCCAGGGCGTTGTAGATGTCGTTGAAGATGGCGCCCGCGGCGAAGCGGATCTTCATGCCGCGCAGGTCCGAGGGCGTGCGCACGGCGCGGCGCGAGTTCGACAATTCGCGGAAGCCGTTCTCGCCGAAGGCGAGGCCCACCACGTCCCGCCGGTCCATGATGGCCATCAGGTCCCGGCCCGGCTCGCCGTTGATCAGCGCGTCGAAGGCGCGGTGGTCGGGCATCAGGAAGGGCAGCTGGAACAGCCCCGCCTCGCGCACCTGCGGCGCGATGTTGATGGTGCTGAACACGCACATGTCGATGATGCCCTGGCGCATCGCCAGCAGCTCACGCGTCTGGTCGCCGCCGACGAGCTGGCTGCCGGGATAGACGCGCACGTTGATGCGCCCCTGGCTGCGCTGCGTGACGAGTTCCGCCCACTGGAAGGCGCCCTCCGCGAAGGGAATCGGCCGGTTGCCGACGACGGAAAGCTTGTACTCGGGCCGGTACTGCTGCGCACCCGCCACATGCGGCAGCGCGAGAACGGCGGGGGTGGCGGCGAGCAGCGCGCGGCGCGGCAGGCGGGTCATGGCGGTTCCTCCAGAATGGGGCGGCCTTGCGCCGCTCTCCTCCCCGCAGAATGATCGCGGAAACGCGCGCGGCGCAAGGGATGCCCAAGGGAGGGGGAGGGGCGCATGGACGGCATCGTGGCCATCAGCGGTGGCGCCTCGGGAATCGGACTCGCAACGGCCGAGGCGGCGCTGGCCGCGGGTGCCAGCGTCGCCATCGCCGACCGCGACCCCGCCGCACTCGCCCGCGCGACGATGACGCTCGACGGCCCGCGCACCACCACCCGCATGCTGGACGTGACGCATGAGGACGCGGTGCTGGCCTGGATGGAGCAGCTGGAGGGCGTGCGCGGCTGCGTCACCTCCGCCGGCATGTCCGGCGTGACGCCCGCGCTGGAGACGCCCGCCGCGCAGTTCCGCCAGATCCTGGACGTGAACGTCACCGGCAGCTTCCTCGTGGCCCAGGCGGCCGCGCGGCGGATGGTGGCGGCCGGGCAGGGCGGGTCGATCGTGCTGATCGCCTCGGTCTCCGGCCTGTCCGGCATGAAGGACCGCGTGGCCTATTCGGCGTCCAAGGCGGCGGTGATCAACCTCGCGGCCGCCATGGCGGTGGACCTCGCGCCGCACGGCATCCGCGTGAACGCCGTCTGCCCCGGGCCGGTGGAAACGCCGATGGTGCGCCAGCTGCACGACAACGCGACGCGCGCCGCCTGGCACGCGCGCGTGCCGCTCGCCCGCTACGCGCAGCCGGAGGAGATCGCGCAGGTGGTGCTCTTCCTCCTCGACCCCGCGCGCAGCGGCTACCTCACCGGCCAGCCCATCCCGGTGGATGGCGGCTTCTCCACGGCAGGGCTGATGCCATGATCCCGACCATGAATTTGGGCCGGCTGCTCACGCAGACCGCCCGCCGCCTCCCCGACGCCCCCGCGCTGATCTGGCGCGACCGCACATGGAGCTGGCGCGAGATGGACGCGCGGGTGGACCGGCTGGCCGCCGCGCTGCGCGCCGAAGGCATCGCGCCCGGCGACCGCGTGCTGGTCCATTCGCGCAACTCCAACCAGATGTTCGAAAGCCTCTGGGCCTGCTGGAAGATCGGTGCCGCCTGGGTGCCGACCAATGTGCGCCTGACCCCATCCGAGGCCGCCTGGCTCGCCAGCAACGCCGGCTGTGTGGCGATGATCCGCGACCACGGCTTCGCCGCGCATGCGGATGCGGTGCGCGAGGCCACACCTGGCTTGCGCCTCGTCGTCGCCGTCGGCGACGCGCGGGACGGCGAGCGGGATTACGAGACGATGCTCGCCGCCGCCACGCCGCCGCCGCGCGACCATGAGGCCGAGGTCGCCTACGACCATCCCGCCTGGTTCTTCTTCACCTCCGGCACCACCGGAAAACCCAAGGGCGCGGTGCTGACGCACGGGCAGCTCGGCTTCGTGATCAACAACCACTGCGCGGACCTGATGCCGGGGCTCAGCGAGCGGGACGTCTCGCTGGTGCTCGCCCCGCTCAGCCATGGCGCGGGGATGCACGCCATCCCGCAGGTGGCGCGCGGGGCCTGCTCCATCCTGCTGCCGGGGGAACGCCTCGACGTCGCGGAGGCCTGGCGCCTGATCGAGGCGCATGGCGTGACGAACATGTTCACCGTGCCGACCATCCTCACCATGCTGGCCGAGCATCCGGACGCCGCACCCCACAAGCTCCGCCACGTCATCTACGCCGGCGCGCCCATGTACCGCGCCGACCAGAAACGCGCGCTGGAGCGGATGGGCCCCTGCCTCGTGCAGTATTTCGGCCTCGGCGAGGTCACGGGCAACATCACGGTGCTGCGGCCGGACCAGCACAGCCTCGACGACGCGGACCCGCGCGCGGGCAGCTGCGGCATGGCGCGCACCTGCATGGACCTGGCCATCCTCGCCGAGGACGGCACGCCCCGCCCCCCCGGCCGGACGGGCGAAATCTGCGTGCGCGGCAACGCCGTCTTCGCGGGCTACTGGAACAACCGCGACGCCAACGCCAAGGCGCTGCGCGGCGGCTGGTTCCACACCGGGGACCTCGGCCACATGAACGCCGAGGGCTTCCTGTTCATCACCGGCCGCGCGAGCGACATGTTCATCTCCGGCGGCTCGAACATCTACCCGCGCGAGATCGAGGAGGCGCTGCTGACGCATCCCGCCGTGCTCGAATGCGCCGTCGTCGGCATCCCGCACCCCAAATGGGGCGAGGCAGGCGTGGCCTGCGTGGTGCCGCGCCACCCGGTGGAGGATGCGGCGCTGCTCGCCCATCTCGGAGAGCGGCTCGCGCGCTACAAGCACCCGCAGCGGGTGGTGTTCTGGGACGCGCTGCCGAAATCCGCCTACGGCAAGGTGCCCAAGACCCTGCTGCGCAAGCGGCTTGCGGCGGAGGGTGTCACGTTCGGATGATCAGCCCCAGCTTTCCTGCAGCCCTTTGCGCTTGCCCACCAGAAGCTTCTCCCGGCGCGGCAGCGCGCCCGGGCGGCCCAGGTGCCAGCCCTGGCCGTAACCCACGCCAAGCTCGCGCATGAGGTCCGCATGGGCCGCCGTCTCGATGCGCTCGGCGATGACCTCGGAGCCGACGGCGCGCGAGAGGTCCACCATGGAGGCGACGAAGCGCCGGTCCCGCTCGCGTTCGAGCGCGGCGGTCACGAAGGCGCCGTCCACCTTCACGAAATCCACCCGGTAGGCGCGCAGGTAGCGGAAGGCGGCCGCCCCGGCGCCGAAATCGTCGAGGCAGACGGGCACGCCGCGCTCCCGCAGCCCGGCGAGGGTTGCGGCGGCCTCCTCCTCGTGCTCGACCTCGGCGCTCTCGGTCAGCTCCACCATCAGCCGCCCGGCGAGCCCGGACTCCCGTTCGAGCCGGCCGAACAGCCGCGCCCTGAAGGCGGCGCTCTGGACCGAGAGGCCCGAGAGGTTCACCGCCACCCTTTCGGAGGGGTTGTGCTCCTCGATGTCACGCGCGGCCACCTCGAGCACGGCGAAGTCCAGCGCCTCGGTCAGGCCCACCGCCTCGGCCAGGTTCACGAAGTCGCCGGGCCCCTCGCTCGGCCCCAGCACGCCCCGCTGCGGGCGGCACAGGGCCTCGAAATGATGGGTCACGCGGTCCGAAAGGCCCTGGATGGGCTGGTATAGCAGGTTGAAGCGCTGCTGCTCGATCGCCCGGGCCAGCACCTGGCTGCGTTGCGCCATCTCATCGACGAAGCCGCCCAGCCCGTCGTCGAAGCCCGCCTCTTTCAGCCCCCGGTCCCCGTCGCGCGCGAAGACGCTGAGGCAATGGCGCAGGGCGCGGATGGCCTGCACCGGCGTCAGCCCCGGCGCCTCGAGCCCGACCGATGCCGTGGACACGCTGCCGCCGCCCGAGGTCAGGCGTTCGGTCAGCCGGGCGAGGAGGTCCTTCAGCTCGGGAAGCTTCTGGCCCGCGGGGGGCAGCAGGCCGAGCCGGCCCGGGGCGATCTCGGCGGCCAGGCAGGCGCCGTCCCCCGCGGCGTGCAGCGCCTCCTCGACGAGGCGCAGGTTCATGCCCTCCGGCGCATCGGGCAGTTCGATGAGGCCGAGGCCCGCGGCCTGGCCGGGCGTTCCCCGCAGCCGCTCCTCCAGCAGGCGTCGGAGCGTGGCCGGGTCCGTCCCGCCCTCTTGGCGCAGGGTCACGCCCTCCGGCAGGGGGGCGAAGGACAGGCAGTCCCGCACGGGCTGGCCCGGCAGGGCGAGGTGCAGGCCCGACACCATGAAGGGCGTGCGCCGGGGGTCGGCCAGGCGCAGCACGGTGGGCGGCAGCCGGCCGCGGCTGGGCAGCGCGGCGCGGGCGAGCTCAAAGGCCGCGCGGTCCTCGGCGGCGATGAGCTCGGCGGCCGTGAGGCCGATGAAGGCCTCGGCGCTGCGCCCCAGGTGCAGGCGGAAGGCCCCCGTCGCAAAGCCGATCCGGCCCTCGGCATCCACCTCGGCGAGCATGTCCGCTGCGGCGAAGGCGAAGCCGAGGAAGCGTTCGCGGTCACTCAGCGGGCGCGCGGCGGGCGAGAGGCTCAGGGGCATGGGGCGTCTCCAAGGGAGGCCACGATGCCCGGGAAAGCTTACGGTTCGCTTACGGTGCCGGGCCGGGCCGCCCAGGCCCCGGCGCTTGCGCTCATCGCGCCTCCCGCCGCCAGTCACTG
>DBAV01000143.1 GCA_002291875.1 Hyphomonadaceae bacterium UBA1001
GCCGCGTGCGGTCGGCATCCGTGGCACCCGGCGCACCGGCGACATGCGCGAGTTCATGGACCAGTGTCGCGGCCAGCTGGATGTCGCCCACCAGACAATCCTCGCTGAGGGCGATCTTGGCCCAGTTCTCGCCCTTCGGGTTCTGGCCCTGCCCCAGCGTTTCGGCCGAGGCGACATCACGCCCCGGGTTGGGCGAAGCATCGCTGCTGACCGGCTTCCACCAATGGACCACCACGCGCCAGCCCAGCAATTCCTGCAAGGTCAGCCCGTTTGCCAGGCTGGCGAAATAGCTGTTGCAGGCCGCGTGGCGGGCGCATTTGTCGGTGATGTAGAGCAGCGCGCCCTCAAAGCGTGCCAGAACGTCGATCGAGGCCTGGTCGGTGTATGGCGGCATCAGCGGCGAAGGTGTCAGCACCTTCGGAAACGGCGCCAACTGGTAGGTGACGCCGGCCACCACCCTGGTCAGGCTCTCGACGCTGTGGCTCTTCCATTCGCCCAGCAGGCCACCGATCGTCCAACCCGCCGGGATCGCGCTCTTGCCCATCGCCTGCCTCCGTGATGGCGCAGGCTTTCATGCGGGGCGATCGGCGAACAACCTCCATCCGGGGGATGGCGCGTCACCTCTGCGTGAGATCAGCGCGGTCGCAGCGTTTCCTGCCCGGTGGCCTGCGAGCCCAGGATGGTCCAGGTGCCCACCAGCTCGCCATTCGGGCGCAGTTCGTACATGCCCATGCCGGTCTGCTCGCCCAGTTGGAACACCACGCCCAGCATCAGCCCGCTGACCATACCAGCCCCTTCGATCACATTGCCCGCGATGGTCCAGCTGATGCGGAAGCTCGACACGCCCACCTGCTGCAGCAGCAGCGTGCCGACATAGTCCGACCCGTCCGGGTTGCGGCCGGTGACATCATACATGCCGCTGCGCTGCGCCGCCGCCGGGGCAGCGACCAACAGGAGCAGAAGGAGGATTCGAAGCAGGCGCATGGCCGCCTTGTAGCGCATCATTTCACCGCCGCCACCCTCAGGGCGTTGGTTGTGCCCGGCGTGCCGAAAGGAACGCCCGCCGTCACCACGATCTCCTGCCCGGCACGGGCGAAACCCTCGGCAATGGCGGCGCGGGTGGCGCGGCGGACCATCTCGGTCATGGAGTGCACCTCCTCGACCACCAGCGGATGCACGCCCCAGACGCAGGCCAGGCGCCGCGCCGTGGTCAGCGAGGTGGAGAGCCCCAGGATCGGGCAGTCCGGTCGCTCACGGGCCACGCGCAGGGTGGTGCTGCCGGTCTGGGTGAAGGTGGCGATGGCCTCCGCGCCGATGGTGTACGCCACCTGGCGGGCGGCGGCGGAAATCGCATCGGCGCTGCTGCGTTCGGGTTCGGGGCGCGCGGCATCGGTGCTGGCGCGCCAATGCGGGTCATCCTCCACGCGGGCCACGATGCGCGACATGATGTCCACCGCCTCAATCGGGTATTGGCCGGCCGCGGTCTCGGCGCTCAGCATCACGCAATCGGCGCCGTCGAACACCGCGGTCGCGACATCTGAGGCCTCGGCGCGCGTCGGGCTGGGGGCGGTGATCATGCTCTCCAGCATCTGCGTGGCCACCACGACGGGCTTGCCCAGGCGCCGCGCGGCGCGCACCAGGCGCTTCTGCACCAGCGGCACATCCTCGGTGGGCAGTTCCACGCCCAGATCGCCGCGCGCGACCATGACGCAATCAGTCAGCGCCAGGATCGCGTCCAGATTCTCGACCGCCTGAGGCTTTTCCATCTTGACCATGATCAGCGCGCGGCCGGCAGCGATGGTCTTGGCTTCTTCCACATCCTCCGGGCGCTGCACGAAGGACAGGCCGACATATTCGATGCCCAGCGGCAGGATGAAATCGAGATCCGCGCGGTCCTTCTCGGTGAGTGCCGGAATGGGCAGCGCGACATCGGGCACGTTCACGCCCTTGCGGTCGGACAGCGCGCCGCCATGCACCACCTCGGTCTCCAGATGATCGCCCGCGCGCGCATGCACCACGCGCAGCCGCAGCTTGCCGTCATCCAGCAGCAGCGTCGTGCCGATGCGCGCGGCCTCGATGATCTCGGGGTGCGGCAATTGCACGCGCCGCGCATCGCCAGGCGTGGGCGAGAGGTCCAGGCGGAAGCGCTGCCCGGCAGCCAGCGTCACGCGCCCGGCGCCGAATTTCCCCACGCGCAGCTTCGGCCCCTGCACATCCGCCAGCACGCCGATCGGGCGGCCGAGCTTCTCCTCCACGGCGCGGATGGTGGCCAGGCGCGCGGCATGATCCTCGTGGCTGCCGTGGCTGAAATTCAGCCGAAAGACATCGGCGCCGGCGCGGTAGAGGCGCTCGATGATCTCGGGCGTGGAACTCGCGGGACCGAGCGTCGCGATGATCTTGGTGCGCCGGTAACGGCGCAGGGCTATGCGGGCCATGGTCTCTACTCCCTCGCCACGATCACGGCGCGCAGATCATTCACATTGGTCAATGTAGGGCCGGTGCGCATCAGCGTGCCGGCGGCCTCGAACACGTCATGGCTGCGATGCGCGAGCAGCGCGCCGCGCG
>DBAV01000197.1 GCA_002291875.1 Hyphomonadaceae bacterium UBA1001
TGCGTTCACTGCATGCGCCTGACCAGCTCTTGCCGGCGGCACGGGCTCTCGCGCGCGAGATCGCCGACAACACGGCACCCGTGTCGATCGCCCTGACCCGGCAAATGCTGTGGCGGATGGCGGGTGCCGACCATCCGATGGAGGCACATCGAATCGACAGCCGTGCGGTCCATGCACGCGGGCGCACCCAGGACGCCCGCGAGGGCGTGATGTCGTTTCTGGAAAAGCGCCCGGCCGCCTATGCCGACCGGGTGTCAACCGACATGCCGGCGTTTTTCCCCTGGTGGCCCGAGCGGCCGTTCGGCTGATGCGCCCGACTTGCGATGGGCGCGATTGCGGCGCTTGGTGCGGTCGATCTGGCAGGGGGATGGCTTGTGATCGACGCTCTTCTGGACGCTGACGTCACGATTGGCGAGCAGGTGCTGTTTGCCGCCATGATTGCGGTGGCGGGTGCCTTCGTGATGGCGCTGCTGACCCGCAGGCCCGTGCGCGGATGTGTCTGGGCGGGCATTTATCTGGCACTGGTGCCGTTCGTGAACTGGTCGTTCGCGTGGGCGCCGACCTTTCCCATCGGCGACACCGGCGGGGTGGTGAACCCGGTGACCGCGGTCACGGGCCTGGTGCTGGTCTTCCGTGACTTTGCCCAGCGCGAGGTGGGCAAGTGGATCTTCCTGCTGCTGGCGGTCGGTGTGGCGCTGACCTATCAGACCGCAGGCCCGGCACTGGCCTTTGCCAGCGGCCTGGCCTTCCTGATTTCCGAACTGGTGGACTGGCTGGTCTACACCTTTTCCAATCGCCCGCTCTCCCAGCGCGTTCTGATCTCGTCATGCCTGGCCGCGCCGATCGACTCGACGGTGTTCATGTATTTTGCCGAGCAGATCCAGCCCGGCATCTTCAACATCTGGTCGGTGCTGGCGTCGATCGCGGCCAAGATCCTGGGCGCCTGGATTGTCAGCGAGGTGATCCGCCGCCGCGAGGCCAAGGACCCTTCGCTCGCGCGGGCGCTCTGATCAGGCGTCGCGGTCCGGGACGAAGTCCACCGCAACGAAGCGGTCGTCTCCCGGCCCCCGTTCGAACGCCGACCCCACGCGTGACAGCAACAGGGGGACGATGCTGGGATCGACGTTCGCAACGGTGTTCACGTCAAAAACGCCGATCCGGTCGGGATCGTCCAGTTCATCCTGGGTCTCGTCGCCGGAGAGGAAGCGCCAGCCGGAATCCCCGGCGAGGTCGGGCGCCTCGCGGTACATGAAACCGACCCGCATTCCTGACACCATGATCCGATCCGAGGCAAAGCACGCGCCAAAGCCCGGTGCCAGCGGGCGGATGTCCTCGGCGCGCAGGAACCAGCGCTTGGATCCGTCGGGGGCATTGTCGGTCATGGTGTCCTCGCATCCTCGGGGCCTGCATCCCCGGCTTCTTCGTGCGGTTCGGGGATCAGGGGCTCGGGGCTGGGAGTGCCGGCGGGGCCCAGCGCAGGCAAAGGCGAGGCCAGCAAGCCCCACACCACAAGGCCCGCCAGGCCCGCGGCCGCGATCAGGCTGGTCAGATAGGTCTGATCGTGCAGCACCTGGGCCGCCAGTCCCATCAGCAACGCCCCCACCGGGGCGCCGCCCATATACCCCAGCTGATAGACCGACAGCACCCGCGCCCGATGGCTGGCAGGCGCAGCCGCCTGGATGATCGAGCGGCTCATGGTGATCGACACCCCCGCCGCCAGCCCCCACCCGAACACGATCACCAGGAACACCCAGTATTCGGGCCGCAACGCCAGTGACAGCACCATGGCGGCGCCGATCGATTGGGCTATCAGCAACCACTGCCCCGGCCGCGCTGCCGGGCGCATGCGGGTCAGCGCAACCGAGGACACCATCGCGCCGATCCAGAACGTCACGAACACATCGCGCAGGGTGGTCGAGTCGCCGGCATAGAGGTCGCGCGCCAGAAGCGGCAGCACAACCAGAAATGCCCCGATCACGAACACCCCGACCCCCGTCATCACGAGGGTCATGGCCTTGAGCACCGGGTCGGCAAACGTCACCCGCACGCCTTCTGCAATCGCTGCCCGGGTCGAGCCGCGCGGTCCGCGTGGAATGGGCACGGTCCGGTGCAACATCACAGCCCCCAACCCGCCGACGATGCAGATCAGGGCGTGAATCGCCAGCAGCGGCGCTGCGCCCCACGCACTGGCCAGCCCGCCGATGACCAGGCCCGTGATCTGCCCGGCAAACTGCACGAACGATGTCAGCGCCACCGCGCGCTGGAGGGCGATTGGTCGCCCCGTGCGCCCGCGGCGCTCCACCACGAGGTTCAGCAGCGCGTCACGTGCCGGCATCAACAGGGCGCTGACCACGCCCATGGCGGTGCCATAGGCCAGCAGCATCCAGTATGCCAGGCCGCCGACCTGGCTGGCGGCCCCGATCACCAGGGGCGGAATCGCGGCCACCAGATGGAGCCTCAGCAACAAGGCGCGTGCGTCTGCCCGTTCGGCGATCGCCCCGCCGAACAGCAGCAGCACCAGCGATGGCGCGGTCAGCGACATCTGGGCGATGCCCAGCAAAACCCCGTCCACGTCCAGCACATTCGCCGCCAGGTAGGGAAACAGCACGGTCTGGATGCCAAAGCCAGCAAACCAGGTCGCCACCAGCACCAGATAGCCGGTCAACTCGCGCCGCGGCACGCTGTCGGCGTCCACCTCTGTCACGTCCGTGCCGTTGCCTGGGTGCGGGGGAACGATGCTTGCGCGTCGATCATTCTCGTGTCGAAACCTTTTGCGCCGCGTCGGCCCGTCCGACAGTCCGGTTGGACCCACTCAGGATGGCGAACACAATGGCCTTGTTGCAAGTGCCCCCTGGCGCCCAACCCAAACCAGACCCCGACACCGGGACGCTGTCGCGCTTTCGGGCGGTGCGCGGACACACCATGGCCCTGTGTGAAGCATTCACCGCCGAAGAGATGTTGATCCAGGCCAGTTCCGACGCCTCGCCGACCAAATGGCACCTCGCCCACACGACCTGGTTCATCGACAGGCTGGTGCTGGGGCCGTTGCGCCCGACCGACCCCGCCGATGACTTCCTGTGGAACAGTTATTACGAGGCTGTCGGCACGCGCCACCCCCGGCTGGCGCGTGGGCTCGTGACCTCGCCGACCCTTGCGCAGGTGAAGGAGTACAGGCGTCGCATCGATGCCGAACTCGAAGCCGCAGTGGTCGGCGGGCTGATCGACACCGGCGCGGGCTCGATGATGGAACTCGCGTTACATCACGAGCAGCAGCACCAGGAGCTGATCCTCACCGACATTCTGGCCCTGATGCGCGCCCAGCCGTTTCCGCGCGCGCTGTTCGGGGGTGCTTCGTCGCCCGGGCAAGCCTCGCCGCATCCCACCGCCAGCGCCTTCAGGGCTCTGGACGGCGACCTGTTCGCGGTGGGCGCCGACCCGCGGCGCGGCTTTGCATTCGACTGCGAGACCCCGCGCCATCTCGTCTGGCTCGAACCGTTCGAGATCGCAGAAGTCCTTGTCACCAACGCGCAGTGGCTGGAGTTCATGCAGGCGGGCGGTTACGCCGACGCGCGCCTGTGGATGTCCGAGGGCTGGGACTGGGTTCGCCGCGAATCCATCGCGGCCCCCGACGGCTGGCGCACGTCGGGGGATGCTGGATGGGTGGTGGTGGGTCTTGGCGGGACAGCGCCGCCCGAGCCTGCGGCGCCGGTTTCGGGGCTTTCGTGGTTCGAGGCCGATGCCTTTGCGCGCTGGGCTGGTGCCCGCCTGCCGACCGAGGCCGAATGGGAGTTGGCGGCGCTGATCTGCCAGCCTGAGGTGCCCGACAGCTCCGACCCACTGGCCGCTCTGGCGAGGGGACCGGGCCACGGCTTTTACAACGCCCTGTGGCAGTGGACCGCCAGCCCCTTCACCCCCTATCCGGGCTTCCGGCCGCGCCAGGACATGGCCGAGGAGTACAATGGCAAGTTCATGTCCGGCCAGATGGTGCTGCGTGGCGGCTCGTTCGCCACCCCGCCTAGCCATGTCCGCCCGACCTATCGCAATTTCTTTCCCCCCGACCGCCGCTGGCAGTTCACCGGCCTGCGCTTGGCGAGGGACGCCCAATGTTCCATCTGACCATCCGGCGTGAAACGGCCACGCGCGAACCACGACAGGTGACCATGCTGGAGGACGTGCTGGAGGGACTGGGCCAGGCGCGCAAGCGCCTTTCGGCCAGCCTGCTCTATGATGACGAAGGCATTGCCCTGTTCGACCGCATCACCCGGTTGCCGGAATACTATCCCACCCGGTGCGAGCTCCAGCTGCTCGAGAGTTTCGGCCAGTCGATTGCCGATCAGTTGGGGGAAGGCCGCGTCCTGATCGAATTCGGGCCCGCCAGCTTTGCCAAGGCGGGCGTGCTGCTCGGGGCCATGCATCATCCGGCCGGCTATCTGGCGCTGGACATCAATGCCGAGGCTGCACGCGGCAGCGTGGAGGCCGCGGCCCATGCCTTTCCCCAGCTGTTGTCGGCGTGGGCACACTGGGATCTGCGTCAGCGCCCGTGGCAGGTCCGGCTGCCAGCGCCGATCGCCCCGCAGCCGCGTACCGGCTTTTTCCCCGGCTCCACCATCGGCAATCTGGACATGGCTGAGGCCATTTCCTTTCTGACCCTGGCGCGCGATTTTCTGGGGTCGGACGGGCAGTTGCTGGTCGGGTTCGACCTGGAAAAGGACCTTGATCTGCTGCTGCCGGCCTATGACGACGCACAGGGGGTGACGGCGCGCTTCAACCTCAATCTGCTGACGCGGCTGAACCGCGAGCTGGGGGGCGACTTCGACCTGCAGGCCTTTGCCCATCGTGTGCGCTGGAACGCCGCCGAAGCAGCGGTCGAGATGCACATCGAGAGCCTGCGGTCCCAGACTGTTCATGTCGCCGGGCGCCCATTCCAGTTCGCCCGGGGCGAGACGATCCACACCGAGAGCTCGCGCAAATACACGCCGTCGCGCATCCGGGCCCTGGCCGAGGCTTCGGGCTGGCGCGTCGAGGCCAGCTGGACCGACGCCAGGGGCTGGTTCATGGAAGTGCTGCTGGGTTGATGGGTTGACCGGCGGGGCCGCGGCCCGGCCACTCAGCCCGGCGGGCGCCGGTCCGCGGGCGCTTCGGCGTCCAGCGCACGGTTCAACAGGCGCAACTCCTGCTCCAGCGCCTGCTCCTCGCTGGTGCGGACATCGCTGGCGGTCTGGGCGAACACCGACTCCAGCCGCCGCAGGACCGCCAGCACCTCGTCTTGTGTGCGCTCGGACGTGTCCGGCGCCTCGACCAGCATTTCGGCCAGTTCCGCCGTACGCGGCAGGTGGTGGATCAACACACGCTGGGCGTGCGCCAGGTGCGCGGGCGTCTCGATCACCTCGCCGGCGATCAGCGTGCCCGCTTGTGCAAGCCCTGCAAGGCGCGAGGCGATTTCCCCCTCGGGCAGGGCGGCGACCGCTGCCTCCAGGCGCTCGATCGCATCGCGCGCGTCACGCACCGCAATCCCTGCGGCATCGGTGGTTCCCAGTGTATCGGCGGCGTCCAACGGCGAGGGGGCGCGCGGTGTCATCGTCAACAAGGTGACCACGATCCACGCGAACCCTGCGCCTCCGAACACCAGCGGCCATGGCTCCCGCAGGATCAGGAGGACGAATGCGACCACCAGCGCGGACATCGGCCCCGCGCCATCGCGCCAGGTCCATCGACCGCCACGGCGCGTTGGGCCGGGGGCGTTGTTGTGCGGCGTGCGTTCGCCCATGGCCGATCAGCGCTCGGCGCCAGCCTTCACCAGGGTCTCGCGCAGTTCCACCGTCAGCTGCTGCATCCGGGTCTCGACCTCGGCGCGGCGCTGACGCCCCTCCTGCTGGACCTGGATCACGCCATTGATGGTTTCGATCAGATCGGCATTGGTCTGCTCGAGGGTTTCAAGGTCGATGATGCCCCGCTGCGCCTGCTGCTCGATGGCGATCGCCTGCTCCTTCATCATGCCCGAAGCTTGGCGCAGCATCTCGTTGGTGGTGTCGGTGACGGCCTTCTGAAGCTCGAGCGCCTCCTTTTGCCGGGTCAGGCCCAGCAGCAGGACCATTTTCTGCTTCCAGACCGGAATGGTCAGGCGCACCGATGCATTCAGGTTCTCGATCAGCGTCTCGTCGGCGGCCTGGACCACCCGGATCTGCGGCAATTGCTGGATGCCGATGGTGCGCGCCTGCTGAAGATAGAACACCCGCTTTTCCAGACGCTCGAGTGCCTGTTCGGCGTCGCGATACTCCTGCGCTTCCATCAGGCCCTGGCCTTCACCGCCCGCCGCCGCCGCTTCGGCCCGCGCCTTCAGGCGGGGCAGCTCGGTGGCACGGAACTCCTCGGCGAACTGCTTGCCGGCGACGATGTAGGCTTCGAGTTCGATGATCGATGCGCGGGTCTGTTCGTGCAGGTCGTCCATCATGGCGATGTCGCGCCGAAGCACATCCTTGCGCTTTTCGAGCTGGATCGAGACACCCTGGATCTGGCTGGCCACGTCCTCGAACTGAAGCCGGAACTTTTCGACGCGCTGGCGAAAACCACCGAACAGACGCCCGAACAGCCCCTTCTGCTTGAGGGCCGATGGGTCCAGCCCGCGCGCCTTCATCAGGATTTCGCTCAAGAGGCGCCCGGTCTCGCCCAGCTCCTGGGTCTTGGTCTGGGCCAGGATGCGGTCGGCAAATCCAGTGACCGATTTCTGTGCCTTCTCGCCGAAGGTCGCAATACGCGAACGCTCGCCCAGCTGGATCTCGGATTTCAGGCGTTGGACCACGGCGGGATCAACCGAGGGCAGGGCCGTGTCGCCAGGCGCGGGGGCGGCGACCGGGACCGCGGTCATCGGGGGCTGGGCCAGGGCGGTCGGATCGGCGGTCGCATCCGCTGGCGTGCGCTTCGTGTCGTCGGTCATGCTCGCTGCTCCTCCCCGAGCGACAGTCGTCGCCACACTCCCTTCGCGCGCATATGGCCCGCGTTGCCCCGCTTAGGAAGAGGCCGCGCCCGCAGCGCCGCCCAACCCGACCCCCTGCGTCCGGCTGGCCTGCCGATTGTGGTCATGGCCGCACCCAGCGGGCATAGATGGCGGTGGGGTGAAGGGACGCCCCCTCGACCGGCAGGGCCATGTCGCCGGCCTCGACGGTCCCGCCCTGGTGGGCCAGCGCCTGGGCCAGCGCCCGCGCGATCGCCAGATGCGAGAGGCGGACTGCATAGACGGTCAGCACCACGAAACACGGACCAGCCGCGGAATTGCGGTCATGAAGCAGCTGTCCCAGCGCGTTCAGCAGTTCGGGCAGATCGGTTTCCAGCTGCCAGACCTCGCCATCGGGACCGCGGCCGTGTCGGGGGGGATCGACGATGATGCCGTGATAGCGCCGCCCACGGCGCAATTCGCGACGCACAAAGGTCAGCGCGTCCTCGACAATCCACCGGATCGGCCGTTCGTCCAGCCCGCTGGCCGCCTGGTTTTCGCGCGCATAGCCGATCGCCTTCTTCGAAGCGTCCACATGGGTGACCCGCGCGCCCGCAGCCGCCGCCACCAGGCTGGCCGCGCCGGTGTAGCCAAAAAGGTTCAGCACCTCGGCCTGGCCGGCCGCGGCAGGCCGAGTGCGCAGCACGCGGTCCGCAAAGTCCCATTGTGCGGCCTGCTCGGGAAAGAATCCCAGATGGCGGAAGGGGGTGCAGCGCGCCATCAGCGTGATATCGCGCCATCGGACGGGCCACGCCTCGGGCAGCGGGCGCGCGAACCGCCACCGGCCGCGCGCCTCCTCGTCGTCGGCTTCCCCGCCCGAGAACACGGCATCTGCGCCCTGCCATGCTCGCGCTTCGAGCGCGGGCAGACCCAGCGCCTGGGCGTCCGGGCGCTGCAGCCGGTGGGGGCCGACCCGCTCGAGACGGTTGCCGACTCCGGTGTCCAGCAAGGCATAGTCGCGCCAGTCAGGCGCGACCACCAAGGATGCCGGCGTGATCGGCAGCATGGCCGTCATGTTCCGCCCGCGGCCCATCCGCCACGCCGCCGCCACGTCTCATAGAGCATGACGCCTGTCGAAACGGCCAGATTCAGGCTGTCGGCACGGCCACGCATCGGGATGCGGACCAGATGGTCGCACGCCTGTCGCAGGGTGTCGGTCAGGCCCGACTGCTCGGTGCCCATCACCACCGCGCTGGCACCCGTCACCGGCCACCCGTCGAATGGATCGGTCGCCTGCAGCGCCGTGCCCACAAACCGGATTCCGGTTCGCGCGCGCCATTCCAGAAGGTCGTCTTCGTCGGTTTCGACAATGGGAACCACAAAGAGCGAACCCATGCTGGCGCGGACGGCCTCTGGCGAAAACGGATCGACGCTCTCCCCGCACAGCACCACGGCCTGGGCGCCCACCGCATCCGCGGTGCGCACAATGGTGCCCAGATTGCCCGGATCGCGCGGTCGGTCCAGCACGACGACCATCGAGTCCGGCCCCAGCTCGAGTGCCTGCAGCGTCACGGTCGCGGGTGTGAAGGCGGCCAGCACGTTCTGGGCATTCTCGCGGCGCGACAGGCTTTCCATCAATCGGGGCGGCACCTCCAGCACCTCACACCCTCCGGCGAGTGCCCGATCCAGCAGTTGGCGCACGACCGTGCGCTCCTGAGCGTCGTCGGTGACGACCAGGACGCGCGGCGCCCAGCCCATCTCCATCGCTTCGGACACGGTGCGGGCGCCTTCGGCAAGGAACATCCCCGCCTCGCGCCGCGCTTTCTTGCGGTCGAGGCTGCGCAGCAGCTTGATGGTGGGATTGGATGCGCTGGTGATCCGGCGCGGCGGCTCGGCGCGCATCGGTGAGGACTCCGTACTGGCGGCGCGACTGCAGGCCGATCTCCCGTCACGCGTGCATCGGCTTGCCTGCCCAGCCCGTTCAGGGCAACGCTTGGTGACAGTCGCGTATTTGCGCCCGGGACCCTCATGGCAGGCGGGCGCGCACGCAAGACATCCCGGCGGAGCCAACGACCATGATCGTCCAGACCTGGATTTTCCTGCTGCTTTCGGCCGCCATGGGCGGCGTTATCGGATGGCACCTGCGGTCCCGGAATGTGGGCCCTGGCGAGCAGGCGATCCGGGCCGAGCGCAATGCCCTGCGCCAGCGCATCGCCACCCTGCGCGCCAACCGTCCGGGCTGAGGGCGAGCCCATGTCGTTCACCAAGCCCTGCTGGCCATGCATCATTGCGACAGCGCTGGCGCTCCTGGCGCTGCTGTTGTGGACGCCGCTGGCTTCGCCGGTGTCCAAGCATGCCGTTTCCCAACGTCTCGAGGCGCCGGTGCGCGCCGCTCTGGCAGTGCGTCCCGGTCTCGAAGCCGTCGACGTCCGGATGCAGGGCCAGCGCGCGATCCTGGTCGGGGCGGTCGCGACCGAAGAGGACCGTGACGCCGCCGTCACCGTGGTCCGGGGCGCACTGGGCGCAGGCGGCTTCATCAGCGGGCCGGTCATGATGGTCGATGCCTCGGCTCTGGATGTCCGGCCGACGTCGGGGCGATATGTCTGGTCAGCCACCCGCGATGCCCAGCGCGTCACCCTGTCGGGTGCCGTCCCCGGCCGCGCCGCCCGCGAGGCCCTGCTGGCATCGGCCCGTGCGGCCATGCCGCCGCCGCTGGAGGTGGTGGACGCCATGCAGCTGGCGCCGGGCGCGCCGGGCGGGGACTGGGTGGGAACCGCCCGCGCCGGACTGACCGCGTTGGCAAGCCTCAGCAGCGGCGAGGTGACGCTCAGCGACCGCATCCTGACGGTTGCGGGGGACGGCCCGATGATCACGGTCCGCGAACTCGATGCGCGCATGCAGGCGGGCGCAGTGCCCGCTCCGTTCGAGACGCGCCTGCGCCTGCGTGCGGACGGAGAGACCTTCGTGCCTGAATTGGGTGGGGTCGACCTGTTCTCCGGCCCGCCGGCGGCGGATGACTGCCAGGACGCCTTCGACGCGGTGATGCAGCGCAATGTGATCAATTTCGCCTCGGGCCGGGCCGAGATCGACGAAGAGAGCATCGCAACCCTGGACAAGCTGGCGGTGGTTGCGCGCCGCTGCACCGGTTTCGCCATCCTGGTCGAGGGGCACACCGACAGCGAAGGCGAGCTCCAGCGCAATATCCGGCTGTCCGAGCGCCGCGCTGAAGCCGTCGTCCAGCACCTCGCGGGGGCCGGCGTGCCCACCGAGCGCATGAGCACGCGCGGGTTCGGGCCCACCCGGCCGGTCGCGTCGAACGATGACGAAACCGGTCGCGCCGCCAATCGGCGCATCGAGTTCACGGTCACACGCTGACGGGAGACGGAAATGATCTGGCTGCTCGGCGAGTTGATGCCCTATCTGTTGCTGGCGGCAGTGCTGGGCGGCATGGCGGGATGGTGCTGGCATGCGCTGCGCCGCGATGCGGTGTTCGGTGCGCTGGTCGCCGACCGGGATCGCGCCCGCGACGAATTGTTCGACCTGCTGACGCCCGATGCCGCGCGTCCGACCTGGGATGCCGGCGTCGATACGCGTCTGATTGATCTTCAGCGTTCGGGTGATGCGCTGGTCCGGGAACTGGCCGCCGAGCGCGCAAGGGCCGCCGCGCTGATGGTGCGCGCCGAGCAGGCCGAGGCAGACCTGGCCCGGCTGCGTCCGGGCGCGGGCATCGCCGGTCAGTCCGGTTTCGACATGCCGCCCGTCCATGCTCTGGCGGGCGCGGAACATGCCGCCCACTCGAATCAGACGCGCGCTCAGGACCCCGCCGCGGGGGTGGGTGGCGATGCGTGGCGACTGCGCTTCCTGGAAACGCGCATCCGCTATCTCGAGGGGCGCCTTGCCGATGCTGCGCTGGATGATCGCCGCCTCGAGGAGGCGCGCGCGGAGATCGAACGCCTTCGCGCGGCCTCGACGTCCATGCCCTCCGAGCGGGCCGCCTCGTTGGACGCACCGGTCGACACCACCGAGCTGGAAGGGTTGCGGCGCGAGTTGATCGAGGCGTCGGCCCGGATCGGTGAACTGGAACGTGATCTGGAATACGCCCGCATGCCCGACCCGCGCGTGGCCGAGCTGGAGCGCGCGGTCGAGGCGCTGCGCGTGCACGAGGGGCGCGTGGGAGAACTCGAGGCAGAGCTTCTGGCCCAACGCGAGGCTGCAGCGGCAGCGCCGGTGGCCGCTGGCACGCTGGACCAGCTGCAGAGCGACGTCACCTTCTGGCGCGAACTGGCCGAGCAGTCCGATCGCGAGCTGGCGCAGCTGCGCTCGGCCGCCGCTGAACCGGTCGATCCGGCGATCATGGCCTCGCTCGCGGCGGCTGAAGGCGCCCGCGACGCGGCGCAGGCTCAGCTCATGGAGCTTGAAGCTGCCAATACGCGGCTCGGCGCGCGGCTGGCCGAGCTGGAGCGTTCAGTCCCGCCGCCCAATCAGTTCACCGAGTTCGAGCACCGCATTGCGGCGCTGCGCGCAGACCTCGACGCCAGTGAGACCGCACGCGCCTCGTTGCCTGACGAGCGTGAAATCCTGCGCCTGCGGTGGCGGGTGCGTTATCTCGAGGGGCGGATCGCCTATCTCGAGCGCCGCGAGGACCCCGTGCGCATCCACCAGCCCAAGTTGCGCCTGGTCGAGGTCGAGGCGCCCGTCGACCCGCAAGCGTCCGAGCCGCCGCAAGCCCCATCGGCCGAGTTTGCCAACGGGCCGGAAACCGATGCCGGCGTCCTGTCGGGTGTGCGCCCTCCGGCGCTTTCCGAGCCGCGCGCCGCCGACCAGCCCGACGACCTCAAGATGATCAGCGGGATCGGCCCAAAACTCGAGGACACGCTGCACGGCCTGGGGGTGTTCCATTTCGACCAGATCGCCAACTGGACGCCCGACAACATCGCCTGGGTGGACAGCTTCCTGAAGTTCCGCGGCCGGATCGTGCGCGAACGCTGGGTCGAGCAGGCGCGCCAGCTCGAGGCGGGGATCGAGACCGAGGGCGCGCGGCGCTATCGGGCCGGCGAACACAGCTGAGCGCTGATGACCCTGCGCGCCGCCCTTGCTGGCCTGCTGGTGTGGCTGGCGGCCGTGCCGGCTGCTGCCCAGGAGCGCCCCTTCGACGCCTTCGTACTGGCGCTGTCATGGTCGCCCAGCTGGTGCCAGGACCCCGAACAGGCCGAGCGCGCGCCGCTGCAGTGTTCGCCCCGGCGCCCGTTCGGCTGGATCGTGCACGGGCTTTGGCCTCAGGCGGACGGCCAGCCCGTGCGGTGCCCCCAGAGTCGCGAGCGCGTCCCGGAGGCGCTGGTGTCGCAAATGCTGCCCTGGATGCCCTCCGCCGGGCTGATCGGACAGCAATGGCGCAGCCATGGCAGTTGTACCGGCCTGACCCAGGAACGGTATTTCTTCGCCATCCGTGCCGCCCGCGCGCGTATCATTGCCCCCGACCCCCAATCCCTATGGCCTGCCGGGCGGGTTGCACCCGCCGACCTCGAGCGGGCCTTCGTGCAGGCCAATCCCGGTCTTGACGCGCGGGCCATCGCAGTGACCTGCCGCGAAGGCGCGCTGGCCGAGGTCCGGGTGTGCTTTGACCGCCGGCTGCGGTTCGCCGCCTGCCCGGGTGTGGACGAGCGCGCCTGCCGGTCGGCGCAGGTTCAGGTTCCCGGGCGCCGCCGGGGCTGATACCCGACGGTCAGCCGAAGCGCGCGTCGAGCCATGGCGGCAATCGTTCGGCCAGCCCGTCCAGCGGGCCCGACGACAGCAGCAGCACAACCTCGTCTCCGCGCAGCCGGGTATCCAGAAGCTCCAGCGTTGCCTCCGCCCCGCCGACCTGGTGCACGGTCACGCCCGCGCCCGCGATCCTTTCGGCGATCCGCGCCGACGTCAGCTGGGTGTGACTGGCCGCGCCATGGGCAGGCGGGGGCAGGAGCAGCACCTCCTCCACCCCCTCGAAGACCGTGTCGTACCAGGCCAGCGCGTCAGCGCTGCGCCACGAGAAGGTGTGCGGCTCGAAGACGACGATCTGGCGTCGCCCCGGAAAGTGCAGCGCGATCGCCTCGATCGCGGAACGTGCCTTCTCGAACGACGAACCAAAACCCTCATAGCATGGCACCGCAGAGGACAGGGTCTTGCGGTCGAGCCGCCGCGCGACACCGCGGAATGCCGGGACATGGGGGGCGATCCGGTCGAGGTCTGCCAGCCCCGTCTCCACCAGCAGGGCGCACGCACCGACGATGTTCTCGATCGAATGGCGGCCCAGCAGCTGGGTCTGCAGTTCGTGCGCCCGCCCCGAGGGGTCGATGACCTCAAACCGCGTGGTCTCGCCATAGGTGATCGCGCGCGCACCCCATCCCGGACCCTCCGCCAGCCCATAGCGCACCGCGGCGCGGCCCTCGAGCAGGGTGTCCAGGTGCGCAAAGCCGCGTGCACAGACCAGCGTGCCGGCCGCCGGCGTTCGGGCGATCAGGCGCGCGAAGGGGGCGACGTAGTCAGCCATGGTCGGAAACATGTTTACATGATCGTGGATCAGCGACGAGATCAGCGTGTGGGTCGGGGCATAGAGGTCGAACTTGCTGCGCCGGTCGGCCAGCGAGACGACATATTCGTCCGCCTCCATCACGAAGGCCGGGTCGCGGCCCCAATGACCCGTGACGGGCAGGTTCAGCGGCACCGCGCCGATGAAATGCCCCGGATCGCCCCCGCTGGCCCGCAGCAGCCAGGTGACCAGGGCGGTCAGTGACGACTTTCCGAAACTGCCCGCGATGACCACATTCTCGCGCGCGGTCGTGGCCTCGCCCAGCCATTCTGCGAAATTGGCCATGGGCACGCCGCGCGCCACCAGCTCGGCCAGTTCGGGGTTAGCGTCGCGCGTCAGGCTGGCGCTGGTCCCGATGATCGCACGATCCACCCGGGGCGGCACGTTCGAGGCTGCGAACCGGGTCGAATAGGCAATGCCCAGCCGGTCGAGATAGGTCGAGACGGGCGGATACACGCCCTCGTCGGTGCCGGTGACCGTATGCCCCTGCGAGAGCAGGACCGAGGCGAGGGCCGAAACGCCCGCGCCCGCAATGCCGAGGATGTGAAAGTGCATGTGCCCCCTTGGGCGATCGGCCGTGCGGCTTCAACCCGCGTCGCTGAGGTGCGGGCGCACGCCTCGATTCGCGATGGTTCAATCCGTCGCCGGGTCGGCCTATGGTGGTGCGTTGGCCGGTGTGGGGCGCCGGTCCGCAAGGGGACATGCCATGGCCACCACATTCCGGATCCTGCACGCACCCGAAGACGCGGCGCGGGCGCAGGACCTGGCGCGCGCCCTCGGCCGACAGGGCCACGAGGTGCAGGCGCCGCAGGACGTCGATGACGGGCGCGCGACCCTGGTGGCGCTGTGGTCGCAGGCGGCCGGGCCGATGATGGAGCCACGCCTGCCGGCGATGATCGAGGCGTGGGCCGAGGGGCGGCTGGTGCTGGTGGCGCTGGACGGCACGCCCCCGCCGCTGGGGCTGCGCGACGAGAGGCTGGTCCGCCTGGGCGCGGATGCCGCCGGCGCAGCCGCCGACATCAGCGAACGCGCGCGCAACAGGGCAATGCCGCAACCGGGCGCCGCCGCGCCAGCGGGCCCGGCGCCCGAGCCCCGAGCGTCCGCCATCCCTCCGCCTGCCGCCCGACGCGGCCTTGCGTGGGGCCTGGCAGCGC
>DBAV01000224.1:0-776 GCA_002291875.1 Hyphomonadaceae bacterium UBA1001
GGCATGAGCCCACCGCCCTCGCCCCCGCCGCCACCGCCACCCCCGGGTTTCGAGGGCCACGAGCCCGTCCGAATCGGCAATGTGCTGGCGGGCGCCACACTTCGGGTGTTTCCGGCCTGGCGTCGGCTGCCCCAGCCCACATCCTCGCACGATATCGCGGTCGCCCAGGGCACCACGATGCTGGCGCTGGGCCGGCGGCTGACGGATGCGCTGGATCGGGGCGGGGGATATTCGGGGCGGTACTGCTTCTGGTCGACGCCCAGCCGCACCGGCTTTGTGCTGGCCACGCGCGTCGAGCGGATCCAGTCCGATGGCGCCCCCTATTCGCCCAGCCGCTGGCCCGACAGCCTGGTGGACGAGGACAACCTTCTGGACCGGCTGCTCGACCCGATCTGGGGGACCGAGGGGCACTACCGCATCCTGCTGTTCGTGGCGCGTGACACCCGCGACGGCGACCCCGCCACCGAAGTCGTGCGGTCGATCCCCGAGAGCGAAAGCAATCTCTGGATTTCGGGCGGCGCGGCCGAACTTCCGCCGGCCTATGCCAGCCTGGCCTGGACGCCCAGCCATCGCTGCTCGGTGCGCGTGCATGAAATCCGCAAGCGGCCCGACCGGGCGGTGGCCGACCTTCTGGGCCCGCGCGAGTCCAGCCTGAACGCGGTGAACCACCTCCAGCGGACCGGGGTGTGGCCACTGCTGTCTCGCCCCGCGTGAGGATCTTCATCAGCTATCGGCGGGGCGACGAGCCCGAGCTGGTGCGCCTGCTGGCGGCCGAG
>DBAV01000224.1:1100-6461 GCA_002291875.1 Hyphomonadaceae bacterium UBA1001
GCGCCTGCTGGCGGCCGAGCTGGCCGATGTCGAGGGCGTGCGCGCGGTTTTCCACGACATCGACAGCATCGAGGCGGGCGCGGTCTTTCCCGAGCGTCTGCGGGCCGGGCTGGCGTCGGCCGACGTGGTGCTGGTGGCGATCGGTCCGCGCTGGCCGACCGACCGGCTGCACGCTCAGACCGACTGGGTGCGCGAGGAAATCCGCCAGGCCCTGTCGGGTCGCGCGCGGGTGATCCCGGTCCTGATGAAGGGGGCGCCGATGCCGCCGCCCGATGCCCTGCCCGAGGCGCTGCACGGCCTGGCCGAACGCAATGCGGTCTCGGTACGGGGGGTGGAATCGCTGCGCGCGGACCTGATGGCGCTGACCACGGCCCTGTTCGGCCAGCCCCGCCTGCCTCAACGCAAGGTGCCGCGCCCGCTGCGTGACGCCTTCGCACGGGTCGGGGCGGCGGTGGCGCTGTGGATCGTCGGCTGGCTGGTGGCGGGACAGGTTGTCACGCGCATCGGCGAGGGTCAGTCGCTGGCGGTGCTGCTGGGCGGCCGCGTAGGCGTGCTGCTGGCCGCCATCGGCAGCCTGGTCGCGATGGTGTACCTTGCGTTCTTTGCGTTCGCGCGCCGCCGCTGAGGCGTCACATGCCCATCGCCATGCCGGGGCTGCCGCCCTGGCCGCGCGGGTCGAGCCCCTGCATCACCGTGCGGTTGATGTCCACCAGCGTCTCGAAGTCACCGCCCCCGATCATCACCTCGGTCGAGTGGCGGTTCACGAACAGCGACAGCGAGATGATGCCGGCCCGCACTTCCGGCGCCAGGCGGTTTTCGGCGCTGGCGCAGTCGGTCGCCAGCGCGCTCCACAGCCGCCGGTTCAGGTCGATTGCGGCGATCCGCTTGTGAATGTCGCTTCGGTCGGCTGCGGCCGCCTCGATCAGCTGGGCCGTCACCCGGGCGAACAGGCGATACTCGGTCTCACGCGGCGACTCCGCTGTCAGGGCTGCCTTCTGATAGGCGGTGACCGACATTGCCCAGCCTTTCTTCCTCGTAAGAGATCAGCCTGCGGCACCGCAGCAGGGCCTTGTACCACTCGCCGGCCATCACATCGCGCGAGATCGCGACGCATTCGGCCAGGATGTCAGGGTTGTGCACCACGCCCATGAACTCGGTCATGCGCAGCACGAAGTTGTCGTAATATGACTGGGCGCGGTCCTGATCGAGATACATCATCATCACCGAGAAATAGATGTGACGCGCGGGCGTCGTCACCTCTTCGGGTTGCATGATGTCCTTCTCGCGAAGGATCGAAGCCTTGTTCTGCAGCACAAGCACGCCGCGCCGGTCGCCGTTCATCATCACGGCACCGTTCACGACGAACTTCTCGCCCGGACGCAGCGAGATCTTGAGCGGCATGCAGCCCTCCGGCACGATCGGCCCAATGGATCGCGCCAATCTTGCCCCGCTTGTGCTAACGAAAGCTGAAGCGGGCTGTCGCCGCCCGCCCCGGAGTGCCGCATGACCGATCCTGCCCGCCGCCGACTGCTGGTTGCCCTGCCTTTGCTGGCGGCAGGGTGGGCGTGTGCGCCGGGCGCGGACGGCGCGGCGCGCAACCGCCCACCGGCGGCCGACGACCCGTTCGCCGACAGCCCCTGGCGGCGACTGACCGAAGCGCAATGGCGCGAACGCCTGACGCCCGAGCAGTTCTCGGTGCTGCGCCAGCATGCCACCGAACGCGCCTTCACCAGCCCGCTGGACCGCGAGACGCGCGCGGGGGTCTATGCCTGCGCCGGCTGTGGCCTGCATTTGTTCGAGTCGCGCACCAAGTTCGACAGCGGCACCGGCTGGCCCAGCTTTTTCGACCACATCCCCGGCACGCTGGGGCGGTCTATCGACACCAGCTTTTTCATGACGCGCACCGAGTATCACTGCCTGCGCTGCCTGGGCCATCACGGCCACGTCTTTCCCGACGGGCCGCGCCCGACCGGCCTGCGCTATTGCAACAACGGGGATGCGCTCACATTCCTGCCTGGGCAGCTTCCCGAGCCTGCGTCAGCGACTGGCGTACCTGCCCCAGTGTGATCAGCCCGTCGCCCAGCACGACCGGCGCGCCGGCGGGCGGATACACCACATAGAGCGGCACCGCGCTGCGGCCGAACCGCGCCAGTTCGGCTGCGATCACCGCATCGCGCCGGGTCCAGTCCGCCACCAGATAGACCGCATCGGCGTCCTCGAGCGTGCGGCGAAAGCCGTCACCGCTCAGCACCGTCGCCTCGTTCACCTTGCAGCTGGCGCACCAGGCGGCGGTGAAATTGACAAAGACGGTGCGTCCCTCGGCATTCAGGGCGGCGACGCGCTCGGGCGAGAAGGCCTGGGCCGTGATGGCGGCCGCGGGCGCAGGCGCGGGGTTCAGCGCGTCGGGCAGGAACCGCGCCGCACCCAGCGCCAGCACCACCGCGCTGGCCAGCGCCGCCACCCGCCAGCCCAGCGCGCCCGGCTGGGCCAGGGCCCAGACCGCAAAGCCGGTCACCACCGCCCCGCCTGCCGCAACCAGGGCTCCCGACGGGCCGGTCTGCACCGCCAGCACCCAGCCCAGCCACACCGCCGCGCCGAACATCGGAAAGGCCAGCCCCTGGCGCAGCCGTTCCATCCAGGGGCCGGGGCGTGGCAGGCGCTCGGCGATCCGGGGCACGAAAGCCAGCGCCATGAAGGGCGCGGCAAACCCCAGCGCCAGCGCGGTGAACACCGCCAGGGTCACATGCGCCGGCTGGACCAGCGCCCAGCCCATCGCCGAGCCCATGAAGGGGCCCGTGCAGGGCGAGGCCACCACCACGGCCAGCGCGCCGGTGGCGAACGCGCCCCATGGCCCGCCCTTGCGGGTTGCGCCTTCGCCGACGCCGGACGGCGCGCCAAAGCCCACCCCGGTCAGCAGCATCGCCCCCATGGCCGTGAACAGCAGGGCCAGCACCAGCACCAGCCAGGGTTCCTGAAGCTGAAAGCCCCAGCCCAGCACCTCGCCCCCCGCACGCAGCGCGATCAAGAGGCCCGCCAGCGCCAGGAAGGTGACCAGTACCCCTGCGCCATACGCCAGGCCCTCGCGCCGGATCGCCGGCCCCTCGTGCGCCGCACGCCCCGTAAACGACACCGCCTTGACCGCCAGCACCGGAAACACGCACGGCATCAGGTTCAGGATCATTCCGCCCAGAAAGGCGAACACCAGCGCCGCCAGCAGCCCCAGACCGGCCGTGGACGGGTCGGCCGCCGCGCCCGCTGCACCGACCGTGGCGGGCAGGCCCAGCGTGGCCAGGGTGCGCGGCGCCTCCAGCACGGGTACGGGTCCGGGCCGCGCCGCAATCTCGAACACCTGCAGCACGCGCCCGTCCGCGTCCTCCAGCGCGACAACGCCCGCCAGCGGCGCGCCGCCCACCGGCAGGGCCTCGGTGCCGGTCAGGCTGATCGCGACCGTGTCCGCATCCGCCTGCGCGCCCTGGGACACCGAGGGCAGCACCGCGCCCTGCTCGAAGGCAAAGAAATACGCGCCGCCCGCGCCGGCCAGCACCTCGGCCAGGGGCGTGCCGGCGGGCACCTGGACGCTCAGCGTGCCGCCCGGCGCGGTGCCGGCCGTCACCACCGCCTTCACCTTGGGGGCCGGCCGGGGCGCGGCCGCCACGGCGGCCTCCAGCCGCGGCCCCCATGTGGCGTCCGCCCGGGTCGATGCCGCCACCGGCACCTCGATGGCGAAAAACCCGTCCTGGGGGATGCACACCCGCTCGCACACCAGCCAGAACGCCTGCGCCTCCAGCCGCAGCGTCTGGCCGGGCCGGGCATTGGCGGGCACGGTCAGCGGCATCGCCAGCAGGACCTCGCCCGAAAAGCCGTAATTCATCAGGG
The DNA here is from genome assembly GCA_002291875.1 of Hyphomonadaceae bacterium UBA1001. GTDB lineage: Bacteria > Pseudomonadota > Alphaproteobacteria > Caulobacterales > Aquidulcibacteraceae > UBA1001. Next base: position 4,977 of record DBAV01000224.1, read on the forward strand.
TGTCGAAGGGCTGGCGCGTGGGGGCGGGCCAGACGATCGGGCCGACTTCGGCCCCGGGCGGCAGTGTCCAGGTGATCTCGGTCGGCAGGCCCGACTCGCCCGGATTGCGCCAATAGGTGTGCCAGCCGCGGGCCATCACCATGTTCAGCCCGACCCACACCCGCGCGCCGGGGGCGACGGCCTCGGCGCCCGAAACCAGCGTCGCCTCGACCTGGGGGGTGACCACGCGCGGTCCGGGCGGGGTGGCCGGATTTGCTGCCCCCGCGGCCGGCAGGACCGCCCCGGGCGCCTGCGCGTGGGCCGGCATCGCCGCCAGCAGCAGGGCCGGCAGCAGGATCGACAGCAGGAACCGCAGAAGGTGCATCATCGCCGCGTCTCTAGCCGCCGCGTGGACGGGCCGAAAGCCCCGCCCGGGGCAGGTGGTGATCCATGCGGCAATGTGCGGCGTAAAGGCTGGGTCGCGGTGCATCCCGCACGGGGCCCGGCCCGTTTCCTGCAGATCGCGAGGCCATGCTCTCGAACGCGCTGAAAATGCTGCTCGGCGACCCGGTCAAGTATGCCGGGCTGGTGTTCGGGGTCGCCTTCGCGACCCTGCTGATCACCCAGCAGCTGGCCATCTTCACCTGGCTGATGTCGCGTTCGGCCAATCCGGTCATCAATGTCTCCGAAGCGCAGGTGTGGGTGATGGACCCGCGCGTGCGCGCCGTCGAACAGCCCCTCGGCCTGCCCGACCAGGCGGTGTTCCGCGTCCGCGGCGTGGAAGGGGTGGCGTGGGCGGTGCCGTATTCGCGCGCCACCAGTTCGGCCCAGACACTCGAGGGGCGCGTCGTCGGCATCACCGTCACCGGCCTCGACGAGCGCAGCTTCATCGGCGCGCCGCGCGACATCGACGCGGCCACGCTGCAATCGCTGCGCGCGCCCGGCGCGATCGTCCTCGACCGCGAGACGGTGGGCCAGATCTGGCCCGGCCTGGACCCCGAACAGGCCATCGGCCGCACCTTCGAGATCAACGACAACCGGGTCGTGGTCAGCGGCATCGGCAATGCGCTGCCGGGCTTTGTCTCCAACAATCAGGGCTTCATGCGCTATGCCGAGGCCGTGCGCATCCTGCCGCCGGTGCGCAACACCATGTCCTATGTGCTGGCCCAGCCGGCGCAGGGCGTTTCGCCCGCGGTGCTGGCCGCCCGCATCGAGGCCGAGACCGGCCTGAAGGCCCGCACGCGCGACCAGTTCCTCTGGGAAAGCATCCGCGAGCTGGCTGCCGAGGGCGGCATCGTCCCCAGCTTTGCCACCACCGTCCTACTGGGGATCATTGTCGGCGCGGCGATCACCGGGCTGACCCTGTCGCTGTTCGTGCAGGAGAACTTGCGCCAGTTCGGCGCCCTCAAGGCCATCGGTGTCACCAATGGCCAGATCCTCGGCATGGTGGGCGCCCAGACGGCCCTGGTGGGCATCACCGGGTTCGGCCTCGGCATTGGCGGGACG
>DBAV01000224.1:6784-7089 GCA_002291875.1 Hyphomonadaceae bacterium UBA1001
CGGCCTCGGCATTGGCGGGACGGCGGCCTTCGTGAACGGCGCCTCGCAGGGCGCGGCGTTCGAGGGCCTGGTGCTGCACGCGCCGATCGTCTGGGGGACGGCGCTGGTCATCGCGCTCATCCTTTTGCTCAGTGCGGCGCTCTCGATCATCAAGGTGCTGCGCCTCGACCCTGCGGTGGTGTTCCGTTGAGCGCCGCCCCCGCCCTTGCCCACACCCCGCCATCCGCAGCGGTAGCCGGGGCCGCGGAGCCCGAGGCGCACGACATCGCGATGGCATCAGCCTCTGGCGATCCGCGCGTGCGGCT
>DBAV01000020.1:0-133 GCA_002291875.1 Hyphomonadaceae bacterium UBA1001
GGCATCGCGCGCACCCGCGAGGAATTCGACACGATCTGCGCGCGCGGCCTGCAGGCAAGCCCCGTCGGCGAGATCCTGGTCGAGGAGAGCGTCCTGGGCTGGAAGGAGTTCGAGATGGAGGTGGTCCGCGACC
>DBAV01000020.1:472-4687 GCA_002291875.1 Hyphomonadaceae bacterium UBA1001
GGTCCGCGACCGGGCGGACAATTGCATCATCATCTGCTCGATCGAGAACCTCGACCCGATGGGGGTGCACACCGGCGATTCGATCACCGTGGCGCCGGCCCTGACGCTGACCGACCGCGAATACCAGGTGATGCGCGACGCCTCGATCGCTGTGCTGCGCGAGATCGGCGTCGAAACCGGCGGTTCGAATGTCCAGTTTGCCATCGACCCGCGCGACGGGCGCATGGTGGTCATCGAGATGAACCCGCGGGTGTCGCGGTCCTCGGCGCTGGCGTCCAAGGCGACCGGCTTTCCCATCGCCAAGGTCGCCGCCCGCCTGGCCGTTGGCTATACGCTGGACGAGATCATCAACGACATCACCGGCACCACCCCGGCGGCCTTCGAGCCGACCATCGACTATGTGGTGACGAAGATCCCCCGCTTCGCGTTCGAGAAATACCCCGGCGCCGACCCGGTGCTGACCACCTCGATGAAGTCGGTGGGCGAGGCGATGGCGATCGGGCGCACCTTCCACGAGAGCTTCCAGAAGGCCGTGCGCTCGTTGGACATCGGGCTCGATGGCCTCGATGAGATCGGGCTGGACGACCCCATCCCCGCAGCCCGGCTTGCCGCCATCGCCGAGCCCACCCAGGACCGCCTGCGCCATGTGGTCCAGGGCCTGCGCGAGGGCCTGGGCGACGCCGAGATCCATGCCGCGTGCTTCTATGATCCGTGGTTCATCGCCCGCCTGCGCGAGATCGTCGAGGCCGAGGACTGGGTGCGCACGCATGGCCTGCCCGCCGACCCGCCCACCCTGCGTGCCATCAAGGCGATGGGTTTTTCCGACCGGCGGCTGGCGCACCTGACCGGCAGCGACGAGGTGTCGGTGCGCGCGCTTCGCCATGGCGCCGGCGTGCGGCCGGTGTTCAAGCGGATCGACACCTGCGCGGCCGAATTCGCCGCCCTGACCCCCTATTTCTATTCCACCTACGAGGATGCGGCGACCAGGGGGGCCTGCGAGGCCGCGCCCACCGGGCGGCGCAAGGTGGTGATCCTCGGCGGCGGGCCCAACCGCATCGGCCAGGGCATCGAGTTCGACTATTGCTGCTGTCACGCTGCCTTCGCGTGCGCTGACATCGGCGTCGAATCGATCATGATCAACTGCAATCCCGAGACCGTCTCGACCGATTACGACACCTCCGACCGGCTGTATTTCGAGCCCCTGACCACCGAGGACGTGCTGGAAATCATCCACCGCGAACAGGCCGCCGGTACCGTGCAGGGCGTGATCGTCCAGTTCGGCGGCCAGACCCCGCTGAAGCTGGCCCAGCCCCTCGCGGACGCCGGCGTGCCGATCCTGGGGACCACCCCCGACGCCATCGACCTGGCCGAGGACCGCGAGCGGTTCCAGCAATTGCTGGCGCGCATCGGTCTGCGCCAGCCGCCCAATGCCACCGCACGCTCGCAGGTCGAGGCCGTGCAGGCTGCCGAGCGGGTCGGCTATCCGCTGGTCCTGCGCCCTTCATACGTGCTGGGCGGGCGCGGCATGGAAATCGTCCATGATCGGGCGGGGCTGGAACGCTATGTGCGCGAGGCAGTCCGGGTGTCGGGCGACAATCCGGTGCTGATCGACCATTACCTGCGCAATGCGATCGAGGTGGACGTGGACGCCATCTGCGACGGCGAAAAGGTGTTCGTGGCAGGAGTCATGGAGCACATCGAGGAGGCCGGCATCCATTCGGGCGACAGCGCCTGTGCCCTGCCGCCCTATACGCTGGACGAGGCGCTGGTGGCCGAGCTGGAACGCCAGACCCGCGTGCTGGCGCTGGCGCTGGGCGTGCGCGGGCTGATCAACATCCAGTTTGCGGTTCAGAACCGCGACGTCTTCGTGCTCGAGGCCAATCCGCGCGCCTCGCGCACCGTGCCGTTCGTTGCCAAGGCCGTCGGCACCCCGGTGGCGGCGCTGGCGGCGCGGGTGATGGCGGGGCAGGCCCTGCCGCCCGGCATCGAACGCCCGCGGCCGGACCATGTCTCGGTCAAGGAGGCGGTGTTCCCCTTTGCCCGCTTTGCCGGGGTCGACCCGGTGCTGGGCCCGGAAATGCGCTCGACCGGCGAAGTCATGGGCATGTCCGGCGACTTTGCGTCCGCCTTTGCCAAGAGCCAGATCGGTGCGGGCACCACCCTCCCCCACGAGGGGACGGTGTTCATATCGGTCAAGGATGCCGACAAGCCGATGGCGGTCGAGGTGGCACGCGACCTTGCGCGCCTGGGCTTTCGCATCATCGCCACCGGCGGCACGGCCGCCACCATTGCCGCGGCCGGCATTGCGGTCGAGCGGGTCAACAAGGTCCTCGAGGGCAGCCCCCACATCGTCGACGCCATGGCGCAGGGCGCGGTGCAGATGGTGGTGAACACCACCGAAGGGGCACAGGCCTATCGCGACAGCTTTTCGATCCGGCGCACCGCACTGACCGGAAACCTGTGCTATTTCACCACCGTGGCCGCCGCCCGGGCCGCCGCCAGCGCCATCGACGCGCTTCGCACGCGCTCACTGGACGTGCGGACCGTTCAGGAATACATTCGCGTCCCTTGAGCCCCCGGACAACCAAATCTTGGATGCCAGCCCCCTGTCGGGGCGGAAGCGAGGAAAGTACCCAACGATGGACCGCATTCCGATGACCCTTGAAGGCCACAGCGCGCTCGACACCGAGCTGCGGCGCCTCAAGACCGTCGAAAGGCCCAACATCATCGCCGCCATCGCCGAGGCGCGCAGCCATGGCGACCTGTCCGAGAACGCCGAATACCACGCCGCCAAGGAGCGTCAGTCCTTCATCGAGAGCCGGGTCCAGGAACTCGAGGACAAGCTGGCCCGCGCCGAGGTGATCGACGTCTCGCGCCTGTCGGGCACGGTGATCCGCTTCGGCGCCACCGTGACCGTGGTCGACGAGGACACGGACAAGCAGGCGATCTACAAGATCGTCGGCGAGGACGAGGCCGACGTCCAGAAGGGCAAGGTGTCGATCACCTCGCCGATCGCGCGCGCCCTGATCGGCAAGGAAGAGGGCGACACGGCCGAGTTTTCCGCCCCCGGCGGCATGAAATCCTTCGAGGTGGTCCGGGTCGAGTGGAAATAACGCCCGTGGTGCCCCCGCGCACGGTCTGGGTGGTCTCGGACGGACGCGCGGGCATCGAGCGCCAGGCCCTGGCACTCGCACACGCTCTGGCCGACGCGGTGACACGCGGCGGGGCGCACGCGCCGCAGATCCTGATCCGCCGCGTCGACCCCCGTCCGCCCCAGGTCTGGCTGCCGGCACGGCTGTGGTGGTCGCCGCTGGGCGCGCTGACGCCAGCGCGGCGCCACGACTTCGCCCCGCCCTGGCCCGATGTGTGGATCGGCTGCGGACGCCGCTCGGTGCCCTATTCGATTGCCGTGCGCCACTGGTCGCAGGCGCGCACCTTCGTGGTCCAGTGCCAGCATCCGCGCGTGCCCGCCGCCCTGTTCGACCTGGTGGTTCCGCCCGAGCATGACCGCCTCGATGGCCCCAATGTGCTGCCGATCGTCGGAGCGCCGGTCTGGTTCGATAAGGTGGATGCAGGCGCGACCGGCGCGCGCACCCTCCTGGTGGCCGTGGGCGGGCCCTCGGCCAGCCATGCCTTCGGGCCCGACACCGATGCGCGCCTGATCGCCATGCTCGGTCGCGCCCGGACCGCCGGTTGGGACCTGCGGGTGACGACATCGCGGCGCACGCCGGCGCACACACTGGCGGCCCTGGTCGGCCTTCGAGACAAGGGAGTCACGGTCTGGACCGGGACGGCGGACGGACCGAACCCCTATGCGGCGTGGCTGGCGACCAGCCATGCCGCCCTGGTGACCGCCGATTCGACCAATCTGCTCTGCGACGCGGCCTGGTTCGGCCTGCCGATCACCCTGTTTGCCCTGCCCGCACGCGGGACCGCCGCCAAGTTCGGTGCCCTTGCCGACCGTCTCGAGGCCCTGGGCCATCTGCGCCGCGGCGAGGACCCCGCGATCTGGCCGGCACCCCGCCTGCGCGAGAGCCCCCGCGTCGCCGCCGCCATCCTCGACGCGATGGCAACCGCCGCCCTCTCCTGACCGCACAGAACCCCAGGCTTCCAGGCCCGGCCTTACGCACGACCGCGCCCGGAGGCGCGGGCTTTGGCGGCGCGCTTTTTGACGGTCTATGACCTGGAAAAGGGCCGACATCGGAGCCCGGGCTT
>DBAV01000267.1 GCA_002291875.1 Hyphomonadaceae bacterium UBA1001
TGTTCCCCGACCCCGCCGGCCCCCATCCCAGGCGCAGCGGTCGCCCCCATCCCGGGCCGGGCGTGCTCCTGATCTGCTACGGCGTATGACAATCAGGGGAGGTGTGGCAAGTCAAAATATGCAAGGCTCTGCATTTCCACGAGCCTGGAGGCCGTGCGCTCGAACATGGCCGCGTTCTCGCCGCGCTCGTAGAGCTGGTCCGGCACGGCGGCGGCGGAGGCGAAGAGCTGGCAGCGGTGGTCGTAGAGCGCGTCCACCAGCGTGATGAAGCGCCGCGCCTTGTCGAAATTCTCGGGGCCGAGGCGCGGCACCTCGTCCAGCACCAGGGTGTGGAAGTGCCGCGCCAGGGCGAGGTAGTCGCCGGGCCCGAGGTTGGCGCCGCACAGCGCGTCGAAGCCCATGCGCGCCACGCCGGCCGCGGCCTCCGGCACTTCGAGGCCGCGGCCATGGACCGTCAGCGTCACGGGGTGCGCGCGGGCGCGGCCGGCCAGGTCGCGGAAGGCGGCGTCGAGCGCGCGTTCGGCCCGGCCATCGGCCGGCACGTGCCAGCGCGTCATCCCCTGCATGCGCTCGCGCCGGTAGTCCTGGGCGGATTCGAGCTGGATGACGTCGAGCTGGCGCTCGATCAGCGCGATGAAGGGCAGGAAGGCGTCGCGGCCGGGCCGGCCCTTGAACAGGTCCTTCGGCGCGGTGTTGGAGGTGGCGACGACGACGACGCCGCGGGCGAACAGCGCCTCGAACAGCCGGCCCAGGATCATCGCGTCCGTGATGTCATGGACCTGGAACTCGTCGAAGCAGAGCAGATGCGCCTCGGCCACGATGGAGTCCGCGAGCGGCGGGATGGGGTCGTGGTCATCGGCACCGAGCGGGGCGGGCGCGTCCGCGTCGCGCATCTTCCATTGATGGATGCGCCGGTGCGCCTGCTGCATGAAGGCGTGGAAGTGGATGCGCTGCTTGCGGGGGACCTCGGCGGTCTCGAAGAAGAGGTCCATGAGCATGGACTTGCCGCGCCCGACCTCGCCGACGAGGTAGAGGCCCATGGGCGTGCCGGGCGGGGGCGCGGCGAGGTCGCCCGAGCCCTTGCGGGGCTTGAAGCCGAACAGCTTGCCGAGCAGGCCGCCGCGCGCGGGCGCCGGCGTGTGGGGCGGGGGCGCATAGCCGCGCAGGCGGCGCCACAGCTCCTCGAGCCGCTCGGCCGCGAGGGCCTGGGCCGGGTCGGGGCGCAGCACGCCCGCCGCCAGGCGCGCCCGATAGGCGACCAATGGCCCTTCGCTCAACCGCGTCACCGTGTCCATCGGACGCCTGCAATAGACCCGCGGCGCGCGGCGCTCAATGCGGGCCGAGAAACTCCAGGACGGCGGCCGCGACCGCGCCGGGCTGCTCGGAGATGAGCGAATGCGTCGCCTGCGGGATCACCACCACGCGCGTGTCGGGAATGGCGGCGCAGAGCGCCTGGACGTTCGCGACGAAGGCCGGCTGGGTCTGCGCGGCTCGCGGCAGCAGGGTGGGGGCCGTGATCGCCTCCGCCTCCGCGCGGGCATAGGGGCGGCGCGCCTCGTGGATCTGACCGGGCGGAGTGCGGGCGTTGGCGCGGCTGATGGCCTTCCGGGATTCGGCGCGACGGTCCCAGGCACCCGGGCCGCCGGTGTGCTCGGCGATGTGGCGCAGCCCTGCCTCCTCCTCGCCCTGCGCGATCAGGGCGGCACCTTCGGCGAAGGCGGTGGCCTGGCTGTTGGCGCCTGGCGCGCCGCCCAGGCTCGGGTCCCGCTCGCCGCCGGGCTCGGCGAGGATGAGGCGGCGCACCGCGCCCGGGTGGTGCTGCGCGACGCGGAAGGCGATGTGCCCGCCGCGGGAATGGCCGAGCAGGTCGACCGGGCCGCGGCCGAGCGCGGCGAGGGAGGCCGCCACGTCCGCCACATGGGTCGCGATGCGGAAGTCGCCGCCGTCGGACCATGTGCCCGGCCAGCAATGGCGCAGGCTGAGCGCGATCACGCGCCGCCCGCCCGCGGCCAGCGGCTCCATCATGGCGGCGAAGCTGCGCTGGTCCCCGAGCGTGCCGTGGACGAGGACGAGGGGCGGCGCATCGGCCGGCCCGGCCTCGGCGAAATGCAGTCCGGCGAGTTCGGGCATGGCGTGGTCCTACTCGCGGTGCGCGAGGTAATGGGCGATGGCGCGGATGTCCTCGTTGGAGACGCCGTGCATCAGCCCGTTCATCTGCGTGTCCGCCCCCACGCGCAGCCCGTCGCGGTATTCGACGAGGGTGTGCACCAGGAAATCCTCGCGCTGGTGGTTGATGCGCGGGACGTTGGCGCGGCCGGCGTAATTGGGCAGGTGGCAGGCGTTGCAGTTGCGCGCGGCGGAGAGCTGCGCGCCGCGCTGGAACATCGCCTCGTTGCGCGGCCCGCGATCGGGCTTGGGCGCGGAGGGAAGGGCCGCGAACCAGGCGGCGATGTTGAGGATCTGCTGGTCGGACAGGCCGCGGGCGGGCTCCATCATCGCGGGCACCTGGCGCAGGCCCTCGCGGAACAGGATCATCTGCAAGGTGAGGAAATCCGCCTGCTGCCCGGCGAGCGAGGGCATGAGCGGCACCGGTGAGACGCCGTTCGGGCCATGGCAGGCCATGCAGTTGCGTTCGGCGATCAGCGCCTCGGTGGCCGGAGAGGCGGCAGCGGGCAGGGCCACAAGCGCAAGGAGCGCCACAACGGCGCCCCTCACCCACTGGCCCCCGGGGGAAGCCTGCCGCCGCATTGCCGCGGCAGGGAGAACAGTCGTCACAGGATAGAGACCTCTTTCGTAGGGCGTCAGCGGCGATACGAGATGCGATAGATGGCCCCATTCTCCTCGTCGGAGACAAGCAGCGAGCCGTCCGGCAGCGTCAGCACGCCCGCCGGGCGGCCGACGAAGCGCTGGTTCGCGTCGTCGCGGAAGCCGGTGAGGAAGGGCTCCTGCACGAGCCGACCCCCTTCCACCTCACGCACCACGATCACCTCGTAGCCCGCCAGGCGATCGCGGTTCCAGGAGCCGCGGTTCGCGATGAACAGCGCGTTGTGGTAGCGCTGCGGGAAGGCCGTGCCGCGGTAGAAATGCGTGCCGATCGGCGCGACGTGGGGCCCGAGCACCATCGCCGGCGGCGGGAATTCGCTGCACAGGCGCTGCAGCGGCACCGCCGGGTCCTGGAAGCCGCCAT
>DBAV01000156.1 GCA_002291875.1 Hyphomonadaceae bacterium UBA1001
CGGCAGGCGGCGAAGGCGCCCTGGCCGGGCAGCACGATGCGGTCCGCATGGCGCAGCGTCTCGGGCTCGGTGGTGATCTCGACGCGCGCCGCCCCCTCGCTCGCCCGTTCGATGGCGCGGCGCACGGAGGCGAGGTTGCCCGAGCCGGGATCGACGAGCGCCACGATCATGCGCCCCCGCCCTTCATGAGGGGCCCGGCGAAAAGCGGCGTGAGGCGCGGCTGGGCCGTCAGCGTGCGCGCCAGCGCCATCTCCTCGTCCCGCGCCAGCACGACATGGGCGAGGGTGTAGCCGCCGCGCGCCAGCGTCCAGCGCCGCAGGTCCTGCCCGTGGAAGCCCAGCAGCAGGTGCAGGCCGAGCAGGGCCGCGCCGTCCACCGGATCGGGCAGCACCAGCGCGAAGAGCAGCACGACGAAGGCGCCCGCCGCCGCCCACCAGCAGCGCTGCGCCGCGAGCCAGAGCGGCCCGAAGAGGAAGGCGAGCCAGGAAAACCCCTCCGGCACCAGCCGCGCCTTTCCCGTCACCGCGCCGATCGCGGGCACGGAGCCCCGCGCGGCGCCGGGGGGGAGGTGGACGGTCCAGGCGCGCATCAGCCTTGCAGCGCGCCCTTGGTGGAGGGAATGCTGTCCGGCGCGCGCGGGTCCGTCTCGACGGCCATGCGCAGCGCCCGCGCGAAGGCCTTGAAGCAGCCCTCCGCCACATGGTGCGCGTTGGTGCCGGCCTTCTGCGTGATGTGGCAGGTGAGGCCCGCGTTCATCACCAGCGCGCGGAAGAATTCCTCGAACAGCTCGGTGTCCATGGCGCCGACCTTGGGCGCTGCGAACGGCACCTGCCACACCAGGAAGGGCCGGCCGGAAATGTCCAGCGCGCATTCGGCCAGCGCCTCGTCCATCGGCACCACGGCATGGCCATAGCGGCGGATGCCGCGCTTGTCCGCCAGCGCCGCGCGCAGCGCCTGGCCGAGGACGATGCCCGCATCCTCGGTCGTGTGGTGCATGTCGATGTGCAGGTCGCCCTCGGCCCGCAGGTGCAGGTCGATCTGGGAATGGCGTGCCAGCGAATCCAGCATGTGATCCAGAAAGCCGATCCCGGTGGCGACGTCCGCCTGCCCCGTCCCGTCCAGATCGACGCGCGCCCGGATCCGGGTTTCGCGAGTATTGCGTTCGATGTCTGCAGTGCGCACCCGGCATCCCCGGCATGTTCGTTGACCGCTGGACCGGCTGGAAGGGCGCGGATTCACGGAATCAAAAGATAGATACCTTATGGGTCGAAGCGTTCGCCCGCAGCCATCCAGCGGCCGACCGGAGCCCGACGGACCGCCAGTGCCAAACAAAGCGCGCAAACACAAGAAACCCGCGCAGGGCATCCTGGCACGCCGCCTCGCGGTGGTGATGGCGCTGGGCATCGTCGTCAACATGCTGGTGGCGTTCGCCTGGTGGGGCCACCAGGTGCGCCAGGAGACCGAGCGCTCGGCCCGCGCGGCCCTGCAGAGCATCGGGGCCTATTACGCCGCCGACATCATTTCCGGCGAGGCCCTGCCGCCGCCCGAGGCCCGTCCGCGCCCGCTGACCGACATCTGGCTGGCCGCCCCGCACGAGCTGGGCATTGCTGCGGCCGCGGCGCCGCTGGACGTGCGCCAGATGGACGGCCTGGCCGACCGCGCGCTGATGTCCGAGGGCTCGGTGGTCGAGCAGCGCGGCAGCAAGTTCCACTATGCCCGCCCCGCCGCCACCGACGCGGTGCCGGGCGGCGTGCTGCGCATGGTCTGGGACGCCGAGCCGGCCATCGCCGCGCGCCTGGAAGGCAGCGCGCTGGCGATCTTGATCTTCCTGATGTGTGCCCTGGGCACCGCGGCCGTGCTGATGTTGCACGTGCAACGCGCGCTGGCGCCCCTGTCGCGCATCGTCGCCTTTGCCGGCAGCGTCGGCGAGGACAATGCCGGGGCGCGGCTGGACATCCGCACCAATGACGAATTCCAGGTGCTGTCGATCGCGATGAACCGCCTTGTGCGGCGCATCGGCGACAGCTTGGAAAACCTAAGGCGGGTGGCCTTCACCGATCCCGGTACCGGGCTGGCCAATGCCGAACGCCTGCGCCACGAGCTGGACGGGCTTTTGGCGACGCGCTCGGGCCAGCTGCATCCGCCGGCCCTGCTGCACCTGGCGATCAAGGGTCTGGGGCCCTTGGTCTCGACCCTGGGACGCGATGCGGGCGAGGAGATCATCGGTGTGGTCGCCGATCGCCTGGTGTCCAGCACCCGCGTCGCCGACCGCATGTTGCGCATGGCCAGCGTCGAGGCCCGGCCCGCGGTCGTCGCGCGGCTCTCGGCGTTCGAGTTCGCCATCCTGCTGCCCGAACTGGAAGGCGAGACCGCCACCCTGTCGCGCTATGCCCAGATGGTCTCGGCCGCTGTTGCCCAGCCGCTGGAATGGCGCAGCCAGCGCGTCGCCATGACCTCGCACTTCGGTGCGGTGCTGGGCGGGCCCGAACACCTCGAAGTGGCCGACATCCTGCGCCATGCCGACCTGGCGATGCAGTCCGCGCGCGACGAGGGCGTGGTGTTCCGCGTCTTCGCGACCGAGATGGAGTCGGCGGCGGTCGAAAAGCTGACCTTCGAAAACCAGCTGCGCGAGGCGGTGGCGGCGGGCGAGATCATCGCCTGGTTCCAGCCCAAGGTGAACCTGAACACCGGCCGCGTCGAGAGCGTCGAGGCGCTGGCGCGCTGGATGCGCCCGGATGGCACCATGGTGTCGCCGGCGGCCTTCATCCCCGTCGCCGAGCGGATCGGCCTGATTGCCGACATCGGCGAGGCGGTGATGCGCGATGCCTGCACGCGCGTGGCCCAATGGCGGCACGAGGGCGTCGAGTTGCGCGTGGCGGTGAACGTCTCGCCGCTGCAGTTCATGAACGAGCGTTTCCCCGCGCGCGTCCTCAAGCTGCTGGACGAGACCGGCCTGCCCACCCACCTGCTCGAGATCGAGGTCACGGAATCGGCCGCGATGTCGGACTTCGAGCGCGTGGTCGAGCTGATCGAGCCCCTGCGCGCGCGCGGCGTGCGCTTTGCCATCGACGATTTCGGCACCGGCCACTCCAGCCTCAGCCTGCTGACGCGCCTGCCCTTCGACACCTTCAAGATCGACCGCCAGTTCGTCGCGGATCTGGACAGCGACCCCACCGCGCCGACCCTGATCGACACCATCCTGGCCCTGGCCGACGCGCTGAATTATGAAACCGTGGCCGAGGGCGTGGAAACCGAGGACCAGGCCGAATTCCTGCGCCGCCGCGGCTGCACGCTGGGCCAGGGCTATCTGTTCTCCAAACCCGTCCCGCCCGATGCGTGCCTTGCGGTCGCACGGGCCCGCGCCGAACGCGCAGTCGAGGCCTCGGAGGCATCGCGCGGCGGGGTGATCGGCGCCTGAGGCCCGGCGGCGACCCCACACACAGGTCCGAAAACGGCGAGCGCGCGCAGGCGGGCTGTGGCAGGGTCATTCCATGTTGCCGCCGCACGATGTCTGTTACCGCGCCCTTGTTGCCCGTGACGCACGCCATGACGGGCGGCTGTTCGTCGGCGTGCGCACCACCGGGGTGTTCTGTCGCCCGATCTGCCCCGCGCGCACGCCCTTTGCCGGGAACGTCGTGTTTTATGCCTCGGCCACCGAGGCGCAGGCCGCGGGCTTTCGACCCTGCCTGCGCTGTCGCCCCGAGGCCGCGCCCGATCTGGGGGCGTGGGCGGGCACCTCGGCCACCGTGCGCCGCGGCCTCAGGCTGATCGAGGGCGGGGCGCTGGACGATGCGGGGGTGGATGCGCTGGCGGGCCGGCTGGGCATTGGCGAACGCCAGCTGCGGCGCCTGTTCCGGCGCCATCTGGGGATCGCGCCCATCGCGGTGGCCCAGGCGCGGCGGGTGCTGTTCGCCCGCCAGCTGATCGCCCAGACCGCGCTGCCGCTGGCCGAGATTGCCCTAGCGGCCGGGTTCGGCAGCGTGCGCCGCTTCAATACGGTGTTCCGCGCGCTGCACGGCCGCCCGCCCGGCACGCTGCGCAGGCCAGGTGGCAGCGAGGTGCCGGCCATTGCGGGCCTCAGCCTGCATCTGCCCTGGATGGCGCCCTATGACTGGCAGGCCATGCTGGCGTTCCTGGCCGCCCGGACGGTGGACGGGGTCGAATTGGTGGACGATGCGGGGGGCTATGCCCGCGTGGTGTCCACGCCCGCCGGTCCGGGGATCATCCGCGTGGCGCCCGAAGGCGAGGGGCTGCGTGCGCGCATCATGCTGCCCGACGTGACCGCGCTGGCGGGCGTGGTGGGCGGCATCCGCAGGGTGTTCGACCTGGCCGCGGACCCGGCGGCCATCGACGGCCATCTGCGGCGCGATCCGATGCTGGCGCCGCTGGTGGCCCGGCGCCCCGGCCTGCGCGTGCCCGGAACCTGGGACGGCTTTGAAGGCGGGGTTCGGGCGATCCTGGGCCAGCAGATCACCGTGCGCGGGGCGATCGGGCTGGCGGGCCGCCTGGCGCGGGGGCATGGCCGCCCCTTGCCGGCCGACATTGCCACACCCGGTCTGGTGCGTGCCTTTCCCCAGGCGCAGGCCCTGGCCGAGGCGGACCTGTCCGGGGCCGGCCTGCCGCGCCAGCGCGCCCGTGCGCTGCAGGCCTTTGCGCGTGCCGCGCTGGCCGATCCGGGCCTGCTGGATGCGGGCGCCGACCTCGACACCACCATTGCGCGCCTGTGCGCCCTGCGCGGCATCGGCGACTGGACGGCGCACTATATGGCGCTGCGGGCCCTGCGCGAGCCCGACGCCTTTCCCGCCGGCGACATCGCGCTGCGGCGCATCCTGCCCACCGCCGGCGGTGCGCGGCCGAGCGCCGCCGCGCTGGCCGCCCGCGCCGAGGATTGGCGCCCCTGGCGGGGCTATGCCGCCCAGCACCTGTGGACCGCCGAAGCCGATGGCGTGACCCTGGCCCCCCTGTCCGTCACCGAGAGGTCGCCCCATGTCGCCTGATGCCGAACCCCTTGTGCTGTCGCGCCTGCAGGGCCCTCTGGGCGAGATGCTGGCGGTCACCGGACGCGATGGCGCGCTGCGGGCGCTGGAGTTTGCCGACCACGCGCCGCGCCTGCATCGCCTTCTGGCCCTGCACAACCGGCGCGCCGGGCGGGCGGTGCGGCCCTCGGACGGCCCGGCGCCTCCGGCGCTGGCAGACACGCTGGCGCGGTATTTCGCGGGCGAGTTGACCGCGCTGGACACGCTGGGCGTGCGCACCTGGGGCACACCCTTCCAGGAGCGGGTCTGGGCCGCCCTGCGCACCATCCCGGCGGGGCACACAGTCAGCTATCTGGGCCTGGCCACGCGCGTCGGCCACCCCTCGGCGGTGCGGGCGGTGGCCATGGCCAACGCGGCGAACCCAGTGGGGATCGTGGTGCCCTGCCACCGGGTGATCGCCACCGGCGGCGCCCTGGGAGGCTATGCCGGCGGCACCGAACGCAAGCGATGGCTGCTGGCGCACGAGGGGGTAAGCCTCGCGCGCTGATGCTCAGCGATCCATGCCGGGGTCGAAGGCGGCCATGGTCGCGGCGTTCACGATGTCGGTCACGGTGGCACCCAGCGAGGTGATCTGCACCGGGTGCACCAGCCCCAGCATCACCGGCCCGATCACGGTGGCATCGCCCAGCGCCTGGATCAGGCGGGTCGAGATCGACGCCGAGTGGATCGCCGGCATCACCAGCACATTGGCGTTGTCGGTCAGCCGGGCGAACGGATACGAACCGCGCGCCCGCGCATCCAGCGCCACATCCACCGACATCTCGCCCTCATACTCGAAGTCGATGTCCTCGCGCCGGTCCAGCAGCGACACCGCCTCGCGGATCTTTTCGGCCCGCTCGCCCATCGGGCTGCCGAAGGTCGAATAGCTGAGGAAGGCCACGCGCGGGGTATGGCCCAGCCGCCGCGCCGCACAGGCCGCCTGGATGGCGATCTGGGCCAGCTCGTCCGAACTGGGCAGCTCGGTGACATTGGTGTCGGCGATGAAGACCGTTCGGCCCTTGGTCAGCACGATCGACATGCCCATCACGCGCTGGCGCGGGGCGCGGTCGATGACGCGCTGGATGTCCTCGAGCGCGACCTGGAAGTTGCGGGTCACGCCCGTGACCATGCCGTCGGCATGGCCCAGCGCCACCATCGCCGCGCCGAACACGTTGCGGTCCTGGTTCACCAGCCGCTGCACGTCCCGCACCAGATAGCCATAGCGCTGGAGGCGACGGTACAGGTGCTCGACATAGTCCGGATTGCGGTCGGACAGCCGGGCATTGATGATTTCCAGGCCGGCATCCTCGGGTACGCCGACCAGCGCCATGTTCTGGCGCACGATCTCCTCGCGGCCGACCAGCAGGGCCGTGCCCAGCTCGCTTTCCTGGAAGGCATAGGCGGCGCGGATCACCGCCGGTTCCTCGCCCTCGGCGAACACGATCCGCCGGGGCTTGAGGCGCACGGCGTTCTGGATGCGCTGGACGAAGGCGGCCGTGGGGTCGAGGCGCTGGGCCAGCCGCTCGGCATAGGCGTTCATGTCCGCGATCGGCCGGCGCGCCACCCCGCTGTCCATCGCCGCCTGGGCGACAAAGGGGGGAATGTGGCTGATCAGACGGGGGTCGAACGGGGTGGGGATGATATAGTCGGGCCCGAACCGCAGCTTGCGGCCATGATAGGCGGCGACCACCTCGTCGGGCACGTCCTCGCGCGCCAGTTCGGCCAGCGCGCGCGAGGCGGCGACCTTCATGTCCTCGTTGATGGTGCGCGCCCGCACGTCCAGCGCGCCGCGGAAGATGTAGGGAAAGCCCAGGACGTTGTT
>DBAV01000111.1:0-9055 GCA_002291875.1 Hyphomonadaceae bacterium UBA1001
GCGGCAGATAGGCCAGCCAGATCAGCGGGCTGTCGAGGGCCAGCCAGTTCGGCCGCACAGGCCGGGGGGGCGGACTGGTCATCGACGCAATGTCCTTCATTCGGGCTCGATCGGTCAAGCCGATTGCCGGGCGTGCCCGGTCCAGGCGAAGAGCGCCGCCGCCGCGGTCAGCAGGGCCAGTGCCGCGGCATGCAGGCCCAGCGCGGCGGTGTCGCTGCGCCCGGCGACCATCGGCGCCAGCTCGCCCAGATGGAAGGACGGCATGGCCCAGGCGGCCCCCTGCATCACCTCGGGCAGCATGGTGATGGGCATCCACAGCCCCCCGCCCACCGCCAGGCCCAGGAACACGATGTTCGCCATCGCGATCGCCCCCTTCTGGCCCAGCCGATAGCCGAACCCCAGGCCGATCAGGCCAAACGGCACCACCGAGGCCAGGTGCACCCCCGCCAGCATGGCCCATTGCGCCGGCTCGAGCCGCACCCCGCCCAGCACCGCCAGGCCATAGACCAGCACCAGCGACAGTGCGCCCAGCGCGACCGTGGCGGCCAGCTTCGAGACGATGTGGGCGCTGGCGGGCATGGGCGAGAGCCGCTTGAGCTCGACAAGGCCGCTCTCGCGCTCGGCGGCGACATTGGCGCCGAACCCGAACAGGGCCGGGCCCATCATCGCGAACACGCCGAAGGTGGCCAGGAGGCGGGTCGCCGCGTCGGCGTTCCCGCTGCCAAGCCCCAGCGCGAACAGCGCATAAAAGGCGGCCGGAAGGGCGATGGTGGGCACCACGAACTGCGGCAGGCGCAAGGCGCGCAGGATTTCGGCGCGCGCCTCGCGGGCGTGGACGCCAGCGGCGGGGGCGACAAGCGAGGTCATGAGAGGGCTCCGGTTCCGGGGGTGGAGGGGCCGAGCAGGTCTGCGAGCGCGTCCTCGAGGGTGGCTCCGGTGACGTCGAAGTCACGCAGGTCCGGGTCGGCGGCGAACAGCGCCTGCAGCGTGGCGCGTGCGTCGGTGGACATCAGGGTGGTGTCGGCGCCGCGCGGGGTGACGCGGGTCACGGCCGGCAGACCCTGCAGGGCGTCGGGCGAGAGCGCCGTGCGCACCCGCAGGCTGAAGCCGGCGACGCGTGCGCGGATGGCCGAGGGCGGGCCGTCGGCGATCAGGCGGCCATCGGCGATCACCGCGATGCGGTCGGCCAGGGCGTCGGCCTCATCCAGATGGTGGGTTGCCAGCAGCACCGCCGTGCCGGCGTCGGCCTTGCGCCGCACCAGCTGCCAAAGGGCGCGGCGGGCCTCAGGGTCATAGCCCGTGGTCGGCTCGTCCAGCACCAGGAAATCGGGTGCCCCGGCGATCGCCAGCGCGAAGTGCACGCGGCGCTGCTCGCCGCCCGACAGACGGTCACAGCGACGCGGCGCCAGGGCCGTCAGGCCCGCCTGGTCGAGGATTTCGTCCACCGGCAGGCCGCGGCGGTAATAGCTCGCCTGAAGGGCGACGGTCTCGGCGACGCTGAGCCCATCGGGCAGGCCGGCGGCCTGAAGCATGACGCCCATGCGGGCGCGCGCCTCAGGGTGTGCGGGATCGCGCCCGAACAGGGTGACGCGGCCGGCATCGGGGGTCAGCCGGCCGGTCACCAGCCCCGCCAGCGTCGACTTGCCCGCCCCGTTGGGCCCCAGCAGGGCCACCACCGACCCGGCCGCGATCGAAAAGTCCAGGCCGTCGAGGATCTGGCGGGCGCCATAGGCCTTGCCCACCCCCTCCAGTCCGGCCACCGTGTCCTGTGTCGTCATCACCTCGCGCTCCTGGGCTGTGCGCGTTCCCTTCGCCCGGGTGCAGCGGTCGGCGTGAGTGTGCGGCGTCAGGGGTCGGCCATGACGGATGTCATGGAGCGGGGCGGGGGTGGGCCTGAGGCGCGCACTGCAGGCGGGCGGGAACCGGCCGGTGTGAACCCGGTTCAGTGCGGCATGAGCAAACATGAACAACCGTTTCGGCCCCGACACGACCGCCTGGGCGGCGCAGCCGCCGCACCCGCCTGCATGCCTGCCCGCCGCCCGCTGGCCGGTACGCCGTTTGCAGCGCGCGTGCCGTTTCGCGGCGCGCTCGACACCACCGGGGTGCAGCCGTGCGCTGTGTGATCGCAATCCCCACCTTCAACCGGGCGCAGCAGGTTCACCGCGCGGTCGCGGCGGCGCTGGGCCAGCACTGCAACGACGTGTCGGTGGTGGTGGTCGACGATGGCTCGACCGACGCCACGCGGGCGCGCCTCCAGCCCTTTTTCGAGGATCCGCGCTTCACCTATGTCCGGCTTGTGCGCAATGTCGGCACCGCCAAGGCCAAGAATGTCGCCCTGGCGACTGTGCCCTTCGACGCCATCACCTTCCATGATTCCGACGACGTCCCCCATCCGACCAAGCTGTTGCGCCAGCGCCAGATCCTGGAACTGCAGACCGTCGAGGCGCACCCCTGCCTGAACTGGCGGCTGGCGGGAAAGACCGCCGGCCAGCGGCTGGACGTTTCGGTGGCGCTGACCTGGCACGAGCTGATCACCACGCGTGGTCAGCGCCATGTGGTTCGCCGGGGGCTCTCGCTGGTCGATGACTTTTTCCCGGGCCTGCAGATGAATGCAGGGCCGCCGGGCGACTGGGTGCTGGTCAATTCCGGCCTGTTCCGCCGCGAGGTGTTCACCCGCAGCGGCGGCTTTGCCGACTGCATCGAGGAGGACCGCGAGTTGCGCAACCGGCTGGTGATGGCCGGCGAGGTGTTCTGGCTGATCGAGGACGTGCTGCTGACCAAGGTGGACAGCCCCGACAGCCTGACCGTCGATACCGCCACCGGCTATGCCAGCGAGCGGCGCGTGCGCGACCGCGCCCTGGTGTGGGAACGGGTCGAGCGCTGGCTGGGTGACCGCCAGCCCCAGTTCGAAGCCATCGACCTGAGCGGCGTCGAGATCGCCGAGGTGTCGCGCCCGCGCGTGCTGGCGCTGGCCGAGGACATTCCGGTGCGGCGCCCCACGGCCGAGCCGTTGCTGCGCTCGCTGGCCGCGCTGGGCTCGGTGCGGCCCGCCACCGCGGATCAGGGGGTGCTGGCGGCGGCCTGAGGGCGGGGAAAAATCCGCACCCTCCACGGTGCGGACCGATCGCGGCTGGACCGCAGGGGCGCATCGCGCGACAGTGACGATGGCTGCCGGTCTGGGGATTTGGCGGCGATCGGAGGGCCGCGATGGCCGTGGACCTGGGCGAGCGTGACCATCCGGCGCGGGCGGCCCTGATGGCCGAGACGCATGCGCGCCCGACGCTGCGCGCGCTGGCGCCCTGCACCGGCCTGCACGAGGCGTTCGTCAACGAGGACGCGGCGGCCGCGCGCGCCTGGATGGCCGACTGGTGCGGGCGGATCGGCGTGGCCGGTCCCAAGGCCGGCGCGGGGCTGCACGTGGTGGAACACGCCGGCGCCGTCTGGAAATGGGAGCGCCACGGCGAATTCTGTGCCTGGACGGTGATCCTGCCGGCGGGCCATCCTGCGGCCGTGGCCGACGCGCCTGGCCCATGGCCGGCCGGGCGTCCGGGGTCACGGATCGCGGCCGTGCGCATTGCCGTCCAGACCGTCGACACCCTGCCCGACCAGCCCTCGGTGGACGTTGCGCCCGGGGTCGAGCTGGCGGGCATGACCGTATGCGGGGGCGAGGCCACGGTCTGGACCGGGCTGGTGGCGGATGCGGCGGGCTTTGTGCGCTATGGGCTGGACGCACGGGGCCTCAACCCCGAGCGGTTGGGCCGGCTGGTGCGCCGCCTGTTCGAGATCGAGACCTATCGCATGGTTGCCATGCTGGCCTTTCCGGTGTCGCGCGACATGCGTGCCGACCTGGACCGGCTGGATGCCGACGTCCGGCGCGCCACCGGCGGCGAGCAGGCGGGCGAGGGCACGCCCGAGAGTGCCGAGGCCGCGCTCGACCTTTTGATGCGCGCCGCGCGCGACGTCGAGAGCCTGCTGGCGCGCTCGGACTTTCGGTTCGGCGCGGCGGCGGCCTATCGCACCCTGGTGGAAAAGCGGCTGGAAGAACTGCGCGAGGCGCGGATCGAGGGTCATCAGCGCCTGTCCACATTCCTCGCCCGGCGGTTCAGCCCCGCGATGGACACCGTGGCCGCCACCCGCCGGCGCCTCGAGACGCTGGCCGAGCGGATCGCGCGCGCCTCGACGCTCCTGCGCACGCGCATCGACCTCGAACGCTCGCGCAATACCGAAAAGCTGCTCCAGTCGGTCGAACGGCGCGCCCGCCTGCAGCTGCGCCTGCAGCAGACGGTCGAGGGCGTCTCGGTGGTGGCGATCAGCTATTACGCGTGGGCGCTGCTGTCCAAGCTGGTGCAGGGCGTGTCGCGGCCGCCCGGCTCGCCCGCCTATGCGTGGATCGACGCGCTGCTGGTGCTGCTGGTGCTGGGCGTGGTGATTGCCGGCCGCGTCGCCCTGTCGCGCCGCATCGAAAGCGAAGGCCGCGCCCTGGATCTCGACCTCTGAGGACGACCTTCCGAACACCGCCAAGGCGGGGTCAGGAGCCCGGGCTTCCAGGCCCGGTCTTGCCGTAACGGCCGCGCTCGGAGGCGCGCGGTCCGGGGGGGGCAGACGCAAGAGCGGGGCGGACCCAGGGCCGCCCCGCTCCAGACACCCCACCCGGGTGTGCCGCCTGGTCTCTCCGCGATGGCGCGGTGCGCCGTCCTCGGGGCCTGCGGTCGATGTCGTCAGGCGAACAGGGCGTCGATGTCGCTCTGGTCCACCTTGTCCTTGTTGCCGCCGTCGCCGCCGAACAGGGCGTCGATCTGGTCCTGGGCCACTTCGGGGCCGGCGAGGGCGGGACCATTCAGCAGAAGCTCGCGCTTGCGCCGCTCGGAGTCGGTTTCCTCGAGGGCCTGGTCCTCGACGCCCATCACGCTGGCAAAGCGTTCGACGCGGCCCTCGATGTGGCGCAGGGTCTCGACGATCTTCTGCACGCGCTGGCCGGTGATGTCCTGGAACGAGCAGGCCTGGAAGATTTCCAGCACCTTCTCGTTGACCAGGTCCGCAAAGGCCGCGTCGGTTGGGTCGGCCATCATCATCGCCTCGGCGGCGGCCATGATGGTGTTGGTGGCCTCCTCGGTGTGCTTGACGATGGCCTCGAGCTCGGCCCCGGCGCTGGGCAGGCGGGTTTCGCGGATGTCGTTGGGCCGAAGCGCCGCGATCTCCTGGCGGGTGCGGGCGATGTAGGTCGCGATATAGCGGAACTCGCCATAGACGTCCTTGTCCAGCGAGCCGAAGAACATCTGCATCGCCTCGACCAGCTGTTCGGAGAGGTTCAGCACCTCCACCAGGCGCGGGTCGCGCAGGTCGGTTCCCTTGACGGCGTTCAGCGCCTCTCGGACGCGCTGGGCTACTTCGATCGCGGGCATGACGCCTCCGTGCCCCGCCGCGGCGGGGTCTGGCAGGAATGGAACAGGGACTGCGGGCCGGGCCGCGGAGGCGTCAGAAGTCGCCCAGGACGGCGGCGATCTTGGCCTTGAGCGTCTGGGCGTTGAACGGCTTGACGATGTAGTTGTTCACGCCGGCCTTCTTGGCGGCAATCACGTTCTCGGTCTTGGATTCGGCGGTGACCATGATGAACGGCGTGGCCTTCATGCCATCGTCCGAGCGCACCCGCTGGAGCAGCTCGTAGCCGGTCATCGGCTCCATGTTCCAGTCCGAGATGACCAGGCCGTATTTGTGCAGGCGCATCTTTTCCAGCGCGGCGGTGCCATCATTGGCCTCGTCGATTTCCTTGAACCCCAGTTGGGTCAGCAGGTTGCGGATGATCCGGACCATGGTGGCATAGTCGTCCACCACCAGGATCTTCATCCCCATGTCCACAGCCATCGTCTCGGCCCCTTCTGAAGTCGTTTCTGTCCGCGCCTTGTGCGCGGTGGCGCTGTTGTTTGCCCTTCTACACGGGGGCTCTAAAAGGACGGTGAATCGGTGGCGGGGAGATGCACCGTGAGCGGACTTTTTTTCGAGGACCTGCAGGTCGGGCGCAGCGACGAGCTGACACGCACCGTCACCGAGGCCGACATCACGGCATTTGCGCAGGTGACGGGTGACGACAACCCGGTGCACCTCGACGAGGGCTATGCGGCGGGCACCGCCTTTGGCGGGCGCATCGCGCACGGCATGCTGTCGGCGGGCTATATTTCGGCAGTGCTGGGCACGCGCCTGCCGGGGCCGGGGGCGATCTATCTGTCCCAGTCGCTCGCGTTCCGCCGGCCCGTGCGCATCGGTGACGCGGTGACCGCGCGCGCCACCGTCAGCGCGCTTGACCCGGCCAAGGGGCGGGTGACCCTGCACACGGTGTGCCTGGTGAATGGCAAGCCGGTGCTGGAAGGCGAGGCGGTGGTGATGGCACCGCGCCGGCCGGTGGCGGGCGCGGACGGCGCGGCGTGATCGAGGTCCATCCGCCGGGCGGGCCAATTCCGGCCCATGCGCGCGGCTGTGCCCTGGCCCTGGGCAATTTCGACGGCGTGCATGCCGGGCACCGGGCGGTGATCGCGGCGGCGCGCGCAGCGGCCACTCATGGGCGCGTGCCGCTGGCGGTGGCGACCTTCGAGCCGCATCCGCGCCGCTTTTTTGCGCCCGATGCCGAACCCTTCCTGCTTCAGTCGCGTGGCCAGCGCGCCCGGGCCCTGGCGGCGCAGGGCGCGGTGCACCTGTTCGAGCTGGCCTTTGATGCACGGCTGGCGGCGCTGTCCGATGCCGCCTTCGTGGACGAGGTTCTGGTGGGGGTGCTGGGCGCCGCCCATGTGGCGATCGGCTTTGATTTCACCTTCGGGGTGCGGCGGATGGGCGATGCGCGCCGCATGGTGACGCTGGGGGCACTGGCGGGCTTTGGCGTGTCGGTGGTTGGCGCGCATGACGAGGGCGGGGACAAGGTGTCCTCGACGCGCATCCGCGCCTGTCTGTCGGCGGGCGATCCGGTGGGCGCTGCCGCCCTGATGGGTGCGCCCTTCGCCATCGAGGGGCAGGTGATCCACGGCTTTGCCCGCGGGCGCACGATCGGCGTGCCGACCGCCAATGTGGGGCTGGGCGATTATGTGCGGCCGCGCTTTGGCGTCTATGCCACGCGCACCGACATCGGTGACGGGGTGTGGCGGCCGGGCGTGGCCAATGTCGGCGTGAAACCGACCGTGGCGGGCGATCATGCGCCCTTGCTCGAGGTGCATCTGTTCGACTTCGAGGGCGACCTCTATGGCCGCACGGTCGAGACGCGCTTGCTGCATTTCCTGCGCGAGGAGCGCCGGTTCGACAGCTTCGCGGCCCTGACGGACCAGATCGCGCGCGATGCCGCCGCCGCCCGTGCGGGGCTGGATTGACGGGGTGCGACGGCGAGCTGCCTGCGCCGCAGCCTCAGGATTTCGGCGCGACTTCGAACACCTTGTCTGCGCCGGATGCCAGCCAGGCGCGCAGTGCCTGTTGTCGATCGATCAGCGCATCGGCAATCTCGATTGTCGTCACATTGCCGAGACGGACCCATACGAGGCGCACGGGGTGGCGTGACGCCTGGACCCTTTCAAGGAAGTCATCGTCTTTGGACAACAGGACAAGTCCCTCGCGCCGCGCCGCGTCCATGACCTCCGCGTCGTCTGCAGAAAGCAGCTTCAAGTCCGAAACGTGTCGGATCCCGGGGAAGGTCGGCGCCAGCAATCGCTTCAGACGGAACGAAAGATTCTCGTCGAGAAGAAAGGTCACGCGGCGGCGTCACCCGCCGCGCGACGCTCGCGGTCGGCCGCAAATGCCAGAACCGCCCGGATATCTTCGAGGGTGAGTTCGGGAAAGTCTGCAACAATCTGGTCGGCGCTCATGCCCGCGGCCAAGTATTCCAGGACATCATAGGCCGTGATGCGCAGGCCACGGATGCAGGGCTTGCCCGACCGCTTGCCGGTTTCGAAGGTGATCGTCGATTGCCAGTCCATCTCATCAGCATGAGGGCTCGGCGTTGACGGCGCAAGCCCGCGCTGGTTCCTTCCGTCCGCAAGGTCGAATGGTCCAGGACAGGGCGGCCCTGCGCGGACCGCGGGCCTCCGAGCCCGCTTTTCCCGGAGCGCGATGGGACGTTTGCGGGCTTGGAAGCCCGCGCTCCGCTCGGAGCGTAAGGGGGCTTTGCGCCAGCTTGGCCCTTGTGTGGCAAAATCGCCACACCCATGTGGGCGTCATTCCTGGCGGAGTGTGCAGATGGATCTCGAAAAGTTCACCGACCGCGCACGCGGCTTCGTGCAGGCCGCGCAGACGATCGCGGTGCGTGAGGGCCACCAGCAGCTGGTCACCGAACACCTGCTCAAGGCGCTGCTGGATGACCCCGAGGGGCTGTGCGCCAACCTGATCCGCGCGGCCGGCGGCCAGCCCGAGGGCGTGCGCGCGGCCACGGACGCCGCGGTGAAGGCCCTGCCCAAGGTTTCGGGCGGCAATGGGCAGCTCTACATGGCCGCGCCGACCGCGCGCGCGCTGGACGCCGCCCAGGAGGCCGCCACCAAGGCCGGCGACAGCTATGTCACGGTCGAGCGCATGCTGTTCGGCCTGGCGATCGCAGCCGAAGGCAAGGCCCAGCAGATCCTGAAGGCCGCCGGTGTCACCCCGCAAAGGCTCGAGACGGCCATCGCCGCCCTGCGCAAGGGGCGCACGGCCAACAGCTCGGGCGCGGAGGGGGCCTATGACGCGCTGAAGAAATATGCCCGCGATCTGACCGAACAGGCGCGCGATGGCCGGCTGGACCCGGTGATCGGACGCGACGAGGAAATCCGGCGCACCATCCAGGTGCTGGCCCGCCGCACCAAGAACAATCCCGTCCTGATCGGCGAGCCGGGCGTGGGCAAGACCGCCATCGCCGAGGGGCTGGCCCTGCGGATCGTCAATGGCGACGTGCCCGAGAGCCTCCAGGACAAGCGGCTGCTGGCGCTGGACCTAGGCGCCCTGGTGGCCGGGGCCAAGTATCGCGGCGAGTTCGAGGAACGCCTGAAATCGGTGATCGAGGAGGTCCGCGCCGGCGAGGGCGAGGTGATCCTGTTCATCGACGAGATGCACA
>DBAV01000111.1:9430-10410 GCA_002291875.1 Hyphomonadaceae bacterium UBA1001
ACGCCTCGAACCTGCTCAAGCCGGCCCTGGCGCGCGGCGAGCTGCACTGTGTCGGCGCCACCACGCTGGACGAGTACCGCAAGCATGTCGAGAAGGACGCCGCGCTGGCCCGGCGCTTCCAGCCCGTGTTCGTCACCGAGCCCACCGTCGAGGACACGGTGTCGATCCTGCGCGGGCTGAAGGAAAAGTACGAGATGCACCACGGGGTGCGCATCGCCGACGCCGCCATCGTCGCCGCCGCCACTCTGTCCAAGCGCTACATCACCGACCGCTTTCTGCCCGACAAGGCGATCGACCTGATGGACGAGGCCGCCTCGCGCCTGCGCATGCAGGTCGATTCCAAGCCCGAAGAGCTGGACGAGATCGACCGGCGGCTGCTGCAATACCGCATCGAGGCCGAGGCCCTGAAAAAGGAGAGCGACAGCGCCTCGCGGGAGCGGCTCGAGCGGCTGGGCGGGGACATTGCGCGCCTCGAGAGCCGGTCGAAGGAGATCACCACCGCGTGGCAGGCCGAAAAGCAGAAGTTGGCCGGCGCGACCGTCGCCAAGCAGGAACTCGAGCGGCTGAACCAGGACCTGCTGGAGGCCCAGCGCCGGGGTGACTTTGCACGCGCGGGCGAGCTGAAATACGGCCTGATCCCCGAGGTCGAACGCCGGATTGCCGACGCCGAGGCCGGCGGCAACCAATCGCTGGTGCAGGAAGTCGTCGATCCCGAGCAGATCGCCGCGGTCGTCTCGCGCTGGACCGGTGTGCCGGTCGAAAAGATGCTGGAAGGCGAGAGGGCCAAGCTTCTGCGCATGGAGGACGTGCTGCGCGGGCGCGTGGTGGGCCAGGACGATGCGCTGGTGGCGGTGTCGGACGCGGTGCGGCGCGCGCGCGCGGGGCTGGCCGACCCGAACCGGCCGATCGGCAGCTTTCTGTTCCTGGGGCCCACGGGGGTGGGCAAGACCGAGCTGACCAAGGCGCTGGCCGGCTTCCTG
>DBAV01000110.1:0-7123 GCA_002291875.1 Hyphomonadaceae bacterium UBA1001
TCGGCGCCGAGGGGCTGGAACAGGCCCAGCATCCGCCCCCCGCCCGCTCCCGACACCAGCGGTGCCAGCACGATCTCGAGGTCCAGCCGCACCCGCTCGACCGTCTCGCCCCGCGCGCGCACCAGTCCCGGTGCGCCGCCCGCCAGCGTGGCCTCGACCAGGGCGCGCAGCAGCGGGCGGTCGAGATGGCGGAACAGGCCGGCCAGCTCGTGCCCGCGCACGTCGCGGCCGATCAGCGCGTTCAGCTCGGTGCCCGCAGTGCGAAAGCTCCACACACCGGGCTCGAGCGTCTCGAGCAGGAACAGACGCTCGACAAAGCGGTCCACCCGGCGCGGCAGGCCGGCCGGGCGGGCACCGGGCGCCTGGCTGCCGGTCAGCGTGGCCCAGCTCTCGACGAGGGCGCGGGTGTCGGGATGGGCGACGGTTTCGCTCAGGGTGTTCATGCTCGATTTCGCTCGGTCCCCGATCGGTCGGGGGTGTGTTCACCCCATCAGCAAGCGCGATGCCAGCCCGGCGGACGCGAACGCGGGCTGTTGCACCCGCCGCAGGGGGAGAACCGGCATCCCGCTTGCATCCTCAAGGGCGAAAACGTCCGGAGCGACCCCATGCCTGTTCCAACCCGATACATTGCAGCCCTCGCTTTGCTTGCCGCGGGGGTCGCATTCGGGATTCCGGCGGCCCGGGCGTGCTGCGCACCCGCCCATCCGGTCGTGCGCCCGCCCGTGCTGCATGTTCCCGCCATGGTCGCCCCGCCGCCCGCCGTGCGCCCGCCCCATGTGGCTCCGCCGGCGGTGCATCAGCCCGGCCCAGGCGGCCCCGGCTGCTGCGTCACCCCGCGCGGCCCGGTGGTGGACCTTCCCGATGTCAGCGTCGGTGGCGCCCAGGTCGATATCGTCACTCCGCGCATTTCGGTGACCCAAGGCGGGTTGACCGGGGGCATCGGGGGCGGCTTCGGGGGGGTTTTCGAAGCGGGCGTCGAAGGCGGGGTCTTCCTCGGGGCGCAGCAGCAGCAGCAGGTGCTGTTCTCGGGTGGTGGCGGCGGCGTCGATTTCGCCGGCCCGTCCGAGGGCGGGTTCATCGGCATGCTGCAGGTGGTCGGCGCCGAAGCGCGCACCCGGACCCAGACCCGCACCGTGTCGACCGTGCGCGCCGTTCGCGCGGTCTGCCATGACGAGCGCGGCATGGTGCACCCGGCCTCGCAGACCAGCGGCGCGCGCACCCTGACCGCGCCGGGCGAGGTGTTCCGCTGCATCGAGGGCACCGCCATGCAGGTCACCATCGGCCGCCAGGTCGACGGCGCCGTGGTGTATGAGGGTGCGGACGTGCTGCAGTGCGCGCGGGGCGAGGCGCTGATCTTCAACCAGGGCCAGCTCTATTGCGGCGCCGCCGCCGCCCGTCCCTCGTGCCACGAGCGCTCGCTGCTGCGCCGCTATGGCCCCGGCGAAAAGCTGGTGACGCTGACCACCACCGAAACGTGGACCGAGACGGGCACAACCCGGCCCTGACCAGGCTCTCCGTCGCAGAGGCTGGAGTCACCCATCGTTCGCCGCGGCCGGAAAAATCCGAGCGGCGACACCTTCTCCTTGGGGAGAAGGTCGGAGGCTGCGCAGCAGGCTCCGGGTTGAGGGGATTAGCGGGAAAGCCTTGCGGATAGGCGCACGGCGGTTGCTCCGCCCTGACGACCTCTCCGGCGCCTGCCCCTCAACCCGGATTTCGCTTCGCAAAATCCGACCTTCTCCCCGAGGAGAAGGTGTCTGCTCAGCAGACACAAGGCCAGGACCCGGACAGTGTGTGAAGATGCCAGCCCTTCGGAGAGGGTGGCGTGGGACGCGGGCTCACCCGCCGAAGCGGAAGTGCATCACGTCGCCGTCCTGGACCACATAGTCCTTGCCCTCGAGGCGCATCCGACCGGCTTCCTTGGCGCCCTGTTCGCCCTTGTGGCGCACATAGTCGTCATAGGCGATGGTTTCGGCGCGGATGAATTTGGCCTCGAAATCGGTGTGGATGACCCCGGCCGCCTGCGGCGCCTTCCAGCCCCTCTGGATGGTCCAGGCGCGCGCCTCCTTGGGGCCGGCGGTGAAATAGGTCTGCAGGCCCAGAAGATCATAGCCCGCCCGGATCATGCGGTTCAGCCCCGGTTCGTCCAGCCCCGCGGCGGCCAGGTATTCGGCCTGCTCGGCATCGTCCAGCGCGGCCAGGTCGGCCTCCATCTGCGCGCAGATCACCACCGCCTGCGCGCCCTCGGCGGCGGCGCGCGCCTGCACCCGGGCCGAATGGGCATTGCCGCTGGCGGCATCGGCCTCGTCCACATTGCACACATACAGCACCGGCTTGGCGGTCAGCAGCTGGAGCATGCGGAACGCCTTTTCCTCGTCGTCGGCGCGGGCGGTGTGGCGGGCCGGGCGTCCGTCCTCCAGCAGCACCTTGGCCCGCAGCACCAGGTCCAGCGTGGCACGGGCATCCTTGTCACCCGACCGTGCCTTCTTTTCCAGATTGACGACCCGCTTTTCCAGGCTCTCGAGATCGGCCAGCATCAGCTCGGTCTCGACCGTCTCGAGGTCGGCGATGGGATCGACGCGGCCCTCGACATGGGTGATGTCGTCATTCTCGAAACAGCGCAGCACATAGGCGATGGCGTCGCATTCGCGGATGGTGGCCAGGAACTGGTTGCCCAGGCCCTCGCCCCTGGACGCCCCGCGCACCAGGCCGGCAATGTCGACAAAGTTCATCCGCGCGGGGATGACCTCCTTGGATTGGGCGATGCCGGCCAGGGCGTTCAGGCGCGGCTCGGGCACGGCCACCTCGCCGACATTCGGCTCGATGGTGCAGAAGGGATAGTTGGCGGCCTGGGCGGCCGCGGTGCGCGTCAGCGCGTTGAAGAGGGTGGACTTGCCGACATTCGGCAGGCCCACAATGCCGCACTTGAAACCCATGATGATCCCGTGACCTGGCACGCCCCGCCGGCGCGCGATGACTGGCGCGCTGCTTGCCCCGCGCGCCCGGTCCGGGCAAGCACCCAGTGCCGCTGGGCCCGCGGACCGCGGGGCTCGGGGCTCTCAGGCCGCGTCCACGCGTGTGGGCCGGATCAGGATTTCGGCGGGGATGCCCAGACCCTCCGACAGTCGCCGGATCATCGACAGCGACAGACCCCGGCGCCGGGCCAGAACTTCGGACACGCGGGCGCGTGATCCCAGGATGCCTTCAAGGTCCTTGCGGGTCAGCCCCTGCTGATCCATGCGGAACAGGATGGCGTCCACCGGATCGGGCGGATCGATGGCGTGGTGCTCGGCCTCATAGGCGTCGATCAGGGTTGCCAGCACATCCAGTCGATCGGCCTGCGGGGTTCCCTCCGCCGCGCCCCACAGCCGTCCGACCTCGGCAATCGCGGCGTCGAGGTCGGCCTCCGAGCGGATCGGGCGCACATCATTCCCCATGCCTCACCTCCCTGACGTCGATCCTGTCATAGTCGGCGTGGGTGCCGACCCATTTGATCCAGACGATGCCTCGCCGAAGATCGAGCGCGACGACGAGGCGATAGGCATTGCCCCGTATGTTGAAGACGACTCGCTCGGCCGTCACGATGCTGGCCGAGGCATAGCTCTGGCGGATGTCCGACGTGCTGGTCCAGCGGGCGCGTGACACTTCGGCGAACCATGCGTCGAGTGCGGCCTTCAGGGCCGGCTGATCCGGAGTGCCCGCCCGGGACGCCACAAAATCGCGCAGGGTCCGCCGGGCGATGATCCTCATGCGCTTTTCACCCTATCCTGTTCCCGTCATGGGAACAAGAGGGCCGCACGAAAACACCGCCAGCGGACCGCGGGGCTCCAGCCCCGCCCTTTTTTGGCGCCGATGCGGGCACGGAGGGCCGCGGTCCTTCCTTGGCGCCGATGCGGGCGCGGAGGCCCGCAGTCCTTCTTTGGCGCCGATGCGGGGCTCCAGCCCCGCCCTTTTTTTGGCGCCGATGCGGGCGCGGAGGCCCGCGGTCCAGCCGGTCAGGCGGGCTTGCCGACGCCCAGGAGGCGTTCGATGGCGGCGATGTCCTCGGCAAGGCGACGGTCGCGCCCGCGCTGGGCGTCCACGCATTCCAGCGCGTTCATCACCGTGGTGTGGTGGCGGCCGCCGAACCGCTCGCCGATGAAGCCCAGCGCGCGTTCGGTGTGGTGCTTGGCGATCCACATGGCGATCTGGCGCGGACGGACATAGGCCCGCTGGCGGCTGGCGCCGACCAGTTCGGCCTGGCTGATGCCGAAATGCTTGCAGGTGGCCTTCTGGATGGCCTCGATCTGCAGCATGCGCTGGGGCTGGACGAACTGGTCGCGCAGCACCTCCTTGGCGTCGTCCAGCGTCACCGGGCGCCCGGTCATCGTCAGGGTGGCGGCCAGCCGGCGCAGCGCGCCGTCCAGATCGCGCCCCGTCAGCGGCAGATTGCCGGCAATCACGTCGAACACCGCCGGCGGCACGTCGAAACCGGGGATTTCGCGGGCGTACTGCTCGGCCTTGGCCTTGAGGATCTTGACCCGCAATTCATAGTCGGGCCGCTCGATGTGGCAGACCACCGCCGCGCGCAGCCGCGAGCGCAGGCGCTCGTCCAGGCCCTCGATCTGGTCCACCGGATAGGCCGAGGACAGCATCACCCGCTTGCCGGCCGCCAGCAGCGCATCCAGCGTGTGCAGCAGTTCCTCGCAGCTGCCGGCCTTGCCCGCGATGAAGGGCAGGTCGTCCAGGATCAGAAGGTCGGCCTTGCGCATGTCGGCCTTGAATTGCTGGCCGGTGCGGCGCTGGATCGAGCCGACGAATTCGGTCACCCAGGCCTCGACGGTCAGATAGACCACCAGGGCATCGGGATTGGTCGCCACGGCGTGGTTGGCGGCCGCCTCGAGCAGATGCGACTTGCCGACGCCGAAATCACCGGTGACCACGGTGAGGCCGAACGCCTCGGACGCAGGCTCGCCCACGGTTTCGGCGATGCGGCGCGCGACATTGGCGGCGGCCTTGTTGGCATTGCCGGTGCGATAGCTGTCGAAGGTGCGGCGCACGGCCACGCCCCGGACCGTGCCGACCTTGGCGGGTTGGGGGGTGATGACGCGCAGGGCCGGGCCGGCGCTGCCGGTGGCGCCTGCGCCGGACTGGGCGGCACCGGGGTGGACCGTGCCGGTGTGGACCGTGCCGGTGTGGGCCGAGCCGGTTGCCCCGCGCGCTTCTGTGCTGTCCGGGCCGGGCGCGCCGACACGGGCCTTGCGCTGCGAGGCCTGTGCGAGGACTCGCGCCGCCTCGATCCGTATGAGGGCATTGTCGACGCCGTGCGCCATCAGCCGCGCCTCGATGCGCTGCTGGACATTGCGACGCATCCAGTCGCGCGCGGGCTGGGTCGGCGCCGAAAAGAGGATTTCCTCGTCGGTGACGTCGACCAGTTCCAGCCTGGAGATCCAAGATCGCCAGTTGTCCTCGCCGAATTCGGCACGCAGCTCGCGCTGGACAACCTTCCAGATCACGACCGGATTGGCGGCGCCGGTCGCGCCGATGTCTGCTTCTTGGTCCATCGCCCCCGCGAACCCCAGTCTGTCGGGATATCTCCCGTGTTCTTGTTCGCCGAAAAACCATCGCCCCCGAACGTCAACCATCAACCCTGGGTTGTAAACCAACCCCTCTTTCGATGGCGGCGTTTTGTCCGTGTGGGGATCAATGTCGATCGGTGAGGCCATGGAAGCAAATCCCCCCGAACGTGGTCAACAGGATAAAGCTTCATGATTCGACAATTTTGAGGTTGACGGCTCACGAAGCCTTCACAGTAAACGTTTTCACGAAAGTGTGGTTCCGCCTCCGCAACGATCGGCGACAGGGCGTCCAAAGCCCGTGTCACAAACCTGTCAAGGTCGATTTCAGGCACTTTCCACAGCGAAAATTTCCACAGGGCGCCAAGGGCGGTCACCACCTGGCGGACATGCGTAGTTGCAATCAGAGGTTGAAATCACAACGCGCAGGGGCCCGACCTGCGTGACAGGCGGGCCAAAGAGGTGCGGCAACGGCCGAAGGGATGCGTTCGGGCCCCGCGGCAAAGGCAGGCGGGACCGCTGCGTGAAGGCGCCGGCGATCAGGCCGGCGTCAGGGCCTTCACGCGCTGGGTCAGCCGCGCGACCTTGCGCGAGCCGGTGTTCTTGGCGATCACGCCCTTGGACACGGCGCGCATGATCTCGCTCTCGGTCACGCGCATGGCCTCCTGGGCCGCCTTCGGGTCACCCGAGGCGATCGCCTCCTCGACCTTGCGGATGAAGGTGCGCACGCGCGAACGGCGGGCGGTGTTCACCTCGGTGCGGCGGGCGATCTTGCGGGTGGCCTTCTGGGCGGACGTGGTGTTGGCCATGCGGCGTCTCGGTTCCGGTCTGGACGGTGCGATCGTGGTGATCGGGGAATGGGGCCCGCGCCGTCGGCAGCCGGCCGCGCGGGAAGTGGGGCGGGATACACATCCGGGCCCCGTGCGTCAACGCCGCAAGGGCAGATCCGCGTGCGCCCGCCCGCTCGCCGCGGCCCGCCCGCGCGCCTCAGCGACCCGACCAGACCGGCGGGCGCTTTTCGACAAAGGCCGCCATGCCCTCCTTCTGGTCATCGGTCGCGAACAGCGCATGGAAGGTGCGACGCTCGAACCGCACCCCCTCGGCCAGTGTGGTCTCGAAGGCGCGGTCCACCGCCTCCTTGCACACCATCACGCTCTGCGGGCCAAAGCCGGCAATGGTCGTCGCCATTTCCAGCGCCTCGGCGCGCAGCCGGTCAGCCGCCACCACCCGCGCCACCAGGCCCGAACGCTCGGCCTCTGCGGCGTCCATCATGCGCCCCGTCAGGCACAAATCCATCGCCTTGGCCTTGCCGATCGCGCGGGTCAGTCGCTGGGTGCCGCCGGCGCCGGGAATGACGCCCAGCCGGATCTCGGGCTGGCCGAACCGGGCCGTGTCGGCGGCGATGATGATGTCGCACATCATCGCCAGCTCGCACCCTCCGCCCAGCGCAAAGCCCGCCACCGCCGCGATGGTGGGCTTGCGACAGCGCGACAGCCGCTCCCACGAGGCCAGGAAGTCCTGCGCCATCACCTCGGCATAGGTCTTTGTGGCCATCTCCTTGATGTCGGCCC
>DBAV01000110.1:7460-7613 GCA_002291875.1 Hyphomonadaceae bacterium UBA1001
CCATCTCCTTGATGTCGGCCCCCGCGGCAAAGGCCCGATCCGACCCGGTCACGACGATGGCGCCGATGCCGGGATCGGCTTCGAAGGTGTCCAGCGCCGCGTTCAGCTCGCCGATCAGCTGGGCGTTCAGGGCATTGAGGGCCTTGGGGCGGT
>DBAV01000109.1:0-15472 GCA_002291875.1 Hyphomonadaceae bacterium UBA1001
GGCCGGAGGGGCGGGGGGGCGGGGCGGTGTGGCGGGCCGCTGCGGTGCCAGCACGATGCTGGTGGTGCGCCCGCGGACGCTGATCTGGGGCACCAGCGCCCGACGCAGGGCCAGCCGCAGTGTCCGGCCATCCGCATCGCGCCGCGCCATCGCCACCGAGGCACTGCGCAGGGCCGAAAGGTCAGCCTCGAAGACAGACGGGAAAGTGACCACCACCACGTCGCCCGACAGCGTGGCCGTGGGGCGTGCATCGCTGGGGGGATCGGCGGTCCAGACCGCATTGATCACCACGCTGTCGCCGCGCTCGGTCAACGACAATGTCATCGGTGCCGCTTCGGCAACGCCGGTCGCCAGCCCGATGGAGATCCCGCCGAGCGCGTAGACCGCGAGGGGCGAGCCGCGCAGCATGACCGCTCAGCGCCCCGCTGCGGGCGGAGGTGAAGCCCCGCCAGTGGGCACGCCCGCCGCCGCCGCAGTGGCGCGCGCATCCTCGACCGCCGCCGGTGCACGCAGCCGCTCGGCCAG
This sequence comes from Hyphomonadaceae bacterium UBA1001, assembly GCA_002291875.1. Lineage (GTDB taxonomy): Bacteria > Pseudomonadota > Alphaproteobacteria > Caulobacterales > Aquidulcibacteraceae > UBA1001. Next base: position 526 of record DBAV01000109.1, read on the forward strand.
GTCGGCGGTCAGCTGGCGTGCGCGTTCCGGGTTCATCTCGGCCATGATGGCCGCCAGCGTGCGTTCACGCATGCCCTCGGCCACGTCGGCCAGCAGGGTCCGCTCGAGCCCGTTGAAGATGGCGGCCGCGTCACGCGCCTTCATCGCCGAATAGACATTCACCAGCGCAGCCATCCGGCGGTCCTGCTCCTCGTCGAACCGGTCCAGCACCCCCTCGAGGTTGGTGCGTGCGGTCTGCAGTTCGGCGATGCGCGCGGCCAGGCGCTCTTCGGCGGCCAGGATCAGCTGTTCACGGGTGTCGAGTTCGCCCTCACGCCCCTCGAGACTGCGACGGCGTTCGCCGAGTGCGGTCAGCACACGCACCTCGTCCTGGGTCAGCCCGGCCTGATCGGCAAAGCTGGGGGCGCACTGGTTCGCATTGGGTCCGGTGGCAGCCGTCGTCAGCGCCGCACCTTCAGCCGTCGCAGCCGGAGCGGTCAGGTCGATGGGCGCAGCCGCGTCGGCGGCGGGCGCGGCGTCGGCTGCAGGCGCGGGCTGGGCCGCATCCTGTGCCAGTGCCACCGCCTTCAGCCCACCGATCGCGGCCAGCGCGATGGCGACGGCTGGCAGCAGTCTCATGCCCTGCATCACCCTGCTCCTCGGTCCTCAGCCCTGTCGGCCACGGATCGGCGGAAATTCCACCGTCCGTCCGCCGCGCCCCGGACCCACGCCACCACGATCACCGTCGAGGCGATCAGCCAGGCCGCGCGCCTCGTCGATGCGCGCCTGGAGTTCGCGCTTGGCGTCCTCGCTCGCTGCCCGAAGGCCGCGCACGGCGGTCTCGGCTCGCGCGATCGAGTCGACCATCTCCGACGCCGCGTCACGCAGGCCGTCCTGGCCCTTTTTCAGGGTGTCCAGACGCCGGTCGAGACGCCAGCAATAGAAGACGGTGGCGGCCAGCAACACCAGGAGGGCGATGTCCAGAGCCAACGAAAACCCGCTCATCCCATGCCCCTCATGAAGATTTCATCAACTGGCGACGCGCCTGGCCGGACACGGGCTGCTCCACGCGCACCGCCACATTGTGCGAGATGCGGCCGATTTTGCCGCGGGTCAGCGAGATGTCGCCGCACTTGAGCATCACGTCCGAGTCTGGCCCGGCATTCAGCATCAGGGTGTCGCCGACCTGCAGCGACAGCACCTTCGAGAGTGGCACGGTCTGCTCGTCGAGCACGGCCCGCACCGGCATCCGGGTCTCCCAGAGTTCCGACGCCAGGTGGCTTTCCCAGATGTTGTCGCGGCCGAACTTCTCGCCCATGAATTGCTGCAGCAGCATTTTCCGGATGGGCTCGAGCGTGGCGTAGGGCAGCAGCAGTTCCACGCGGCCACCGCGGTCTTCCATGTCCACGCGCAGCTTGACCAGGATGGCTGCGTTCGCAGGCCGCGCGATGGCGGCAAAGCGGGGATTGGTCTCGATGCGATCAAGGTGGAAATTGACCTGGGTCAGCGGGGCAAAGGCGTGGTGGGCATCCCCCAGGATGACCTCGACCAGGCGCGTCACCAGCATGCGCTCGATGGTGGTATAGGGTCGGCCCTCGATGCGCAGGGCCACCGTGCCACGACGTCCACCCAGCAGTACGTCCACAATGGAATAGATCAGGCTGGAGTCGACCGTCACCAGGCCAAAATTGTCCAGCTCCTCGGCGCGGAACACCGAAATGATCGCCGGCAGGGGAATCGAGTTCAGATATTCTCCGAACCGGATCGACGAGATCGAATCCAGGCTGACCTCGACATTGTCCGACGTGAAGTTGCGCAGGCTGGTGGTCATCAGCCGCACCAGGCGGTCGAACACCACTTCGAGCATCGGCAGGCGTTCATACGACACCAGTGCCGAGTTGATGATCGCCCGGATGCCGGTCTTGTCGTTGGCGTCCTCGTCATCGCTCGAAAAGCCCAGAAGGCTGTCGATCTCGTCCTGGTTCAGGATGCGCTCCGCGCCGCTGGGTGGGGTGATGCCCGGCGTCGGGGCATCCTTGTCGATCATCGACTCCCAGTCGGCGGCAAGGTCGGCGCCGCCGTCCGTCGCCCCGTCCGCGGCGGCGGTTTCCGCCTCCCAGGCGGCCATCATGGCGGCTTCTTCTTCGGGTGTCGGCATGGCCGCGGGGTGTCCTCAGTTGATCAGCATTTCCTGGATCAGCACGGCATCGACGGTGGCCGGCGCCACCGCCAGATTGATCCGGCGCAGCAGCTCGAGCCGCAGGCGATAGGCGCCGGCCGACCCGGACAGGTCCTCGACCCGCAATTCGCGCAGGAAGGCCTGGTACTGGTCGAGCACGCGCGGCAGTTGCGGGGCGATCGCCTCGAGCGTGGACACCTCGCGCGCCTCGATCACCAGCCTCAGCTTCAGGAAGGCGGGACGCCCGTCACCGGTGGTGATGTTCACCACCATTTCGGGCATGTTGTAGAAGGCGACGCCCTCGCCGGCCTCGATGGTTCCAGGCTCGCCGGGCTTGCCTTCTCCGGCCTTGCCACCGCCCTTCTTGCCGCCGCCCTTGTCGTCTTCCTTGGGCTTTTCGGCCGAGGCGTGCTGCTCGCCCCCGGGCTGGGGGGCCAGGAGGAAATAGGCAGCCGCGCCGCCGGCACCCAGCACCAGCAGGGCCGGCAGCACGATGAACAGGATCAGCGTCTTGCCGGCCAGCTTTTTCTTGGCCGGTGCGCCCTCTTCACCCTCGACGCCGTCGACCGGCTCGGGGGCGGGCTCTTCCTTCTTCTTCTTTGCCATTGTCGATCCCGGACCTGCCGGTGCGCGCCCGCGCCTCCGGCCCGTGCCGGAAATCCCACGCCCCCCCTCAACGAATGGTTAACCCGGCAGGAAGTGCCGGGCGCACCGGGCAGGAAATGCGCACCCGGCCCCGGCACCGCGACGGCCGTCCCTTGCGCTCCAAGGCGTTCACGTCTGGCACGGCGCCTGCACACCTGCGCCGACGGAACAAGGCCCTGCAGGGTTAACGGCTCGGAAGGACCCGATGGACAATGTGATGATGGTCGGCCTCCAGCAACAGCGCGTGCTCCGGCGCGCGCTCGAGGTTGTTGCCAACAATGTCGCCAATGTTTCGACCACGGGGTTCAAGGCCGACGCCATGCGGTTCGAAATGCACCTCGAGCGACCGGCGGGCGCGCGCGATACCCCGCGAGACGTGCGCTTCGTGCGTGACGTCGGCATGGTGCGCGACTTTGCCCCCGGTACGCTGACGCGGACCGGGGCCCCCTTCGACCTGGCCATCCAGGGCGAGGGATTTTTTTCGGTGCAGGGACCTGGTGGACGCACCCTGCTGACCCGCGACGGATCATTCCTGCTGAACGCCGAAAACGAGCTGGTCACCCAGTCCGGCATGCGGGTACTGGACGGCAATGGCCAGCCCATCGTGTTCGACCCGCAGGGCGAGACGCCCACCATCGGTGGCGACGGGACGGTGATGCTGCGCGGCGCCCCGGTGGCCACGATCGGCATCACCACCTTCGCGGACCTGTCGGCCCTGCAGAAGGTGGGAGAGAACATGCTGGCCGCGCCTGCGGGCCTCGCGCCGGGGGGCGAGCCGGGCCGCATCCAGCAGGGCATGCTCGAGAGCTCGAATGTCCGCCCGGTCGCCGAGATGACCCGCATGATCGAGGTCAGCCGCGCCTATGAAAGCGTGACCCGAATGCTGGGCAATGCCGACGACATGCGCCGCCGCACCATCGAGGTGCTGGGCCGCGCCAGCGCCTGAACCTGAAGGAGACCCGTCCATGCGATCGCTCAACATCGCCGCCACAGGGATGATGGCCCAGCAGCTGAACGTCGATGTCATCTCGAACAACATCGCCAACATGAACACCACCGGGTTCAAGCGGCAGCGGGCCGAGTTCCAGGACCTGCTGTACCAGAACCTCGAACGGCCGGGCGCAACCTCGTCCTCCAGCGGCACGATCGTGCCGACGGGCGTGCAGGTGGGTGTCGGGGTCAAGGCCGGGTCGGTCTATCGCATCCCCGAGCAGGGCAACATCCTGCCGACCCAGAACCGGCTGGACCTGGCGGTGTCGGGCCGGGGCTATTTCCAGATCACGATGCCGAACGGCCAGACCGCGTTTTCGCGCGCCGGCAATTTCTCGACCGACGCCGAGGGCCGGCTGGTCACCGAGGATGGCTTTCTGATCGAGCCCGCCATCACCATTCCCCAGGACGCCATCGACATCACCATCAACCGCGAGGGGCAGGTTTCGGCGGTGCTTTCGGGTGAAACCGAACCCCAGGACCTGGGCCAGATCGAACTGGCCTCCTTCGTGAACCCGGCGGGCCTCGAGGCGATCGGGGACAACCTGTTCCTGCAGACCCCGGCGTCCGGGGCGCCGAATGTCGGCGCCCCCGGGTCGGTGGGCTTTGGCACGCTGATGCAGGGTTTCCTGGAAACCTCGAACGTCAATGCGGTGAACGAGATCTCGGCCCTGATCGTGGCCCAGCGCGCCTATGAGATGAATGCGCGCGTGATCACCACCGCCGACCAGATGATGTCCACCACCAGCCAGATGCGCTGAGGTCGCTGATGAACGCGCTTGTGAAGCACATCATGGGCGGCCTCGCGCTGCTGGGTTCGCTGGGGGCGGCAGGCGCCTGGGCCGATCCGGCCGCACCGGTCCTGCGCACGGCGCCCGTGGTGGCAGGTCCGGCGATCACGCTGGGCGACCTGTTCGACAATGCGGGCACGGCGGCCAGCCGCGCCCTGGCCCCGGCGCCGCTGGCCGGCCAGACCACCGCGCTGGATGCGCGTTTCGTGGCACGCGCCGCACGGTCCGCCGGTCTCGACTGGACGCCGCCCGACGGGCTGACCACCATCGAGGTCGCGGGCAGTGCCGGAACCGCCCGCCTCGAGCCGGCCCGCGCGGCGACCAGCCCCCAGCGGCCGGCACGCGCCGCGCCCATCATCCGCCGCGGCGAGACTGTGGTGGTCGAGATGGTACGGCCCGGCCTGACCCTGTCGCTGCGCGCGACCGCACTGGGCGATGCCGCCGAAGGCGCGGTCGTGCGCCTACGCAATCCCTCGTCCGGCCGCACCATCGAGGCGGTGGCCGTCCGTCCCGGCGAAGCACGCCTGGACACCCTTTCGCGCACCTCCGGAGGAACCGCACCATGAAGACCCTGTCCCTGATCGCGGCCGCCTCGGTCTTGGCCTCGGGATGTGTCGCGGTGGATGCCGCGCGCGACGCGGTCCGGCCACCGGGCCTGAACCCGATCTCGACCCCCCAGCCGCTGGCCGGCCCGGGCGTCGCCACCCTGCCCATGCCCGACCGGGCCAATGGCGAGGCCGCCGGCGTGAACTCGCTGTGGCGCGCAGGCGCGCGTGCGTTCTTTCGTGACCAGCGCGCGCAGGACATCGGCGACATCCTGACGGTGCGGATCCAGATCGACGACCGCGCCCGGGTGCAGAACCAGACATCGCGCACCCGGAGCTCGGAGGATTCGCTGGGCGTGGACGCCCTGTTCGGGCTCGAGAACCAGATCGACAACATCCTGCCGAACGCGGTGCCCGGCTCGCTGGTGGGCGCCAGCGGCGAGAGCAGCTTTCAGGGCCAGGGCCAGGTGGATCGGCGCGAAACCGTCGAGCTGACGCTGGCGGCGATGGTGGTGGACATCCTGCCCAATGGCAATCTGGTGATCGCCGGACGCCAGCAGGTGCTGGTCAATGCCGAGCGTCGCGACCTGACGGTCACCGGCATCATCCGCCCGCAGGACGTGGCGGCCGACAACACCATTTCGAACCGCCAGATCGCCGAGGCACGGATTTCCTATGGGGGCCGGGGAACGGTTTCGGATGTCCAGCGTCCGCGGTGGGGCCAGCAGCTGACCAACGCTGTCACCCCCTGGTGAACTGGCGCGGACGCGCCAAAGTCTCTGGAATGTCGCGAGACGTGCGCTAGAAGTGTCTCGCGGGCCGGGCGTGCCGGCCGGAGGGACGACAGCAATGATCACCCAGGGGCGTATCTTCGCCGGCGCGCGCGCCGGGCTTTTGGCCGCGGCCGCTGCCGCTACCGTGGCGTTCATTTTCCCCGCGGCCGCCAGTGCCCAGCAGGCAACCCAGGCGGCCTCCAGCACCCGCATGTGCGACACCGTGAACGCGCAGGTCGGCATGTTCGCCGGCATGATGCGCAGCGGGATGGACGGTGCCGGCCTGGGCGCGCTGACGTCCGCGGCGTCGGCCGAGGGCTCGGCGGAATTGGCGGCCGCCGTTGATGGGCTGCTGCCGATCTATGCGGAAACCCTGATGCTCGACAGCCCCAACCTGATGAGCGGCCTGGGCCTGCGGACCCCGAATGACCGGTGCGCGGCAATCGTCGCGTGGACGGAACTGGTTTCCGGCGCACTGGCGCGCACGGCCGCGAGCACGCCCGCCACCCCCACGCCTCCGGCCACCGACGATGACGAGAACGACAATTCCGAAACGGCCCAGGCGCCATCGGCCGATCCGTTCGCTGCGGCGTTCGGCGGTGTCGATCCACTGCGTTACGTCACCGCCCTGGCCTTCATGTATGGCGACGGCGTGACCGAGGCCAATTTCAACCAGCTGGCCCAGCATTTCTTCCCGGCCGGCGACGCTCGGACCGACATCGCCCGCACCCTGTTCCAGAACCTGCGCCGCCAGAACGACGCCGACCTGAACCGTCGTGTGGACCGCTCGATGGGCGAGATCTTCAACGTCGCGCCCGAGCACCGCACCAATACGGTGTCGAACCAGGCGTTGATGGCGATCACCCTGGTGGCGGGCTTTTATCTGGATGGCGCGCCGCCCGAGCGGGTCGCCCTGATCCGCGAGGCTGCCACCAACCCCGCCTTCGTACGCAGCGCCGTCGCCCTTTACGACATTGCGGTCGACAAGGCTGATCGGCAGCGCTTCATCACGGCCTTCACCCGGCACTTCACCGAAAGCTATACCAAGGCGGTCGACCGCTGGAGCCGCACGCCCGAGGGCCGGACGGCGATCGCGAACCTGCGCACCCGGTACTGCAACCAGGAGGCCTACCGTCTGTACTGCACCAACCCGGCGGCTCTGACCCGTGGCACGGGCCGCATCGCCGGCGTCGTGGTGGGGGCGGTGCTGACCCCGGTGTTCGCCTTCCTGTTCAGCTGAAGCCTTTAGGCCACCCCGGGGGCGGCGGTGATCCGCCTCCGGGGGCTGCCCAGCCGCCCTTGCGTGCACTGTGGGGATGGGCTAACGGCGCCGCGTCCGTTTTCCGTCGGCGAAAGACCGCACCATGAAGCCCGAAGGCCACCCCGATTATCATTTCATCACCGTCGTGATGACCGACGGGACCGAGTACCAGACCCGCTCGACCTACGGCAAGGAAGGGGCGCGTCTGGCCCTGGACATCGATCCGCGCGTGCACCCGGCCTGGACCGGCGGCACCACGACGCTGCTGGACCGGGGTGGCCGGGTGGCGCGCTTCAACGACAAGTTCAAGGGCTTCCTCAAGGGCTGAGGGTGCGCGCGGCACGCGGTGCCGCAGGCCCTCACTTGAAGCGAACGGGTGCGCGGTCCATCAAGACCGCGCCCTTTTTCGTTGTGGCGCGCGTGGAGGCCATTCTGAACGACCCCATCCTCGTCGTCGACGGCCTGACCAAGCGCTTTGGCGCACACGAGGCAGTGTCGGCGCTCTCCTTCGAGGTGCCGCGCGGGACCATCATGGGCTTTCTGGGCCCCAATGGCGCGGGCAAGTCCACCACCCTGAAATCGATCGTCGGGATCCACCGCCCCGACGCCGGCCAGGTCACCCTGTTCGGTGGCGGGCTGACGCGGGCGGCGCTGAACCGCGTGGGCTATCTGCCGGAAGAGCGGGGCCTTTATCGAAAGATGCGTGCGGTGCCCAGCATCGCCTTCTTCGCGCGCCTGAAAGGCATCCCCGCCGGTGAGGCAAGGCGGCGCGCCGCGCGCCTTTTGGACGAGAACGGCTTGGGCGACTGGAAGCAGCGCAAGATCGCCAGCCTGTCCAAGGGAATGGCGCAAAAGGTCCAGATCCTCTGTGCCATCGCGCACGAACCCGACCTCGTGATCCTGGACGAGCCGTTTTCGGGCCTCGACCCGGTCAATCAGGCCGACCTCGAGCGGCTGATCCATGGCCTTGTCGCACGCGGCGCCAGCGTGGTGTTTTCCACCCATGTCATGCAGCACGCCGAGCGCCTCTGCCGCTCGATCGTGCTGATCGCGCGGGGCCGCAAGGTGTTTGACGGGACGGTGGAGGCTGCATTGTCACAGCTGGGCGGCGAGGCCGTGGTCGAGGTCGAGCCCGGCTTTGACCTGGCCGCGGCGCTGGGCGCACGCGGTGTCGAAGCGAGCGTCGGCGACCGCGAGGGAGTTTATCGGGTGCGTACCGAGGGACGCGAAGGCATCCAGCGCGCGCTGGCGGCCTGTGTGTCCGCCGCGGCGCCCCTGATCCGGTTCGAGCCGGTCCGCCCCAGCCTGCACGACGCCTTCGTGCAATTGGTTGGCGACCGGGCCACGCCCGTGATGCGGCCTGCCGAGGCAGCGGAATGAACGGGGGCTGGCGTTGAACCGGATCTATCTGATCGCCCGGCGGGAATACCTGTCCTATGTCGCTGCTCCGGGTTTCTGGATCTCGCTGATCGCAATTCCGCTCTTGCTGGTGGCCGCGGTGATGGCGCCGCTGGTGATCGGACAGGCGGAACCCGCGCGCGCCGTGGCGGTCATATCGGACGATCCGGCGCTGGAGCGGGTGGTTTCCGACGCCATCGACGGTGGTAACCTTCAGGCGGGGCAACAACCCCTGCCGGGCGATGCGATGGCGCGCTATGTCGTCGTGCCTGCCCCGGCCACCACCGCCGAGGCGCTGACGCCGTGGCTGGTGGGCGAGCGCACCGTGTCGACGCCCCAGGGTGAACTCTCGCTGAGTGCCGCCCTGTTCGTGACCCGCACGCCCGATGGCGGCACCGATCTTCAGGTGTGGTCGACCTCTCTGGCGGACCGGGAGCCGGTCGAGCGCGCAGAGCGGGCGCTGGGCGACCTGATGCGCGCCGAGGCGCTTGGCCGGGCGGGGCTGAGCACCGCCGAGATCGATCGTGTGGACGACCTGTGGCCCTCGGTTGCCTCTTTCGATCCGCGACGGACGGGGGCCGAGGCGGAAGTTCAGGTGGCTGACCGAGCACCCTTCTTCGTGTCGGTCGCACTCTCCTACCTGTTGTTCATGCTGATCTTTTCGGTCGCCAACATGCTGCTCTCCAGCGTGATCGAGGAAAAGCAGGCCCGCATCCTGGACACGTTGATGACCTCGGCGCGCCTGACCGAGGTCCTGGCGGGCAAGCTGCTGGGTGTGGCGATGGTGTCGCTGACGCTGCTGACGGTCTGGGGCGTCACGGCGGTCACAGCGGCGCGGCTGGGGGCGGGTGCAGACCCTGATGGGGTGGTGGCCGGCGTCTTCGAGGCCCTTTCGGACCCCGTGCTGATCGGCATGATGGCCGCCTATTTCCTGGTCGGCTATCTGATGTACGGGGCGATCTTCATCGGCATCGGCGCGCTGTGCGAAAACCTTCAGGAAGCGCAGACCCTGATGGGTCCGGTGATCGTGATCCTGATGATCCCGATGCTGCTGATCCTGGTCGCCATCAACACGCCCGACTCCGAAGTGGTGCGCACGATGGCCTGGGTGCCGCTGTTCGCGCCCTTCCTGGGCATTTTGCGTGTGCCGACCGAACCACCTTTGCTGGAATTGCTGGGTCCGCTGGTGCTGGCCGCCGCGACCGTGCCCCTGGCCCTGTGGGTGTCGGCGCACCTGATGCGGGCCGGAACGGTGGACCAGGCGGCGGGGGCGGCGATGCGGCGCCTGCTGTCATTCGGCCGCATGGGCCGCTGATGCGCGCGTTCACCACGGCGTGACAGGGCAGGGGGTGTCGCCTAGATCACCCCCATGTCCGCCCGCGAGACCCCCCTGGATACCTTCAAGCGCGCCCTGGGCCAGTCCACGCGCGCGCTGGCAGGCCGCGAGGACATCGAGGTCGTGTTTGCCGCCGACGGTCCGGCGCTGCGATCGGACCGCATCGTCCTGCCTCATCCCACACGCAGTCTCGACCCGCGTGAAACCACGCGCCTGCGCGGCCAGGCCGATGGGCTGGCCTTGCGGCTGGCCCATCACGACGCGGCGGTCCATGCCCGCGCCCGCCCCAGCGCCCCGCGCTCGGGCGAGGTGTTCGATGCCGTAGAGGAAATGCGGATCCAGGCAATTGGCGCGAACGCCCTGAAGGGCGTGGCATCCAATCTGACGGCTGCGCTCGAGGAAACCTGCGAGCGCAAGGGCTATGCGCGGATGGAGGACCGCCGCAGCGCGCCCTTCGCCGACGCGGTCGGCCTGCTGCTGCGCGAGCGGCTGACCTGCATTCCGACGCCCGACGCCGGGCGGGGCATTGTCGACCTGTTCCGGGCCGAGATCGAATCGCGGGCCGCCGGTGTTCTGGACCAGCTGGCCGATGCGACCGACGACCAGGAAACCTTTGCCCGCCTGACGCGCGACCTTATCCGCGATCTCGATCTTGGCGAGGACATCGGCGATGATCCCGGCAAGAGCGACGAACCCGAGCCCGATGACGGCACGGATGATGGCTCGGACGGCGTCCAGCCAGAGGGCGATACCGACACCCAGGGCGACGAGGGGGAAACCACCCGCGACGTCGACGCCGACAAGTCCCCCGCGGGCGACGAACAGCAGAACGTCACCGTCGAGACCGAGGTCGAGCTGGATTTCGACGGCGAGGAAGACGACGACGACGACACCGACGCCGAACCCACCCAGCCGGTGCGCCCGCGGCCAGCCCTGCCCGACAACGATCCGAATGCGGGATATGCGGTCTTTACCCGGACCTTCGACGAGGAGGTGTCCGCCGACACCCTCTGCGAGGCCGAGGAACTGAGCCGGCTGCGCGGCTATCTGGACCAGCAGCTGAAGTCGCAGCAGAACGTGGTCGGCCGTCTGGCGAACCGCCTGCAACGGCGCCTCCTGGCCCAGCAGAACCGATCCTGGCAGTTCGACCTCGAGGAGGGGATGCTGGACGTGGCGCGCCTGCCGCGGGTCATCATCGACCCGATGGCGGCCCTCTCCTTCAAGCAGGAGGACGAGGCGACGTTCCGTGACACGGTGGTGACGCTGCTGATCGACAATTCCGGTTCGATGCGGGGGCGGCCGATCATGGTCGCCGCGTTGTGCGCCGACATCCTGGCCCGCACGCTGGAACGCTGCTCGGTCAAGGTGGAAATCCTGGGTTTCACCACACGCGGCTGGAAAGGCGGCCGGGCCAAGGACGAATGGATCAAGGCCGGCCGCCCGCCCCAGCCGGGTCGGCTGAACGAGATCCGGCACATCATCTACAAGTCTGCCGATGCCCCGTGGCGCCGCGCGCGACGCAATCTGGGCCTGATGATGCGCGAGGGCCTGCTGAAAGAGAATATCGACGGCGAGGCGCTGATGTGGGCGCACGACCGGCTGGTGGCGCGCCCCGAGCAGCGTCGCGTGCTGATGGTGATTTCCGACGGTGCGCCGGTCGACGATGCGACCCAGGCCAGCAATCCCGGCGGCTATCTGGATCGGCACCTGCGACAGGTGATCGGCTGGATCGAAACCCGCTCGCCAGTCGAGCTGATCGCCATCGGGATCGGCCATGACGTGACGCGCTGGTATGGCCGCGCCGTGACCATTGTCGATGTCGAGCAGCTGGCCGGCGCCATGACCGAAGAGCTGGCGGCACTGTTCGACGCCGCGCCGCGCGGCGCTGCCGCCCGCACGCCCGTCCGCCGCAAGCCCACACCAGGGCGCCCGGCCACCGCGCCGACGCGCGTAGAAACCGGGCGTTCGGTCCGGGCCACGGCGGCGGGGACGTGAGCGGCGGGACCTTTCGGCTGGCGCTGGGCGAACTGCGATCGTTGGTCAGCCTGGCCGTTCCGCTGGTGATCGGCCTGGTGGTGGCGACGGCACTCTCGCTGACCGACACCATCATCGTCTCGCCCCTGGGCAGTGTGCCCCTCGCGGCGATCTCGGTGACCTCCAGCGTGGTCGTGATCTTCTATGCCGGCATTTACGGCCTGCTGTCGGTGGTCGGCGTCGAGATTGCCCAGGCGCATGGCTCGGGGGATGGGCGACGCGCGGCGGCCGCCATCCGGCGCGGCCTGCGGCTGGGCGCGTTTGTGGGCGTCGGTGCCGCGCTGGCGATGGCGGCCCTGTTGCCGGCAATGGGATTGCTGGGCCAGCCGCCCGACGTGCTGGCGGTCCTGCCGCAGTATTACCTGCCCTTCGCGCTGCTGCTGGTGCCGTTCGCGATGTTCATCGTGCTCAAGCAGATGTTCGATTCGATCGACCGTCCATGGCTGGGGGTGGCCTTTGCCGGCATCAGCGTGGTGGTGAACGTGCCCCTGACCGTGCTGCTGGTGCACGGGTGGGGTCCGGTCCCGTCGCTGGGCCTGCTGGGTGCGGGCATCGCCAGCGTGGTGTCCGAGGTGGTCGGCTTTCTGGCAGCCCTGGCGATGTGGCGGGTCGCGGCATCGACGCGGCGCCTGCGGGTGCGCGCGCGCAGCCATCCGCTCACGACACGGGGCCTGGCGATGACGGGCGCGCCCCTGGGCGTGGGCTATGTCGCCGAAACCGCCGCCTTTGCCCTGGCGGGGCTGATGATGGGCTGGCTCGGGACCGCCGCGCTGGCGGCCAACCAGATCACCAATTCCATCGGGTCGATGCTGTACATGGTGCCGATGGGCATGGCCTCTGCGGTGGCGATCCGGGTCGGCCAGGCCGAGGGTGGGGGCATGGGCGACAGGCTGCGCCCGATTGCCTTTGCCGCCATGGGCGCTGTCAGCGTGTGGATGTTGATGGTCACCGTCGTGCTGGCGTTTTCGGGGCGGGCGATCGCCGATTCCCTGTCCGACGATCCGGCGGTGATCGCGATTGCCGCCTCGCTGTTTGTGGTGATGGCCCTGATGCAGGTGTTCGACGGCCTGCAGTCCACCGCCCAGGGCGCGCTGCGCGGCCTCTTGGACCTGCAGGTTCCCACCGCAATCACCATGGTCAGCTATTGGCTGCTGGCGCTGCCCGCGGCGTGGCTTCTGGCGTTTCCACTGGGCTTCGGTCCGCCGGGCCTGTGGATGGGCTTTGGGTTGGGCCTTGCGGTAGCGGCCGTGCTGTTGCCGCTGCGCTTCCTGCACATCACCCGCGCCCGGGGCGTCTAGGATCGCGGCGTCGGCAAGGGCCGCCCGGGATACCAGTCCGCCGGTGCCAGTTCAAACCCGGCAAAGTCGAAACCCGGCGCCACGGCACAGCTGACCAGGGTCCAGGCGCCCAGCGTCTCGGCGGCCTGCCAGGCTTTTGCCGGGACCACGAAATGCGGCCTCTGGCGGGCGCGCAAATCGGGGCCCAGATGCGCCGCCTGGGCGCTGATCCCGTCCTGCGACACCGACAGCGCCAACGGCCCGCCGGCATGCCAGAACCACGCTTCGGTCGCGTCGACGCGATGCCAGTGCCACACCTCGCCCGCCTCCAGCAGGAACCAGATGATTGTGCAGCGCGGGCGACCATCGGGCCCGGCCACGTCGCGGAAGGTCTCGCGGAACCAGCCGCCCTCGGGATGCGGCTGGAGGTCGAGCATCCGGCGCACCTCGTTCGCGCCCAGATCGCCCGCGATGGCAAAGCCACCCCTCATCGGAACGCGTCCTTGCGGCGGCGCATTTCGGCAAAGGCTTGCCAGTCTGCGGTGTCGGGCCCCAGCCCCAAGACCTGCCGCAGCCTGGGCGCGCGCAGGAAGGGATTGGTGGCACGCTCGATCTCGAGGGTCATGGGTACGGTGGGCTGATTGGCGGCCCGCCGCTCGCGGATCGCCGCACCGCGCTGCACCAGGGCCGGATTGTCGGCATCGACGCCGAGCGCAAAGCGCAGGTTCGCCTCGGTGTATTCGTGGGCGCAGTACAGGACGGTTTCACCCGGCAGTGCATCGAGGCGCGACAGGCTGGTCCACATGCGTTCGGCGCTGTCCTCGAACAGGCGCCCACACCCCAGCGCAAACAGCGTGTCGCCCACAAAACATACCCCGTCGCCGGCAAGGTACAGCACCACATGCCCGACCGTATGGCCGGGGGTTTCGATCACCTGCGCCCGATGCGAGCCAAGCGTCAGGATGTCCCCCTCGGCGATTCCCACGTCGAGGGCCGGGATGCGCCCGCGCTCGCCCGTGGGGCCAAAGACCCGGGCGCCGGTGGCCGCCTTCAGGGCCTCGTTGCCGCCCGCGTGGTCGGGATGCCAGTGCGTGTTCCAGATCTGGGTGATGCGCCAGTCGCGGGCGTCGGCCTCGGCCCGGTAGGCGTCAGCGTCGGGGGTGTCGATCGCCGCCGTCTCGCCCGAGGCACGGTCGTGGACCAGAAAGCCGTAATTGTCCGAGAGGCAGGGAAACTGCGCGATCTGCAGCACGGGGGTCTCCGGGGGCCTGATCTGGCACAGGTCGGGCCTTTAGCATGGGTGCGGGCCGTGCCACAGCGCGTGTCATGACCAACCCACCCTTGATCCGCGTGCGCGTGCTGCCCCATGGCGAAGGGCTTGATCTGCCACAATACGAAACGGCGCTTGCGGCCGGCATGGACCTGCGCGCGGCCGTGCCTGAACACGACCCGGTCACACTGGCCCCGGGAATGCGGGCGGCCATTCCCACCGGTCTGGCCATGGCGATCCCGCCCGGCTTTGAGGGTCAGGTCAGGCCGCGGTCCGGACTGGCGTTGCGGCACGGCATTGGCTGCGTGAACGCACCCGGCACGGTGGATGCCGACTATCGCGGCGAACTCAAGGTCATCCTGATCAATCACGGTCAGGAGGCGTTCACCATCCGGCGCGGCGAGCGCATCGCCCAGCTGGTGATCGCGCCAGTCGTCCAAGCCGCACCGGAGGTGTCGGACGCGCTGGA
>DBAV01000109.1:15770-28208 GCA_002291875.1 Hyphomonadaceae bacterium UBA1001
CCAAGCCGCACTGGAGGTGTCGGACGCGCTGGACGATACCGACCGCGGCGCCGGGGGATTCGGCTCGACAGGGGTGTGAGGGGCCGTCACACCGGAAGGGCCAAGCATTGCGAGGTCGTGTCCGGTGCCGATCCCCACAGCATGCTGGATATGCGGCGCACCGCGCTTCACTGCCTACGAGTCCGCCTCTTCCATCGCCTCGGCAATCAACGAATCCGCGGCGGCGTCGAAAATCGCATCGTCGGCGCTGTGTCCGCGGACGGCCTCCTTGCCGATTTCCAGCATGACCGGCACCGCCAGGGGCGAGACGCGGTTCAGGTGCATCACGTCGATGTGGCCCCGCGCCCGCTCCAGCAGGCCAGCCAGCCGCGCTATGTCCAGAAACCCTTCCGCTGCATCGGTACGCGCGGCGTGCAACAGCAGGTGGTCGGGCTGGTGGCTGCGCAGGACATCATAGACAAGGTCGGTCGAGAAGGTGACTTGGCGGCCGGATTTCTCGTGCCCAATCTGCTTCTTGGGCAGCAGCCCGGCGATGATGGCGCAATGCCGGAAGGTGCGCTTCATCAGAACGCTCTCGTCCAGCCAGGCCTCGAGATCGTCGCCCAGCATGTCCTGGTCGAACAGCGCATCCATGTTCAGGCCCGACAGCGGTCGCAGCGCCCAAACGGCCAGCGCGTAGTCATTGCAGACAAAGCCCAGCGGCTGCACGCCCGCGCGCTCCAGCCTCCGCGTCAGCAGCATGCCCAGTGTCTGGTGGGCCAGGCGCCCGTCGAACGGATAGCAGACCAGATAATGTCGGCCGCCACGCGGAAAGGTCTCCACCAGCACCCGCTCGGGGCGCGGGATCATCGAGCGCCGACGCTGGACCTCCAGCCAGGTGCGCACCTGGTCGGGCAGTCCGCCCCAACCCGATCGGTCGTGGATCAGCTCGCGCACCCGCTTGGCCAGGAAGGTGGACAGCGGAAACTTGTTGCCGCCCCAGGAGGGGATCATCGGTTCGGCGTCGGTGGTGCGGCTGACCAGGGCCGTCAGGCCATCGACCCCCTCCAGCCGCAGGACCTCGCCCGCAAACAGGAAGGTGTCGCCCGGCGCCAGCTGTTCGATGAAGTATTCCTCCATCCGCCCCAGCAGACGCCCCGCCCGTCCCTTGACGCCACGCCCTGCCCCCAGGGCCAGCCTGAGTTCCAGGGTGTCGGCCTCGATGATGGTACCGACATTCATGCGATATTCCTGGGCGATCGTCGGATTGCGCACGGTCCACTTGCCGTCGCGCCCCTTCACGATCCGCTTGTGGCGGTCATAGGCCCGCAGGGCGTAGCCCCCGGTGGCGACGAAATCGACGACCCGGTCGAAGGTGGGGCGATCGAGGGCCGCATAGGGCGGGGCGGAGCGGATTTCGGCCAGCAGCGCCTCTTCGGTCCAGGCCTCGCCGACCGCCCGCCCCATCACATGCTGGCACAGGACGTCCAGCGACCCCCAGCGCGACACCGCGCCGTCACGCTGGCCCGCCAGAACCGCCTCCTGCGCAGCGCGGCATTCCAGGACCTCGAAGCGATTGGTCGGCACCAGAAGGGCGCGCGAAGGTTCGTCCAGGCGATGATTGGCGCGCCCGATGCGCTGGATCATGCGCGACGCCCCCTTCGGGGCGCCCATCTGGATCACCAGGTCCACATCGCCCCAGTCGATCCCCAGATCCAGCGTTGCAGTGCATACTACCGCGCGCAGCGCGCCCGCCGCCATTGCGGCCTCGACACGGCGGCGCTGTTCGACATCCAGTGATCCGTGATGCAGGCCGATGGCCAGATTGTCGTCGTTGATCCGCCAAAGCTCCTGGAAGGTCACTTCGGCCTGCGAGCGCGTGTTCACGAACACCAGCGCCATGCGCGCCGCCCGGACCCGCTGATAGACCTCGCGAAAGGCAAATCGTCCCATGTGCCCGGCCCATGGAATGCGTTCATCCGAGACCAGCACCTCGACAACCGGGGCGGCGGCTAGGTCTGGCGCCTCGACAATGGTGGCCGGTCGGCCGGAGGGCCCCGTCCATGCGGCCAAGGCGGCTGGATCCTCGACCGTCGCCGACAGGCCGACCACCCGCGCGCGCGGGGCAAAGGCCCTCAGCGTGGCAAGATTCAGGGACAGCAGATCGCCGCGCTTGCCGGGTGCCAGCGCGTGGATTTCATCGACGATGATGGTCGACAGATCCTCGAAGAATGTGCGCGCATGGCCCGAGGCCAGCAACAGGGCGACCTGTTCGGGCGTGGTCAGCAGCATATCCGGAGGACGGGCGCGCTGACGCTGGCGGCGGGCCGTCGGGGTGTCGCCGGTGCGCGTCTCTGCCTGGATCGGCAGGCGCATTTCCTCGATCGGCACCAGCAGGTTGCGCGCGACATCCTGGGCCAGCGCCTTCAGCGGCGAGACATAAAGGGTGTGCAGGCGGGGCGCATTGGCGCGCTGCCGCGTCAGGGCGACCAAGTCGGGCAGGAATCCCGCCAGGGTCTTGCCCGCGCCAGTGGGCGCGATCAGCAGGGTATCCTCGCCCCGCTCGGCCTGCCGAAGCATGGCCGCCTGATGCTGGCGCAGGCTCCAGCCGCGCGCCGCGAACCAGCCGGCAAAAGGTTCGGGAAGCGACAGGGCGTTCACGCGCGCAACGTCATGCCACCATCCACGGCGATTCCCTGGCCGGTGACGAAGGCGGAGTCGTCACTGGCGAGGAACAGCGCAACGCGGGCGACATCGTCGGGGTTGCCAAGGCGCCGCAGCACGGCCTTTCGCGCCCAGATCTCGGCGATGTCCGGGCGCGCATCCCAAAGCGCAGCGGTCATGCCCGTGCGGATCGCCCCCGGCTCGATCCAGTTCGCGGTCGCGCCATGCCTGCCCATTTCCAGCGCGAGGGCGCGCACCAGCCCGGTCAGGCCCGCCTTCGACGCGCAATAGGCGGCAAGGCCGTGGTCAGTATGGTCAGCCATCAAGCTGGCGGTGGCGATGAACCGACCCGCCGGGGCGGCGCAGAGCGCTTCGATCGCCGCCCGCGCCAGGCGAAAGCTGGCCGACAGGTTCACGTCGAGTACGCGCTGCCAGTCCGCATCGCCATGGCCGGCGACGGGCGCCGAGACCGCAATCCCGGCATTGGCGAACACTATGTCCAACCGACCACCGGCCAGCCGTCTCGCCGCCTCGACGCACAGCGCGGGCGCGTCACCATCGGACAGGTCGACCGTTAGGGGGCTGATTCGCGGATGACTGTCAGCCAGGGCCATGAGCGGATCTGGATCGCGATCCACGGCCAGCACATGCGCGCCGTGCGCCGCAAACAGTGAACTCGACGCCGCGCCGATTCCCGAGGCAGCCCCCGTGACGATCGCGACGCGCCCCAATAGCCGCTGTGCCTGAACTTGGCTGGACAAACGCTTCCCCAACGGTGGCGCCGGCTGCGAAAACAGCAGCGGCCCGTGCAACGGTGGCACGGGCGAGGCGTTGCGTGAAGCAGAGGGATGGAGAAGCGACGTCGGGCGGGCGAAACCTACGGACCCAGGGGGGCTGGGGGGGCTGATGGACCCGGACCCTTCGGCGCTCTCGCCCGCCCGACGCAACGAGTGATACCCGAATCGCGCGGGCGGTCGAGCGACGAAACTGTGGCGATGCAGCCACATAGCGTTAAAATTTCGTAGGGTCTTTTCAGCCTGCCGGATCGGACGCACACTGACCGTGATGGAAACCTCTGACGCCTCGCAGCCGATCGCCTTCCGTGGGCCCGGCCCAGCGACCACCGTCCGCTTCGATCGCGCCGAGCTCGATCGAATTCTCCGGCTGTATGGGAGGATGGTCGCCCTGGGCGAATGGCGCGACTACGCCATCGACATGATGGCCGATCACGCCGTCTTCAGCTGTTTCAGACGGACCGCCGAAGCGCCCATCGCCCGGATCGAGAAGCGCCCAGCGCTGGCGCGGCGACAGGGGCAGTGGATCGTCACCGGACAGGCCGGCCAGATCCTGCGGCGGGGACACGATCTGGCGACGGTGCTGCGGCTGTTCGATCGGCAGCTGGTGCGTCCGGTCGACTGAGGCGGCTGCGCGCCGATACGGCGCCCCATCCTGACGCAGCGCACACAGTCTGGACTCTGGCGCGGCTGTTCGCGCATGACAACCGTGCAACGGTATCACACCAAGGACCCGGAAATGCCCACGCCCCGCAAGATCAATCTGGCCCTTCAGGGGGGCGGCTCACACGGGGCGTTCACGTGGGGCGTGCTGGATCGCCTGCTGGCAGACCGGCGGATCGAGATTGAAGCGGTGTCCGGCACCTCGGCCGGGGCGGTGAACGCCGTGGTCCTGGCCGAAGGCATGACCGAAGGCGGGGCCGACGGGGCGCGCCAGAACCTGCGGCGGTTCTGGAAGGATGTCTCTGACGCGGCGCACAATTCACCGTTCCGGCGTTCGCCCTTCGACATCCTGACCGGGGCATGGAGCCTGGACCGAAACCCGACCTTCCTGGCGTTCGACCTGCTCTCGCGGCTGGCAAGCCCCTATGACCTCAATCCCATGGACGTGAATCCGCTGCGGGACCTGGTCGGAGGCCTGGTGGATTTCGACAAGGTGCGGCGCTGTCGGGCGATCGGCGTGTTCATTTCGGCCACCAATGTTGAAACGGGCCGCGTCCGGGTGTTTTCGGCCGAGGAACTGACAACCGAACACGTCATCGCCTCGACCTGTCTGCCCTATCTGTTTCAGGCGGTCGAGATCGAGGGCGTGCCCTATTGGGATGGCGGCTATGTCGCCAACCCCTCACTCTGGCCTTTCTTCGACAATTCCAGTTCGAACGACATCGTGATCGTCCAAATCAATCCGCTGATCCGGCCCGGCACGCCGCGCTCGGCCCGCGAGATCTTCAACCGGATGAACGAGATCACCTTCAATTCCAGCCTGATGGCCGAGTTGCGGGCGGTCGAGTTCGTCCAGCGACTGAAGGACCTGGGCCGCCTCGACGACACCAAGTATCGCCGCATCAATGTCCACATGATTTCGGACGAGAAGGGCCTGGCCAATCTGGGGGCATCATCCAAGCTGAACGCCGAATGGGCGTTCTTCGAAAAACTGTTCGAGATGGGGTATGGCGCCGCCGACCGCTTCCTTCATGACCACCTCGAGCGGATCGGCAAGGGCTGTTCGGTCGACCTGCGGCGGCTGTTCGACGGCGACGGCCTGACCGACCCCCAGCCGCTCGCCCCCGATGGCGTTGGGGTGTAACCCTCGTTCCAGACAATCGACTGCGCCTGTAATGGCCGTTGCCGGCGGCTGGATTTCGCGTGTAATGCGTGTTTCATGATCCTCCCCGGTCAGGACAGGCGTGCGGAGGCGCTGCAGCGCTGCGTGGAGGCGGTGATGGCCGCGCGCGGCCGGCCTCTTTCGATCCATCAACTGGGCGCCGCCACAGGCGTAAGCGCCCGGATGCTGATCCATCATTTCGCAACCAAGGCTGCGCTCGAGGCCGCCATTTCGGACGCGCTGGGGGTCAGGCTAAGGGCCAGCCTCGACGCGGTGATGCTGCGTCACCTCCCGTTCAACCTGGCCTCGCTCGAGGCCCATTTCGCTGACACCGGGCCGGAGGGGCTGGCGACGCTGCTGCGCGTGCTGGCCGCCCGCGCTCTGACCGGCGATGCCACGGCGGCGGCGGTGCTGCGCGAATGCCACGACCTGCTGGCGGCGCGCCTCGGTGTGCCGCTGGGCGAGTCACAGGGACTGAAAGCGCGTGTGCTGGTGCGCCTGGCCGGGCTGGCGGTGCTGGCGGGGCTCGATTCGCCCGACTGAGCGGTTCAGGCCGCCTCGGCGCGCATCTTCAAGGCCTCGACCATGGCGCGATAGCCGGCTTCGGCGGCGGTCTCGAACTTCTTCCAGTCGCGCAGGTCGACATCGCCCAGATCGGGCAGCACCAGAAGGTCGGCACGGTCGCGCCCGGTCCATGGGTCGATCGACAGCGTGGCGGTGCGCATCAACAGCGACACGATGGGCGGGGGCGTGCGCAGCCCCTGCCGGGACACCCACCCCAGGAAGTTGGGCGGGCTGCGAAAGTCCTCGGGGTCGATCCCGGTCTGGCGCGCGACGTCGACTCCGATAATCGAGCCGCGATGCGCCTCGCGCATCACATCCACGGGAAAGTTGGCCAGGACCGCGCCATCCACCAGCACATCGTCGCCGCGCACCACGGGCGGCAGGATGCCGGGCAGCGAAATCGACGCGCGCAGGGCATCGCGCAGCAATCCGCGCCGGTGCACCTTGATCGAGGCGGTCGTCAGATTGGTGGACACGCAATAGAAGGGCAGCGTCAGGTCCTCGATCAGGACATCGCCAAAGTGCTCGAACAGGCGGTCCTCGACGCGCCCGCCGCGGACGAATGCCACCACCGGCAGGACGAAATCGCCCAGGGGGTTGGTGTCGACAAAGGCACGCCGGATCCGCCACTCGATCTCGGAATCGTCCCAACCCATGGCCACGCAGGCGGCCACCACCGCACCCATCGACGTCCCGCCGACCAGGTCGATCGGGTGGCGGGCATCGCGCAGCGCGCGCACCGCGCCCAGATGCGCATAGGCGCGTGCTCCCCCGCCCCCCAGCACCAGGCCCACCGAATGGCCCGACAGGATTCGCGCAAGCCTGGCGGTGTCCTCGTCCGAGAACTCCGACCAGTGCAGCACCCGCGCCGCATCACAGCTGTCCATCCATTCCGAGGTCATGGCGGCGCGACGCTCGCCGCGATTGTGCAGCATCACAAGGTCAACGAGGCGAAACTGGCGCGCCGGGCTGGGATCGGGCGGAAACAGCGGCGTCGAGGGACGCGCATCGCCCCGGGCCAGCACCCACAGCCGGTCGGCCTGCCGCATCACCGTGTAGAACCAGGGCGTATCCGCCATCGGCGTCAGCAACAGCACCAGGTCATGGTGCGCCTCGAGGACGTCAAGCCCCCCGGTGCGCATCTGTTCCCCATCCGAGCCCACGATCGCGACGCGCTTGCCCGTCCGGCGCAGCACATTGGCCAGCTTCTCGGCCTGCAGGCGCAGGTCAATGGTCGGCGAAGTCGCCAGCAGGCCATAGATGCGCGGTTCGGCCCGGGTGTGGCGGCGCCGGTTCTGGCGCGTGCGCATCAGCATCAGCCGCGCCAGGTTCTGCATCAGCGAGGGGTGGGCGCGCACCAGCCGGTTGAAGGCGTGACGCTCGAGCATCAGCAATTCCGTGTCGCGGATGGCGTACACGGTCCCGGAGTGGGGCTCGTTCGCGACGAGGGACATCTCGCCCACAGGTTCGCCCTGGCGGATGTATCCGGCCAGTTCGGGCCGCCCCGCCGGACCGGTCCGGAAGGCGGCCAGGGATCCCGACACTACGAAATACAGGGCTTCGGCAGGTTCGCCTGCCTCGAACAGAACGGTGCCCCCCGGCAAGCTCAGCCAGGAAACCTCTTCCTCGACCGCTGCGATGGCGGATGGGTCCGCATCCTTGAGGAAGGGAATGTCGGTCAGCCTGGGAATGGGCGCCGTCACGGCCTGCATGGGTCGGCTCTCTTTTGCCTGAACGCCAGCTTACATGAGAAACCGCCACCGTTTGGTGAAGGCCGAAGAGCCCGCACCAACCGACCTTGTGTCACACCGGCCTAACCTATGTCAGTTCAGCGAGGAAACTGCGAGACTCGCGCCAGACCATGCGCCTATCGTTACGTTACGTTCGCGTTTGTCGTACCAAACGCCCCGCCCGGGGCATTGCCCAGATTCAAAGGTTCCGCCCATGGGGAACAAGGCCGCCGCGCTCGACGCCGCCCTCGAGATCACCGCCCGCGCCTTCACGCGCGAACCGTTTGATTCGATTCGCGTCGCCGACATCGCGCGCGAGGCACGATGCTCGATGTCCACCCTTTACGAGGTGTATGGGTCCAAGCAGGGGCTGATTGTTGCGGCGATGGCACATGCCGTCGCCCAGGGCCCTCCCAGCGAAACGGTCCCCCTCCATCAGATCGGCTCGCCACTGCATCGCCTGATGGCGACGATGGAGGCGCATGGTCGCTTCATGACGTTGCGAACCACGCGGATGGCGTTCATGAACACCATCAATTCGCCAGCGGCCGTCATAAGTGCGCGCGACCTGCTTCACGGAAAGGTGGAGCGGATGCTGGCCGGGCTGGCCGGTGTGGTCGAAGAGGCCATCGAACAGGGCCAGCTGCGCCCGCTGCCACCCGCCATGGTGGCTGAACTGCTGCTGTCGTGCAGCGCCTGGCGCACGATGCTGTTCGGCCTGGTGTTCGGCATCGACCAACCGGTGGCCAAGCCGCCCGCCGAAATGATCCGGCTGATGTTCCTGCCGCTGATGACCCCGGCGGGCGAGGCGGTGCTGGACGAGTTCATCGCGACGCGCTGCACCGACGCCTGGGCCACGGTTCCCGACACCGCCGCAGCCACGGCACCATCTCGCGACACCACTGCCCCGGGCACGCGCCGGGTTGCGTGATCGCCGCCGCGTCCGGCTCAGCGCTGCGGCGGAACGAAGTCCCTGATCCGCGCCCAGCGATGTGGCGGCGCCAGCGCCACCAGATCAATCCGCACGCGCTCGGCGCGGTGAACCTGCGCCAGGTGGCGCGCGGCCAGCGCCAGTCGCCCGCGCTGCTCGTGCGAAACTGCGGCCTTGGCGTCCTCTAGGGTGCGCCGCAGCTTGACCTCGACCAAGACCAGCACCCCCGCCTCGCGAACCACGACATCGACCTCGCCGAACGGGGTACGGGCGCGGCGGTCGAGGATGCGTGCCCCGCGCAGGGCGAACACCATCAGCGCAACCCGTTCGCCCCAGCGACCCAGCCGCTCGGCGCGCACGCGTTCGGGATCGGGCCCCTGCAGCACGCCCTTCATGATCCGCCCCGCAGCTCGAGTGCCCTCTGATAGACCCGCTGGCGCGGCAGGCCCAGAACGGCGGCGGCCTCGCGCACGGCAGCCGAAAGGGGCAGCCGCCCCAGGGCATCCGCAAGGGTGGCGTCCAGCCGCGCTTCGCCATCAACCGTTCCGGCGCCTACGCCAGCGCCCGGCGGCGCCACCAGAAGTACGATCTCGCCGCGCGGGGGCCCCTCTTCGGCCCATCGCCGGGCCAGGGCAGCGGGATCACCGCGCACGACCTCCTCGTGCAGCTTGGTCAGCTCGCGAGCGACCGCCACCTCGCGGTCAGGCAGGATGGCGGCGATATCGCGCAGCGCCGCCTCGAGACGCGGACCGGTCTCGAAAAACGCCAAAGTCGCAGGCACGGCCGCAAAGGTCGCCAGCATCGAGCGGCGCGCGCCCGATTTCGGCGGCAGGAACCCGGCGAACACGAAGGCATCGGTGGGCAACCCTGCGATCGAGAGCGCGGCCACCGGCGCGCTGGGGCCGGGCACGGTCCACACCCGATGGCCTGCCGCCAGCACGGCCTCGACCACGCGTTGGCCCGGGTCGCTGACCAGCGGCGTGCCGGCGTCCGAGACCAGGGCCACCCGACCACCCTCGGCGAGGGTCTGCAGCAGCGGTGCCAGCACCTGCACCAGATTGTGCTCGTGACACGCCATCACCCGACCCGGCCGCAGGCCATACGCATCCAGCAGGCGTCGCGTGACGCGGGTGTCTTCGGCCAGCAACAGCTCGGCCGCGCCCAGAACATCCAGCGCGCGCAGGGTCACGTCCCTGAGATTGCCGATCGGCGTGGCGACGACATGAAGGCCGGGCGGGATGCGCTGCCCTGAAACCGCCGTCAGGCTGCGCCACGCTTCGGGTTGTCGGTCGACGCCCGCCCGGCTAGGGCTCGATGGATCGTCGTCGGGCAAATCGGGTGGCATCGGAGGGTCGCGTGCTGAGTTTGGCGAAGAAGGTGCGTAGCCGGTTCCGTCTGACTTGTGCAGGCGCGCTTGCACTGCTGGGCGCGGCCTGCGCCACCCCCGCCGCGCCACCGCCGGTGTCCACTCCCGCCCCTGTCGAACAGGCCCGCCCCGTCCCGGGCGCCGAGCCGGTGGCGCGGCCACAGTCGGTGCCGATGGCCCCCCCGACGGTCGGTGCACCCACCACGCCAACTCCGCCGCCGGTTGTCAGCCCGCCGCCGGCGCCGCCCGTGACGCAGGCGCCGATCGCCGACACGCGGACCACCACCCTGCCGGTCGGGCAGGGCGGGCTGTTGCCCCCGCACATGGCCGGGCGCCCGCTGATGCGGGTCGGAGTTCTGCTGCCCTTCAGTTCCGAGAGCGCCGCCGTGCGTGCCGAGGCCGAGGCCCTGCGCGCAGCGATCGAGATCGCGATGTTCGACTTTGGCGACCTGAATCTGCTGATGTTGCCACGCGATGCCGGCGCCACCCCGCAGAGCGCGGCGGCCGCCGCCCAGGCCCTTGTGCAGTTGGGGGCGGACGTTATCCTTGGGCCCCTGACGGCCGATACCGTGACGGCGGCGGCCGGGCCTGCACGGGCCGCGGGCATCCCGATGATCGCGTTCTCGACTGACCGCACCGTGGCCGGCAATGGCGTGTATCTTCTCAGCTTCCTGCCCGAAGCCGAGGTCGAACGTGTGGTCGACTTTGCCGTCCGCCGCGGCTTTGAGGACTTCAACCTGCTGGCGCCCGAGAATGCCTATGGCCGCCGCGTCGAGGCGGCCCTGCGCGCCTCGGCCGGCGCCCGCGCGAAACCCGTGTCGGACGTGCAGTTCTACCCCCGCAACGAGCGTCAGGTCGGACCGGCTGGCCAGCGCAGCGCGGCCAAGCTGCGGGCCTCGCGGGCGCGCCAGGCGGTGATGGTGCCCGAGAGCGGAACGATGCTGCGCGCGACGGTGCCGCTGCTGGCGGTGAACGGGGTGAACCTGCGGCGGGTGCGGGTGCTGGGCACCGGCGTTTGGGCCGACGAGGACGTCTGGCGCGAGCCTTCTCTGGCGGGCGGCTGGTTTGCGGGAACCACACCCACCGTGCGCGCAGGCTTTGTCGAGCGTTTCCAGGCTGCCCAGGGGCGCGCACCCAGCCGGATTTCCAGTGCGGGTTATGATGCGATGGCGGCGGTCGCCAATCTGGCCCGGGGTGGCCCGCTGACGCCCCAGCGCCTGCAGACGCCGCGCGGCTTCATGGGTGTGGACGGCCTGTTCCGCTTCCGGGCCGACGGCCTGCCCGAGCGCGGCCTCGCCATTCTCGAGGTGACCCCGGAGGGACCGCGCGTCATCGACGCCGCGCCGACCACCTTTGCGGGTGCGCCGGCTTCGTGAGGGGTGCCGGCTTCCGCGCGGCGGCGCACCGTTTTCCCGTGATGAACGCAACCCGAGCCGCTGGTCAGGCCTTGTTCAGGCCGTCCCTGTCACACCCCGTCGACGGAGTGAGGACGTTGGACCCGAAAGGATACAGATGAACCGCCTTCGATTGACCGCCGGCGTGGCCGGCTTTGCCGTCATCGCCGCTTTGGGCGGTGTGGGACTTGCCAGCGCGCAGGTTGCGCCCGCCGCACGGATGGCCCAGGCGCCCACCGCCGAACTGACGGGGGCAGCCCGCACCACGGCGCTGACCCAGGCCTCGGCGGCCCTGAACCAGTTCCGCCTTGCGCAGGGGCGGTTCACCCAGGTCGCTCCGGACGGGGCCCGGACCCAGGGCGGGTTCTGGCTGTCACGGCCCGGCCGCGTGCGGTTCGAGTATGACAGCCCCAGCCCACTGCTGATCGTCGCCGACGGCTCGACCGTTGCGATCCAGGATCGGCGGATGCGCACCACCGACCGCATTCCGCTGAACACCACGCCACTACAGTTCATCCTGCGCGCCCAGACCAATCTGGAACAGGATGCCCGGGTGACGCGCGTGGTCCGCACTGGCGGCACGACCCAGATTTCGCTGCGGGACCGCACGGGCCGCACGGATGGCGAACTGACGCTGGTTTTCACGGGCGAAGGCGCAGCCATGGCCCTGAACAGCTGGGTGGTGCGCGACGGTGCCGGCGGTCAGACGCGGGTGACCCTCAGCAATGTCACGCGCCCCTCGCGCATCGATCCGCGCCAGTTCATCCTGCGCGAGGCCGATCCGACGCGCGCCGGACGCCGCTGATCCAGCGCGACGCCGCGCCCCGGGATCGCACGCGGTCCTGGCCCACCGCCCCGCTTGGACGCGACACCTCCCCCACGCGGGCTACGGGCTTCCCTTGTGTTTCGCCGCGACCGGAAAAATCCGAGCGGCGACACCTTCTCCTCGGGGAGAAGGTCATGTTTTGCCTGGCAAAACATGGGTTGAGGGGCCGGCGAAAGGTTGCGGCTTCAGGCGCGTCCGCGACTGTGTTCCTGCACCAGCGGCGACCCCCTCAACCCGGTTTCTGCAAGCAAAAAAACCGACCTTCGCGCCCGAGAGACGGGGTCCGCATCGCGCTTTCAGAGCCAGGACCCGGACGTTGTTTGAAGGCGCCGGCCCTCACCGGGAGGGTGGCAGGGCGTGGGGGC
>DBAV01000107.1:0-431 GCA_002291875.1 Hyphomonadaceae bacterium UBA1001
CGGTTGTGCGGCCGGGCGGTTGCGCGGGGCGATTCGCCGGTGCGCCTTGGGATTTACGCCTGACCGAGGGCGCCGGCCTCACAAAGCGCACAGTCAGTGGGTGCGAAACGCAGATGTTCCACTTGTGTTCACGGAACAGAGGGTGTACATGCTGCGTGCGGATCGGCGCTGGCGCTGTTGCCGGTATGGCGGTCCGCGACTTTGAGGGTATGGACGGATGACCGCAGCACTGAGAGTCGTGGGCGCAGACATGGAAACCGACAAGCAGAAGGCGCTGGCCGCGGCGCTGACGCAGATTGAACGCGCCTTCGGCAAGGGCTCGGTGATGCGCCTGGGCGAAAAGGGCCCGGTGCAGGAGATCGAGTCGATCTCGACCGGCTCGCTCTCGCTGGACATCGCGCTGGGCATTGGCGGCCTGCCCAAGGGCCGCA
>DBAV01000107.1:774-12597 GCA_002291875.1 Hyphomonadaceae bacterium UBA1001
TC
Organism: Hyphomonadaceae bacterium UBA1001; assembly: GCA_002291875.1. Classification (GTDB taxonomy): domain Bacteria; phylum Pseudomonadota; class Alphaproteobacteria; order Caulobacterales; family Aquidulcibacteraceae; genus UBA1001. Next base: position 777 of record DBAV01000107.1, read on the forward strand.
ATCGAGATCTACGGGCCCGAGAGTTCGGGCAAGACCACGCTGGCGCTGCACTGCATCGCCGAGGCGCAGAAGAATGGCGGCGTGGGCGCCTTCGTCGACGCCGAACACGCGCTGGATCCGATCTATGCACGCAAGTTGGGCGTCGACCTCGACGACCTTCTGGTGTCCCAGCCCGACACCGGCGAGCAGGCGCTCGAGATCGCCGACACCCTGGTGCGTTCGGGCGCGGTGGACGTGCTGGTGATCGACTCGGTCGCCGCGCTGACCCCAAAGGCCGAGCTCGAGGGCGAGATGGGCGACAGCCTGCCCGGCCTTCAGGCCCGGCTGATGAGCCAGGCCCTGCGCAAGCTGACCGCCTCGATCTCGCGGTCCAAGACGCTGGTGATCTTCATCAACCAGATCCGCCAGAAGATCGGTGTGGTCTATGGCAATCCCGAAACCACCACGGGCGGCAATGCGCTCAAGTTCTATGCCTCGGTGCGCCTCGACATCCGCCGCGTCGGCCAGATCAAGGAGCGTGACGAGGTGGTGGGCAACACCACGCGGGTGAAGGTGGTCAAGAACAAGGTGGCGCCACCCTTCCGCCAGGTCGAGTTCGACATCATCTATGGCGAGGGAATCTCCAAGACGGGCGAGATCATCGACCTCGGCGTCAAGGGCAATATCGTCGACAAGGCGGGTGCGTGGTTCTCGTACAACGGGACGCGGATCGGCCAGGGCAAGGAGAACGCGCGGCGTTTCCTGCGCGACAATCCGGCCATCACCCACGAGATCGAGGACAAGCTGCGCCGCGCATCGGGGACGCTCACCGACGACATGACGGTGGCGCCCGAGGCGGACGAAGGCGGCGACGACGACGCGTGAGGCGGGGTGTGCGGCGGCGCGCGGGGGCGCGTCCGTCCACACTTCGGACACTGTTTGCGCGGTGCGTTGCGTTCGCGCCGCGTTCAGGATAGAGTGCTGAAAGGTTGATGTGCAGGGTCCGCATCCGCGGCAACGCGCGTCGACGACGACTTGATCGCCCGTGGGAGGTGGGTGCGCAGCACCCAAGCCCCGATGGCGATGAAGGCCGCCGGTGCCCCCGCGCCGGCGGCCTTTTTTCTTTCGGCGTGGCCGCCCTCTTTCGCGGCGACCGTTTTCTCGTCTGGCGCGTTTTTTCGTTTGGCGTCAGCACCGCTGTTCGGCGCGGTGGTTGTTTTCTTCGGTGTGGGCCGGCGGCGGTTCGCCTTGCGTCGGCGGTGTATGCGAGATGGAGCGAAAGACTCATCCGGCAAGGGCTTTGTGCGGATGGGACACCCTTTCCGCACAACCCCAGCGGCGACACCTTCTCCTCGGGGAGAAGGTCATGTTTTGCCTTGCAAAACATGGGTTGAGGGGGTTGGCGCGAACTTGGCGGTTCAGCCGCGTCCGTGACCTCGGTTCCTGCGCGACCGGCGACCCACTCAACCCGGTTTTTGCAGGCAAAAACCGACCTTCTCGCCGGCGAGAAGGTGTCAGCGTCGCGCTTGCAAGGCCAGGAGCGGGACGATGGGCGAACATTGCGCGCGCCCATTGCCCCCCGCGGCGCTGCGGACCTGCCATCAGGATGGGCCTTCACACGCCGCGCCGGTGCGCCTAGCGTCGCGCGCCAGACAGACACCGATCCATCGGGGCGTGTCACCCTTCCCATCGCAGCCAGCACCGGAGGCCGGACCATGCGCGAGCACCTGAAATTCTACATCGATGGCGAATGGGTCGATCCGGCCACGCCGCGCACGCACGAGGTCATCGACCCGTCGACCGAAGAGCCCGTCGCGCGCGTCTCGCTGGGTTCGGCGACGGATGTGGACCGCGCGGTCGCCGCCGCCAGGCGCGCCTTTGAAACCTTCTCGCGCACCTCGCGCGAGGAGCGGGTGGCGCTGCTGGGCCGCGTGGTCGCCGCCTACCAGGCGCGCATGGGCGACGTGGCCGAGGTCATCAGCCTGGAAATGGGCGCCCCGATGTGGCTGGCCCGCGCCGCCCAGGCCCCCTCGGCCCTGGCGCACTTTGCCGGCGCCATGCAGATCCTGCAGACCTATCCCTTCGAGGAGGTCCGCGGCGGCACCCTCATCGTGCACGAACCGGTGGGCGTGTGCGGCTTCATCACCCCGTGGAACTGGCCCGCCAACCAGATCGCGTGCAAGGTCGCCCCCGCGCTCGCCACCGGCTGCACCATGGTGCTCAAGCCGTCCGAGCTGGCCCCGCTGGACGCCATCATCATCGCCGAGGTGCTGCACGAGGCCGGCGTGCCCAGGGGCGTCTTCAACCTGGTGAATGGCGACGGGCCCGGCGTGGGTGCCGCGCTTTCGGCCCATCCGGACGTCGACATGATGAGCTTCACCGGCTCGACCCGCGCCGGCGTGATGGTCGCCAAGGCGTCGGCCGACACCGTCAAGCGCGTCGCCCAGGAGTTGGGCGGCAAGTCGGCCAACATCATCCTGGATGACGCCGACCTGCAGAAGGCGGTGTCGGGCGGGGTCATCAACATGTTCTCGAACACCGGGCAGAGCTGCAATGCCCCCTCGCGCATGCTGGTGCCGCGCGCGCGCCATGACGAGGCCGCCCAGATCGCCGCCGCCACCGCCGCCCAGGTCAAGGTCGGCCACCGCAATGACGAGGGCCGCCCGATGGGCCCGCTGGCCAATGCCAACCAGTTCGCCAAGGTCCAGGCGCTGATCGAAACCGGCATCAAGGAGGGCGCGACCCTGGTGGCCGGCGGCACCGGTCGCCCCGAGGGCTTCAACCGCGGCTATTTCGTACGCCCCACCGTGTTCGCCAATGTCACGCCCGAGATGACCATCGCGCGCGAAGAGATCTTTGGCCCCGTGCTGGCGATCATGCCCTATGACACCGAGGACGAGGCGATCCGCATCGCCAATGACACGGTCTATGGCCTGTCCGGCTATGTCTCGGGTTCGCCCGAGCGGGCCCAGGCCGTGGCGCGCCAGCTGCGCACCGGCAATGTCCACGTCAACGGGGCCGGCCCCGACTTCAACGCCCCGTTTGGTGGCTACAAGCAGTCCGGCAATGGCCGCGAGTGGGGCGACCACGGCTTCAAGGAGTTCCTGGAAACCAAGGCCGTCATGGGCTGGTCAGCCGCCTGACGACGACCGCGCAAACCCAGCGCCCCCGGCCAACGCGCAGGCTGGCCGGGGGCGCGGGGGGGGCTGCACCTCAACGCGCCCTTTGTTGCTTGAGCCGGCGGATCAGCGCCCGGCGCGCCTTGATATGCGACTTCGAGCGCCGCGTACCCGGTTCACCCGCCGCCTTCTTCGAAGACCGCACACCAGTCGTGGCAGAAGCGCCTTCGAAACCGAACATCGATGCCTCGTCCTGCTCCGGCCGTACGAACGTGCGCACGGCTCTCGGGCGGATGATTGACGCGGCATTGGACACCTCGGTGTCATCATCATCATCATCATAATATTCATCATCAGCGTCGACTTGTCTGCCAATCATCGTCAACACGTTGCGGAACCAGGGGGTCATTGTCTCTCTGGTGACCAGGTAGCAAAGGTTCACAGGATCGGGGACCGCCCCGACGGCCGCCAAAAGCGCGTTTGCCATGACCGGATCCGGGGCGCTGTTGCAGCACCCCATGATCTCAGACGCACGGTAGTACCAATCGCCCGAAGTCTTGGGGAAAAACCGGACTTTTCCATCCTGATGACTGGGCGTCACAAACAAGCCAGTAACGACCTCGAGATCACATCTCCCCGCAACAAACACATACTCGTCAAAATTTGCACTGCTGTACGCAATCTCAGTGCCCATGAGCGCACGGGTCAACTGGAACGCCTTGTGCTCTGTCAGAACGTCCAATTTCATGATACGGCCATCACTGTCAGTTATTGATGTTTTCGACCAGGATGGGCCTGGAATATTTATATGCCGATAATTTGGCAGCACTTCCAAATCCAACAGCATGGAAAAATCGGTCAGGCTGGCGTGGTTTCCTGCCGAGGCAATGTATTCAAATGCCTCAAGCCCGAAAAGCCTTAAAAACCAATCGAGTTGAGAAACAACGTGATTGGTGGTATCGTGGAAGCACCCTATGTAATGCTCTATTTTAAGAGTTAATTGTTCGTGGTCTGTCATATCAATGAGGTCTTTGTAGAGCGTTGGCTGTTGAAAATATTTTTCGATATCGGTCAGGTTGATCAAAATCGCCGGATGCATTGTCTCGTGGGGAAAACTGTCCAGCAGACGCAGTGCGGCGACTCCGATCTGCGGCGCGTGCATAAGCGTCTTGCCGAGGTGGCTGGTCTCCAGCGTTTTGATCAGAATGTGCAGGACGCGTCCTGTAAGGCCGTACTTCTGCAGCTCCTCCGCCGTCACATTGAGCCGCGCGAGGCAGCGTCTGAGGCCGGTCACCCGTTCAACGCCCAGCGCGCTTGCCACGACCTTGTCCAGGCGCCCGCGCCAAGGCAGGGCCGAGCCCGCCGGCGCCGCCCAGCGAAGCTGCCAGAGCGCATCGAACAACAGGTTTTCGCGCGTGCGGGCCATGGCGCAGACCTCGGCCCAGAGATCGGCCGCGATGGGCTCGACCCCCGATGGAGCAACTGCCGTGTGGACCTGGACAGGGGTGAAGGCGGGGTCGTCGCTCATTTTCGTGCACTGCGGACAAGGCGGCGCGTTCGCCCCGACAGGGGGCGTTGCGGCAGGGTTGAAGGAAGCAAGGGACCAAAGGGTCCGGCGGCTGCGTCGCGTGGCCGGTTCGCACACCCCATCGGGGCTGAACCGACCATTGCTCGCGGCCCCGGCGGGTGGAAATGACCTTCCCGCCCGCACATGGACCGTGCGCATTGCTTCAACGCTGGCCGTCGTGGGCTCGCTGGAACGCATACAAGCACAGTCCCACCCCTACTGGCAAGGTGGGCGCTCAATTTTTTTGCGTCCGGGTTCGAGGGGCGGGCTCCGGCAGGGCGGGAGCCGGTCCTTGACGGCTTGAGAGGCTGCGCGATCAGGAGCCCGGGCTTCCAGACCCGGTGTTCCGGCGCGAAAGACCGCGCCCGGAGGCGCGGGCCCCGGCGGGGCGGGAGCCGGTCCTTGACGCCCTGGGAGACTGCGCGATCGGGAGCCCGGGCTTCCAGGCCCGGTGTTCCGGCGCGAAAGACCGCGCCCGGAGGCGCGGGCTCCGACGGGGCGGAAGCCGGTCAGGTCCGCCCCGACAACCCTTGCCGCCGAGCCTTCCACTCGCGAACGAGCGCGCGACGGGCCCTGGTGTGCGAGCTGGGCCGGCGGCTGGCCTTCCCGGCGCCCTTGCCACCCGCGCGGCGGAGCACCCCCTTGATGGGGCCATCGTCGAGGCCCAGAACCTCTGCGATGCAGGCACCATGATGATCGCCATCGCGGTCTGTTTCATCATCGAAGCCGGAAGCGCAGTCGAAGGGTTCGCTCTCGCTGTCCTCGGCTCCCTGAACGTTCGCCGGCGACAGGCCGGAACAGGACGTGTTCGATCCCGCAGGAGCGCCAGCATTTCTGAGAATGACCTTGAGCCATTCTGGTGCCGAGTTTTCATCGACGAAGAAATCGGCAGACAGCCAGCTCAATATCCCACCTGTACCGTAGCCGTAACGGGGCGGACCAAAGGGAATTGCACCGATGGCGTCCAGCAGCACCTCGTCGCCCGGCCCTACACGCTTGTTGAAGCGTCTGGCAAAACCCGCCACGCACCAACGACCAATGTCTTTCGGAGGCTGCATTTCAAACTCCCGTATCATGGGCCACTCGGAAGAGACTCAGCGCCATCGGCCCATTGGCATCCCTGACAAAAAGGACCACGAAGTTGGGGTCCGGGAGCTCATACGAGCTGATGCAGTTCCTCATGTATTGACCTGTGATGTTGGCGGCGTGTTGGTTCACAAGGGCGATCACGTGAAATTCCGTGCCGTCAGCGCTTTTTACATCCACCTTCGCCCAATCCGGGAGATTACAATTCTTCCAATCCGCATCCGTGATGTTCTTGGTGATCGGTATGCAATGCAGGGGTCTTTCCAGAGGATACTCGGAGTAGGGAATCTGATCGATTTTCTTTGCATTCAGGAGTTGTTCGACGGCCATCGGCCGCAATAACGCCGGTAACCGCTTGAAGCCATCAAATACATCGTTACGAGTCATAATTGCATGTGATACATGTTTCAAGAGATAGTTTCGGCATTTTTCAATTTTTTGGTGCTCACGGTCTGACAGCGAGACGTTGACTGGGTCGGTCAGCAGATCGACAACGGTTGTTGTAACGCCTTCCAGCGGCATTCGGTCGAGAGCGCGCAATGTGGTGATGCAGATCCGCTCGGCGTGGAGCAGCGTCTCGCGTGACCGCTTCACTGCCAACGCCGCCAGAAGGGTCTGCAGAACCTTGCCGTGCAGCTTGAAACGCCGCAATTCCCCGGGGCGGACGGCAAGCTTGGAAAGACATCCGCGCAGGCCGGGAACGGCCTCGCATTCAAGGATCGCGGCGACCGCCCGGTCGAGCCGTCCTTTCCAGGGCAGGGGGGCACCGGGCGGCGCCTGATGCTCCGCGCGCCAGAGCGGCTCGAAGAGGGGTCCGCGTGTGCGCGCGGCCATGTTCAGCATCGCGCAAAGCTCGGCCCACAGCTCGCCGGCGATCGGTTCCACCCCGGTGATGGCGCGGGGCGGTGCCCCAAGGATTTTGTCCTTGAGCTCGCGCTCCTCGAGCCATTCTTCCGTGTAGCGGCAGTATCCCAGATCCGACATCGTCCAATCCTTCGCGCTGCGCGCCCGCACACGACGACGCCCCAGGCGGGGTCCCGTCAGGCGGGAGGGCGGCGCTGAACGTCACTCTATCTCTTGAACTGTCACGCCGAAGCGCCCGGGGGCGCCGCAACAGCCATGCCTCGTTGTGGGCACGTTTCGCGGATGCAAGCGGTGCCAGATCGTTTCCGTCCGGATGCGCTTTCACCTTCGGCGGGAGAGGTAAACAGTGGCGCTGGCGGTGTCAAGGCCTCGCGGTGAAGTTTTTTCGCGGGGTGGATGGCGCTGTGGGGAAGGGTCGTGTTTGCAGGTGGTTGCTCTGTCGGTGCCTGGTCCGCCTCTGATTACGGACCCTCAGGAGCCCGGGCCTCCGGGCCCGGTGGTTCGGGGCAGGCGACCGCGCTTGGAAGCGCGGGCTCCGGTGGTTCGGGGCAGGCGACCGCGCCTGGAAGCGCGGGCTCCGGTGGTGCGGTACGGAGCCCGGGCCTCCGTGCCCGGTGGTTCGGGGCAGGCGACCGCGCCTGGAAGCGCGGGCTCCGGTGCCGCGCGCTCCGGCGCCGCGCCCGGTCAGCCGCCCCGGGAGGCGTCACGGCGCGGCGGGGTTTGGTCGATCAGGGGGCCCAGAAAGGCGCGGGCCCCATCGACCATGGGCAGCAGCGCCTCCAGCCCGTAAACCACGTCATCGCTGAGGCGCTCGCGCCGCCGCGTGGCCAGGTCGACCCGTGGCGTCAGCTCGGCCAGGCGGTCGTCGGCCGTGCGCAGCGCGCGCAGTGCCGCGCCTGTACGCTGGATGACCTCGTCCGCGTTCTCGGGCGGATGGGGCAGGTGTCCCTCACACTCGGGGGCGCCGCACAGCGGCACCAAACCCGGCCACACCGCCGCGTCGCGGATCGCCACAAGATTGGCCTGGGCCGAGCGCAGGCGGTCACGGATATGGGCCGTCCGGCGCCGGACGGTGGAAATCCTGTGCCCGCGATTGTCTCGCCTCAGGTCGTGCGGCAGCTGTTGCAGACGCCACGCCAGAATTCCCAACAGTTCCGTCACCCCGCGCACGTCGTGCCAGCCGGCATCCTGATTGCGGGCACCATGCCGTCCGGCGAGCGGTGCCCGGCGATAGTCCTCCAGGGGACCATGGCGCGGGGCGTTGTGCATGGCCTCGGCCGGAACATCGACACCGTGCGCCTGCAGCCATGCCATCACCTCGTACAGCACGCCCGGGTGGGCGTTGGCATTGCCCCGCCCCAAGGCGTGGCCAAAGCGCAGACGCCCGTCGGTGACCTGAAGCTCGATGGCGAGCGGATACTGGGGATGGTCATAGACCAGCCAGATCACCGGCCGTACGCGCGGGTGAAAGGGCTGGAACGTGTTGCCCATGCAATTGCTCATGTGCGCGCCCGCCCAACGGGCCGAGGCAGGGTCGCAGATGGCCACGATGCGATGGCCTGTGACGGGGCCGCGGCGACTCTCCAGCGCTGCCAGAAAGAGGGCGGGCAGTTCGTCCAGGTGGTGGCCGAGGCCCTCGACGCGGGTGCGGGCTGGCGGCGCTGGCGCGGTGGTCTGTTCGCGCTGGAGGCGCTCGGCGGTCTGTTCGCGCTGGAGGCGCTCGGCGCGCTGACGCGCGATTTCAGCCTCGCGGAGGCGTTCTGCCTCGGCTTTGGCCAGGCGCGCGGCCGCCAGTTCGGCTGCCACCGCGCTGTCGGCCAGCAGGCCCTCGGCCTCGAGCTTTGCGGCGCATTCCAGAAGGCGGGCGGGATCGCGGAACCATCTGCCGCCCGCCAGGGCGGACTGGCGACGCTGCGGCGAGAGGGCGGGCAGCGACGCCAGCACCGCGCGCAGGACAGCGATCTGGAACGCGGTTGCGCCGACCAACCCATTCAGCACGCGGGGCTGGCACAGCGTGTCCGGCAGCACCTCGAGCGCTTCGATGACGCCGGCGTCGATCGTCTCGACATACCCCAGGATCATGTTGCCACGCGGCCCGGCCAGACGCAGGGCCAGGCGGCCGAGAAAGCCGGCCTTGACGGGCAGGCGCGCCGAAAGGTTCATCTTGCGGATCGCGCTGCGCAGTCCGGGCGTGTGCTCGAGGTCGATCAGCGTGCCGACGTGGCGGTGGATGCGCCCCTGACGGGCCCGCACCAGGACGCCGACTGCCTCGACCGCCTCGCGGCGCGCCGGTGACAGGTCCGGGTCGGCCAGCCGCTCGGCCAGCAGGACGTCCAGATCCGCCCAGAGCGGTTGCATCGCCAGCAGGCGACTCTGGTGCAGCTGATGCTGGCGGTCGCGCTCTGCGCGGCGTTCGGCGCGCCGCCGCTCGGTTTCCTGTTGCAGCTTCCGGCGTTCGGCCTGTTCGGCGCGCGCGCGGGCGCGGTCCTCGCGCCCGGTGATTTCCGCGTCGATGGCGGCAAGCCCGGCCGCCTGCTCATCGGACAGGCCGCCCGCGCCCGCCAGGAACGCGCGGCACCGGGCCAGCGACGCCCGCGCGCGCTCGATCCGCGCTGTTTCGGCTGCGTCGTCGGCCAGTTCGCCGGCATCGGGCGCCGCCAGGTCTGCGATCCAGTCCGGACCCGCCATCCATTCCGGGCGGTCGCCGGGCGCAATGGCGTGGATCGCGTTCGTCAGCATCAGGAGGACCTGCACGCGTTCGGTGCTGGCGCCGAAAAAGCAGGCCACGAATTCGGGGGTCAGAAACGGCTTGGGAAGGCCGACGACCGCTTCGATCACGGCGACATCGACGGTCTTGACGGTGTGGAACGACTTCCACGCCCTGGTGACATGCAGGCGTGCCGACAGGCGCGCGAACAGGTCGAGGTCGGTGAAGGGCCGTGAGCCCGCATCCAGGCGCTTGATGGTGCTATGCAGGCCGCGGGCACTCTTCAGGCCAAGGATGGTGGCAATCAGCTCGGGGATGCAGCCCTCGCGTGCCGCCACGGCGCGCTGGGACGCGGCGAGGCGCACCTGCGTGGTCCAGTCCGCACCGGCGAGGCGCTGCTGCAGCAGGGTGTCCAGTTGCGCCCACAGGAAGTGGTTCGGGGGGGTCGCATAGCTGGCTTCCCTGGATCTGAAAAACCGGGACATCGGACCCCCCCAAAAAAACCTGCTCAAAGACCGGACGCACCTGGCCTGCATGCCGAATCCGGCATTGCGGTCACCCCACGGTGGGGCTCAGCAGGCAAGAATGGGTGCGGTGGGCCGTATGAGAAAGGAAATAGGGTCTATCTTCGCCCCCTTCAAGAGGCGAATGCAGTATCACTGTCAATGTATTGCGGTGGGGGTGCGGCAGGCCCTCTTTTCACTCCACGAGACGGACCTTGCGCGCCAGCCGGGCCAGTCTGGCGCTGGCTGCCGCGCGCTCGCTCAGCTCGGCTTCGAGCTGATCGAGGCCTGCGATCAGGTCGCGGTGATTGGCCATCGACTCGGCCATCGACTCGGCCATCGTGCATTGCCCGTCCCGGATGTGGGTGCGCGCAAACCGGTTCATTGGATCGATGCGGTGCTCCGCCTCGATTTCCAGCCACTGCATCAGGTCATCGGCCAGAACATCCAGATCGGCCGCCGCCAGGCGCGCCAGACCGCCCAGGCGCGGGACGCGGTTGCGCATGTGCACCAGCGCGGCCACCATTTCCTTGCGATCGCGTTCCTCCGGCGAGCCGGTGTCCAAAAGGTCATCATCCAGCGCGGGGCGAAATCCTGACAGGCGCCTTTCGGTGCCCGACTTGGGGTGACGCAGCCTCACACCCGTGCGTGCTTCCAGTTCCGGGGTGATCTCGCTGCGGATCGCCATGCGGATCTTGGGCAGGGGCATGCCGTGCTCGCGCCGCAGGTGGAAGGCGATGAGAAGCTGGACGGCGTGGCCAGCGGTATAGTGCAGATTGCGCCCATGGCGCTCCATCTCGCTTATGACGCCCTCGGCTGCATAATAGCGCACATTGCGCAGGAATTTGTCCTTCAGCGACATCAACTCTTTTTCGACCTTGAGGTCGCCGGCGTCCCACCGCCGTCGCAACGCGATCCACTCGTTCATCTCGCTGTCTTCGGAGATCACCGCCGGCGCGTCCGTCAACAAGTCCCTGCGGCCCATGCGCCGCTCGAGCATGCCCTGATACCAATAGGGGAAGCGGTCCCACAGATGTTCGAACTCGCCCTCGAAGGCCCAGATATCCTCGGGCACTTCCATAAGAAAACTTGACAGACCCATTGCAAAGGCTCCCGGTCGCCCTGGCGACGACACAACAGCCAACACCTCTAGCACGGACTCCGCGACAGAGACAGTGCAACCGTGAAAATACTGGCATGCGTCGACAGGCGGTGCCCTTTGGCCCGCGTCCCCGCGTCATCGGTTGGGTGGATGCCGGCCGCCGGCGTGCGCTCAGTACACCCGCTTTTTGGGCGGAATATACTCGATTTCGTTGGTCATCGTATACGAGTGCACCGGGCGGTAGTCGATCGTGGTGCGCCCCGTAGCCTCGTCATACCAGGCCAGGGTGTGCTTCATCCAATCGCCGTCGTCGCGCTCGGGGAAGTCCTCGCGCGCATGGGCGCCGCGGCTCTCGGTGCGGTTGGCCGCCGAATTGACCGTGACGATGGCCTGGCTGAGCAGATTGTCGAACTCGAGCGTTTCCATCAGGTCCGAGTTCCACACCAGCGAACGGTCGGTGACGCGGATCGATGGGGCCCCGCGGTGCACCTCGGCCATCCGGTCCACCCCTTCCTGCAGGGTTTCGCCGGTCCGATAGACCGCACAGGTCTCCTGCATGGTCTTTTGCATCGACAGCCGCAGGGCCGCCGTGCCCTCGGTGCCCGACGCGTTGCGGAACCGGTCCAGGCGCGCCAGGTGCGCCTCGCCCGCCCCCTTCGGCAGCTCGGGCTGGCGCGCCCCCGCTTCCACCAGATCCCCGCAGCGCAGCGCCGCCGCGCGGCCGAACACCACCAGGTCGATCAGCGAATTCGAGCCGAGCCGGTTGGCGCCGTGCACGGACACGCAGGCCGCCTCGCCCACCGCCATCAGGCCGGGCACCACCGCATCGGGATCGCCGCCCACCTTGGTCAGCACCTCGCCATGATAGTTCGTGGGGATGCCGCCCATGTTGTA
>DBAV01000106.1:0-6894 GCA_002291875.1 Hyphomonadaceae bacterium UBA1001
GGAACACGGCCTTTGATTAGAGAAAAGGAACGTGATCCCGGAACCCGTGAGCAAAGCGAACCGGTATCCGGGACCCAGCCCCGTAAGCGCGGTGGATAGGTCCCGGGTCCGGTGCTGGCGCACCGGCCCGGGATGACGGTTGTTGATTGAAAAAAAGGGTCCGTCATCCCGGCCAAGCGAAGCGCGTGCCGGACCTATCCTGATAGCGCGGTGGATAGGTCCCGGGTCCGATGCTGTCGCACCGGCCCGGGATGACGGTGCGTTGGTTTGTAAACGGAACAACCCAGCGTGAGGGGATAGGTCCCGGGTCCGATGCTGACGCACCGGCCCGGGATGACGGTTGGTATTGAAAAAGGGCCCGTCATCCCGGCCAGGCAAAGCGCGTGCCGGGACCTATCCTGATAGCGTGAGGGGATAGGTCCCGGGTCCGATGCTGGCGCACCGGCCCGGGATGACGGTTGTTGATTGAAAAACGGGCCCGTCATCCCGGCCAAGCGAAGCGCGCGGCGGGACCCATCCTGATAGCGCGGTGGATAGGTCCCGGGTCCGATGCTGTCGCACCGGCCCGGGATGACGGCGCGTTGGGCCGGGCTGCGCCGTTGTGGATCACGTCCGGCCCTCCCACCCCGGATTTTGCTGCGCAAAACCCGACCCTCCCTCACCGGGAGGGTGGCAGGGCGCCGCGGTCACGAACAGCCCGAGCGGCGCCACCTTCTCCTCGGGGAGAAGGTCATGTTTTGCCCTGCAAAACATGGGTTGAGGGGCTGGCGCAAACTTGGCGGTTCAGGCGCGTCCCGAACTTTGTTCCTGGAAGACCGGCGACCCACTCAACCCGGTTTTTTCAAGCAAAAACCGACCTTCTCGCCCGCAAGAAGGTGGCCGCGTCGCGCTTTCAGAGCCAGGACCCGGACGTTGGTTGAAGGCGCCAGCCCTCACCGGGAGGGTGGCAGGGCGCCGCGGTCATGAACAGCCAAACCACGAAACAATCCTTGTGAATCCACGCGCCCAAAGGAGGAAATGCGATGAAGCGGATGGGTCAGGGGTTGCTGGTGGGGGCCGTGCTGGCGGCGATGGTCGGCGGGGCGGCGCTGCTGGGCCGGGCCGCACCACCCGCCGATGATGGCTGGCCGCCGATCGAGGTGCTGGACCCAGGCCCCACCGGCCAGCGCGTCGAGGCGCCCGGCGTATTCGCCAATGTGTTTCCCGCCGCCGGCGAGGGTCCGCACCCGGCCATCCTGCTGCTGGGCGGATCGGAGGGCGGGCTGGGGCGCGCCAACCTGCACACCGCGCTCGACCTGCAGGCGCGCGGCTTCACCGTGCTCCAGCTGGCATATTTCGGGGCGCCCGGCCTTCCGGAACAACTGGTGCGCATTCCGCTCGAAACCTTTGACCGCGGGCTGGAGCATCTGGCGCGCCTGCCCGGCGTCGACCCGGGTCGCATCGCTGTCATGGGCGCATCCAAGGGCGCCGAGGCGGCCCTGCTGGTGGCCAGCCGCCGCAGCGATGTGCGCGCGGTGGTGGCGGGCATGCCGTCCAGCGTGGTCTGGCCTGGCCTCGACCGCGAGGCCGGCGGGCGCAGCCTGCATTCCTCGTGGACCGCCGGCGGGGCGGAGCTGGCCGCAATGCCATTTTCGGACTGGAACACCGCCGAGGGCATCATCAGCCTCTACCGCTCGATCGAGGACCCCGCGCGCGCCGCCGACGCCGAGCGCGCGGCGATCCCGGTCGAGCGCGTGCGCGCGCCCGTCATGCTGGTGTGCGGCGAGGCCGAGACCCTGTGGCCCGCCTGCCCCATGGCCCGCCAGGTCGCCACCCGCGCCGCCGCCCGAGGCGGCCCCGAGGTCGCGGTGCTGGCCTTCCGCGAGGCCGGCCACGCCGTGTTCGGCCCCCCGCTCGCCGCTGACAACCCGTTTCGCGAACGACTCGCGATGATGGGCGGCACGGTGGACGGCAACGCCGCCGCCCGCGAGGACGGCTGGCCCCGCGTCATCGCCTTCCTGGACACCCACCTCACCGGTGGCCGGGCATCGGACGCCACCACGCCCCCATGAACCCGGCGCCCGCACATCCGATGAGTGCATTGTCGAACGGCCGAAGGCGCGGCGTCGGTCTGGCCCGATGATCGCCCGACACCCAGGCTCCGAACGACGCCAGCCCTGCATCCACGGGCCCCGCACCCGTGGGCCCGTTTCACACGCCTGTTGCAAACACCAGGCGGTGCGCCGCGCCCCTCGACCGGTCGGGCGAAGAACCCGCCCCGGCCACCGACGCAACCCGCCCGCCCACCGCCCGTTGTGCGGCACGGCGCGCAAAGCGAGAGCGCGCTGAGGGGCGGCAGCTAAACCTATCCTCAGGGCCGGTGTTCGTCCGTCAGCCATTCCGGATAGGGCACGGTATCCAGCCTGACGCCGCACAGGCCGATGCCCACGCGCCCTTCCCAGCCGACACGCAGTTCGCGCGACAGACGCTCCTGACCGGGCCGCACGTTCAACTCGAACTCGAACTCGGCAATTCCGGGAAAGCCCTCGTTCAGCACCTGGCGTTCATGGACGAACTGGCCTTCGTGCCAGTGCCCGAACTCGACAACGATTTCGCCGGGCGGCGCCTCGGCGTGCAGTTCAGTGATCACCGTCAGGGTGTACCAGCCGGCCTCTACCGGCGGCAGGAAGGTTTCGATCAGCTGACCCGGCTGGTCCTCGTTCGGACGGGCCACCAGGATCGGTCGCCCGGCATTTCGAACCATAACCTTGCCCGAAACCCGGCGCATCTGCTGCGGCATCAGCCAACGGTTCTCCCCGCCGTCGAGTTGGATCGGGGCGATGTTCGTCGCGATCTCGTTGTGCATCCTGTGCTCCGCTCGAAGCCTGGCCATAACTTTGGCTATTTCGGGAAAGCGCCCCGGGTTGAGGTTCGCCTCGTCGGTCGGCGTGAACCGGACTTTCAGGCAATCCAGCGCACGCGCGCGGCCGAAGGTCCGGTGATTGAACATTTCCGCCTGCCGGGCAGCGAGATCCCGCAGGCGCGCGATGTCATTGCCATGCCGCACAAGCCATCGGTCCATGGCTTCGAAGCTCTCGTGCATGCCCAATTGTTCAAGGTCACCGATCGAAAAGCCGGCGGCCCGGAAAGGGTCGACCAGGCCGCTGGTTCGCACAAACAGGACCGGCACACCCATGATCGCCGCCTCGACCGGGGGCCAGATCAGGTGGTTCGGATAAAAACCCGCATCCACGAAGACGCGGGCGCCTGCGATCCGGGAATACAGGTCCTCGAACGGTAGCGTGCCGACAATGCGAGGATCGGGCTTGCGCATCCGATCACGATCATTCTTGCCCACCACCACCAGCGGGTAGTTTCGAAAGGCCTTGCCGACGCGGGCGAACTGGTGCTGGAAATATCCATGGAAATGAAGGTAGGAAATCGCTGTCACGGCATGCGGAGCCGATTTCTCCGCCGCCCAGCGATACGGCGTGCGTTCGCGCTCCACCCAACCATTCATCACGGCCGTCTGTGCAAGCAGGTGCCCATATCTGTTGGGCATCAAGCCTTCATAGCCCGGCGAAAGGACGAACCGGGACCGGAACCCCGGCGCTGACACCACGGCATTCAGCTTCCGGAAGACGGCTGTCTGGGCAGGGCCATTCGGAAAGCCCATGACCCGGTAAAGGATGGTTCCATCGAACCATTTCCCCAGACCCTCGACTGCTCGTAATGTTCCGCCCAAGTAAATGACGTCGATATGCCGGTTGATCAGATCGCGCATTTCTGCATCGGGATAGCCGAACGTATCGTAGGGCGAAAACCGACGAATCCTTTCGGCGACGTCGCTGGAAAGCGTCAGTGTCTCGCGCCAGCGAGGGTAATAGACGCTCATTTCGTCGTGATACGCGGCGTCGGCCTCTGCATCCGGCAGCCTGTCGCGCGCGCAGACCACCTCGAAACCCGCTTCGAGAAAAAGACTGACTTCCTGATAGCGTGCAACCAGATGTGGATAGGTCCAAAGCAGCCTCGCAGGGGACCGATCGGTCACTGCGGATGGCAACTCAGGTCCCGCGGGCGATCGCCACAAACCTGCGAATCGTTTCAACATCTCGCTCGCCCACGATTTCCATGCGACCGTTCTTCAGCGCCACGACCTTTCCGGCCGCGATCGAGCGGTGCACGATCAGGTTCGCTCCCACGCTTGTACCCTCGCCCACCACAACATTGGGCAGCACTACACAGCCCGCGCCGACCACGCAGCCGGCACCGAACGTGATCGGGCCCAGCAGATTTGCCTGCAACTCGACCGGGACTGTCGGGTTCGAGATTGCAGAGGCGCGGTAATCCGCCGACGCGGCAAACACGCTGACATGGCACGAGAGCGCACTGCAGTCCTCGAGCGTGACCACCGCATCCCGATGCCCGCCAACATGAACATAGGCCGCAATGTGCACGCAGGCTCCGATGTCCACACGGCCTTTGATAATCGAAAAGTCGTCGATCCGAGAATTGTTGCCTATCCTGCCCGACACACCATAAAACGACGCCTTGCTGCTGACCTGGACGTTCGATCCAACCTCGGAAAACCCGAGACGACGCAGTGCCTCCTCGCTCAAATGCCCGTCGTCTTCCACCTGCCGCATCCTCAAACCCCTTCGCTGCGCGTGGCGCCTTGGAGATTTCGCCAGTGCGATCAGGGTGCTCCACGCACCCAATCCGGCAACTCAATTGTTGAGCCCAGTTCTTTGGTCAGATTAACTTTCTCGAGTCAACCTTGCCGATCACGGGCCCTTGGCATGGCTATCACAGGCGCGCCAGCGCGGCCATCATTCAGCAGGCCTTGATGCGCTGCGGGTGGCCTTCAAGGGTTTGGCGGCAGCTCTGCCCTTGGGGGCTCTCTTTGCTCGTTTGCGCGGCGCGCGCGTCAGAAGGACGTTGTTGGTCCCCGCTGCACCGAGAGCTTCGGCATCGCATGGCACGAGCGCGCCTGTCGGCTCGTCTATGATCGCCATTGTAAAACCGTCAAACTTTACGCGCTCTAGGAATGAAGACAAAGACTCACTGGAACGTGCGAAGTGTGTTGGCGCAATCTCGGCGATGACCTTCAGGTCCGGATTGGCATTGATTGTTCCCTCCATGCCGCGCCAGATAGCTGCCTCGCTGCCTTCGGCGTCGATCTTGATCAGGTCCGCCCGGCCAGCATGTGCCGCTGCAAGCGTGTCCAACGTCGTTATCTCGACGCTCTCGGCCGGGGCGATGGAGCGCGCGATGTCCGCGAACAGGCTACTCTCCGGTGAGTGCGCCGCCCTGTGGAACGCCGCTGTGCCCAATCGTTCACCGACCGCGGCAGCAACGACGGTGCTGAAGCCGGAAAAGCCGTTCAGCAGCATCGTGACCTTCAGCGCATCCGCCAGCTCCGCCTGGGGCTCAACGCACACCAGATGCCCGGTCCGGCCAACATGATAGCCCATGATGACACTGTGCACGCCGACATTGGCGCCGATGTCGTAAGCGATATCGCCGGGTCGCAGCAGGCGCCTGATGACGGCGCGCACCCCCGGCTCGCCATTCGCGCCCCCTTGGGAATGACTGATCAGCACACCTGCATCGCTTGTGGGAACCGCGATGGGATGCCCGTCCCATCCTCCCAACCGGGTGACGGCCAGGCTGGCGTTGCGCAGATAGATCGGCTGGTACACCGTGACCGCGTCGATGCGCGCAACCAGCGCGCGCACTTCGGCCAGCATTGCGTGCATCTGGATCAAGGCCTCGCGTTCATCGCTGACCGCCGGTTCAGGGACCGGAAGACCCGCGGCGCCAGCTTGGCGCATGGCCGTCAACAGGTCGCTGGTCTCCAGCGTCAACGCCTTGAGGCGTTCCGCCAGCACGAGCATTTCGGTGGGCCCGATTGGCGCAACGTCTTCCGCATCCGCCTGAGCGCCGTCGCGCGGCGCCAAATCATCATCCGCCACGGTCGCGTGGTGGCCCGCCATGGCTGCCCCTGGCGGTGTCGCCTTGTCGCGCCGGCGGCGCGCGGCGGCGCGCGAGGCGATGCTGTCCTTCCGGGGTGGGTGCTGGCCCGATACGATCCTTCGCAAACCGGCCCCCTCAGTCACACGACACCGCGCCAGAAGGTCTAGACAGCCCCTACGCCAGCCGCAATGCCTCGACGCCTGGAACGCAAGGCCAGCCCGGAAACACAAAGCGGGCCAGCGTCCTGACGGCCATGATCGAAAAAATCACGAGGACCACGGAATGGTGGGCGCGACAGGGATCGAACCTGTGACCCCTACGATGTCAACGTAGTGCTCTACCGCTGAGCTACGCGCCCGGTCCGTGGGGAGGCGGCAGATAGCGCGAGTGGGCCGGGCTGTGCAAGGGGCGCGGGCGGGGCGGTGCAGTGCGCACCCGCCGGCAGCTTCACCCGTTCAGCACCTCGACCATGGTGCGCCCCAGGGCCGCGGGATGGGGGGCGACGCGGATCCCGGCGGCCTCCATCGCGGCGATCTTGGAGCCGGCATCGCCCTTGCCACCCGAGATGATCGCCCCGGCATGGCCCATCCGCCGGCCCGGCGGGGCCGTGCGGCCGGCGATGAAGCCGACCATGGGCTTGCTGCGGCCGCGCCTCGCCTCGTCGGCGATGAACTGGGCCGCGTCCTCCTCGGCGGTGCCGCCGATCTCGCCGATCATGATGATGGCACGGGTCTCGTTGTCGGCGAGGAACATCTCGAGCACGTCGATGAACTCGGTCCCCTTGACGGGGTCGCCGCCGATCCCGACCGCGGTGGTCTGGCCCAGCCCCTCATTGGTGGTCTGGAACACCGCCTCATAGGTCAGCGTGCCCGAGCGCGAGACGATGCCGATGTCGCCGCGCTTGAAGATCGAACCCGGCATGATGCCGATCTTGCACTC
>DBAV01000106.1:7220-7349 GCA_002291875.1 Hyphomonadaceae bacterium UBA1001
GCATGATGCCGATCTTGCACTCGCCCGGGGTCAGCACGCCGGGGCAGTTCGGCCCGATCAGGCGCGACTTCGAGCGCGACAGGCGGTTCTTGACGCGCACCATGTCCAGCACCGGAATGCCCTCGGTGA
>DBAV01000173.1 GCA_002291875.1 Hyphomonadaceae bacterium UBA1001
TTGCTGCGATGGGCCAGCGGCGATCTTTGCGGTTGCTGGAACGATGTTGCGGGATGGGTCCCGGACACCGGTTCGCTTTGCTCACCGGTTCCGGGATGACGGGGCGTTCCATGCCGGGTGGGGGCCTGAGACGCGGGGTGCGTTCAGGTGGGGGTGAAGGGGCCGATCCGGGATTCGCCGCGGGCTACGGTGAAGGTGGCGTCGATGCTGTCCTGGAATGTCGGGGCCAGGATGTCGCTGACCTGGTGATATTCGGCGCGCAGCGCGTCGCGGCCGAATTCGACCAGCGCAAAGCCGTGGCCGCGCAGGTGGCACCAGGCGATCTCGTCATTGACCTGGTCGAAGGCGCTGGACGGGTCGAAATCGGTGCCGCCCGCCAGATAGGCGCCAATGCCCGGCGAGGTGATCGAGGTGGTGCCGATCTCGACGCCGATCCGCTCGCCCCCGGGCGTCAGCTTCAGTTCGTTCGCCCAGGCCGAATGGGTATCGCCCGTCAGCACCACCAGGCGCGCGCCGGCGGCCTGGGCGTCGCGGAACACGCGCGCGCGGGCGGCCGGATAGCCGTCCCAGGCGTCGAGATTCATCGGCAGGCCCAGGCGGGTGAACTCGATCAGCTGGCCCGCCTCGGGAATGCGTGCCGCGAGGGCGCGGCGCTGTTCGGCGCCCAGCAGGCGCGTCAGGTCGGGCGCCACGATGCGGGCCATCATCACCTGATTGCCCAGCACCTGCCAGCGCGTGCCCCGCGCGGTAGATTCGGAGAACTGGCGCGCCAGCCAGTCATGCACCTCGTCCGCCATCATTCGGCGTGAGGGATCGTCGATGCGCGCGCGCATGGCGTCGGTGTCGGGCAGCACCGCAAGACCCGGCGGCGGGCTGCGCGGGTCGATCGAGGCTGCCAGCCGGGCATCCATCACCGGCCGCGGCGGGGTCGACGAGACGTCGAACACCATCGGCAGGGGGCGCACATTCGGGTCCTGCCCCACGCGGTCCATCGCCACCGGCCGGGGATTGGCCGGGTCGGTGAAGTCCCACGCCTGCAGGCGCGGGCGCAGGTCGCGGACATAGGAGAGCTGCTGGTCGCGCGCCATCAGGCGGGTTTCCAGCATGGCCAGGGTCACCATGTCGCCAAAGTCGAACGCCCGGTAGATCGCCGTCTGCGGGCGCCCGGCCTCGGGATCGCGGATCGGCAGCCATTCATAGAAGGCCTGGACCGCCACGCGCTTGCGGTCCGCCCAGACCCCTTCGGACACGTCGTGGTTCTGGGCCCCCTCGCGCCAGCTGTCATTGGTCGATTCGTGGTCGTCCCAGACATTGATGAAGGGGTGGGCGGCATGGGCCGCCTGAAGGTCGGGGTCCGAGCGGTACTGGGCATAGCGGCGCCGGTAGTCGTCCAGGCTGACGATCTCGTGCGGGGGATCGGGCAGCCGTCCCAGTCGGGCCGCCACCTCGGTGCCATACCCGCCCACGCCATATTCATAGATGTAATCGCCCAGGTGCACGACCGCGTCGATGTCGGGCGTCGCGGCGATCTGGCGGTAGGCGTTGAACAGCCCCCACTGATAGCTGCTGCAGGAAATCGCGATCAGGCGCACGCGCGCGACGCTGCCCGCCGGCAGGGTGCGGGTGCGCCCCACGGGGCTGCGCGCGGTGCCGGCAAAGAAGGCATAGTGATAGGTGCGGCCCGGGCTGAGGCCGGCGGCATCCACCTTCACGGTCCAGTCACGCTCGCCAGCGGTCACGACATCGCCCGAGGCGACGATGGTGTTGAGGTCAGGGTCCTCGGCGATGACCCAGCGCACCGGCACCGCGTCGCGCCGCTCGGCCGTCACGCGGGTCCAGAGCACCACGCGGTCCAGTGCCGGGTCGCCCGACGCCACGCCGTGCGCGAAGGTCACCGGCCCGTCATAGGCCGGGGCGGACCGCCGCGGGTCTGCGGTGGTGCACGCTGCCGGCACCAGGGCCGCTGCCCCCGCCGCACCCGCCAGAAGCCGTCGCCGGTCGATCCTCATGCCGCCCTCCCCAGATCCGATCTGTCCGCGCCATCATGGCGCTGGATGCAAAGAGGCGAAAGGGGCCCTGTCGCGCGCAGGGCCCCCCGCATCCATTCCCAGTCCGCCCAGCCTCAGAAGGCGCCGCGCACGGTGACCCCGACAAAGCGCGGATTACCGCGGATGAAGGTGGGGATGCCGAAATTGTCCCCGGTATTGCCGGCGTCGATGATGAAGTCCTCGTTCGTGACATTGGTCACGAAGGCCTCGACCGAAACCGGGGCAGCCTGGAGCGTGGCCACCAGGCGCAGGTTCAGCACGCCATAGGCGTCCTGGGTTTCGTCCACCGCGCGATCGGTGAAGTTGGCCCCGGCGCCAAAGGCCGGCTGAGGGCGCACCTGCAGGTCGGCCCGGTCATTGTCGTCGTCGAAGAACACTTCGGACTGCCAAGTGTAGGACGGGCGGAAGGACAGGTCGAACAGGCTGCCCACCGGAAGCGTGATGTCGGCCGCCAGCGAGAGCGAGTGTTCCGGCGACAGGCGGAAGCGGTTGCCATTGCGCGCGCCGGTCGTCAGCTGCGAGTCGTTCCACGCATAGGTGCCGATCAGGGTGACGCCCTCGAAGGCACGCACGTCCAGCTGGCTTTCGAAGCCGGTCGCCTCGGCCGAGCCGGCATTGACCGTGATGATCTGGCCGGCCTGGTTGAAGGCGGTGGTCTGGAAGTTCTCGTAGTTGTAGCGATAGACCGCGCCCTCGAAGCCCAGCGCGCCGTCCAGCACGCGGCCCTTCAGCCCGACCTCGAAACTGTCGATCTCTTCGGCCGGGATCACCGTGAAGCTGGCGTTGACGCTGCCCGGTCCGGGGGCGCTGCCCTGCAGCACGTCCGGGCGGCGGCCGCGATTGTACGAGGCATAGACGTTCAGGTCGTCGGCCAGCGCATACCGTCCGACCAGGCGCCAGGACACGCCGTCAAAGGTCTGGCTGCGCGAGGCGACCGCACCGCCCGGAATGGCCCCGACCAGCAGCGGCGTTCCATTGGTGGCGCTGGTGACGCCGGTGCGCTTGTCGTCGGTGCTGAAGCGTACGCCGGCCGAAACCGACAGCGAGTCGGTCACCGCGAACGTGCCGTCGGCAAACAGGTCATAGCTGATGGTGCGGCCAAAGTTCTGGAACTCGTTGAACACGGTCGCGCTGGCCGCGATGGCCTGCGGCAGTGGCAGGACCACGCCGCCGCCGACCGGGAACAGCACCGCATTCAGCGCCGCGGGGTTGGTGCGCGCCAGGGCCAGTGACCCGTTCAGGGGGCTGGAAGGGTTGGCGCCGTTGGCCAGCCACGCCAGGCCCACCGGCGACAATTGCAGCGGCACGCGCTGGCGCGCCCGCTCCTGGAAGAACGACACGCCCGCAAAGCCGCTGAATGCCCCGCCGGCATCATAGGACACCCGCAGCTCGGCGCTGCGCTGGGTGCCGGTGGCGTCCTCGGCGACCAGCAGGATGGGCAGGGGGGTGCCATCGGGATCGAACACCTCGGTCGCATCGAATTCGCGATAGGCGATGATGGCATCGAGCTGGATGGCGTCGGTGACCTCCCAATTGCCCAGGAGGGTGGCCCCGGCGATGTCGCGCTGGATGCCGATGGCGTTGCCGCCCTCGACCAGCGCGCCCGAGGTGTTCAGCGCCGCAAAGGTGAAGGGGCTGACCGAAGCGCCCGGCACGTTCACCAGCAGGTTGTTGGGCGCCAGCAGGGCCGGGGCGATGCTGCCCGACTTGAAGCCGGTGCCGTCCCAGCTGTCTTCCTGACGCTCGAACTGAAGGTCGAACCGCATGTCGTCGCGCGGCACCCACGCCACCGACAGGCGCTGCGCATTCGCGCCCGGCCCGTTCAGCCGCCCGCCCAGGATGTTGCGCTGGTTGCCCTCGCGATCGGTCGAGACCACCGCCGCACGCACCCCCAGCACACCCTCGATCAGCGGTGCACCGCCGGCGAATTCATAGCGCCGCAGGCCGTAATCGCCGACCGACAGGGCCGCCTCGCCGCCCGGCGCGTCGAGGTTGGCCTTGCGGCGGATGACGTTGATGCCCCCCGACAGCGCCGCGCGCCCGAACAGGGTGGCCTGGGGTCCGCGCGCCACCTCGATGCGCTCGACATCGAACAGCTCGACGAAGGCCCCACGGGCCCGCGAGATCGACACCCCGTCCTGGAACACGGCCACGCGCTGCTCCTGGAAGGCCGCGCCATCGTCGGACGTCAGGCCGCGGATGACAAAGCCCGGATTGTTGGGCGACTGCTCCTGGACCTCGAGGCCGGGCACGAACAGCGCCAGCTCGTCGAACTGGGTGATGCCCAGCTGCTGCAGGGTCTCGCCGGAATAGGCGGTGATGGCGACCGGCACGTCCACGATCGCTTCCTCGCGCTTCTGGACGGTGACGATGATTTCCTCGATGCCCTCGTCTGTGCTCGCCGCCTGCTGGGCCAGTGCGGGGGCCGTGCCCCATCCCATGACGGCCGCAAGGGCCATGGCGCTCGACATCATCCTGCGCATCGTTCGCTCCCACTCGTCCTGCCCCCCGCGGGGCGTGCATGGGGCGGGCGGTATGGGCGGGTGGCGACAGTCGCGTGTCGGTTGTTTGAACGGCCTGTGACAGTGCGTGCCGGGGCTGTTGCACCGCAAACGGGTGTGGTCATGAGGTTACACACCGTTTCAGGGCATGCACACGTGGACCAGAGCGAGGATTTCGAGGACGAGGGCAATCCGGGGGGCGACGGCCCGGCACCCGACGCCCGCCGCCATGTGCTCGACCCGCCGCCCGACCTGGCCGGGCGCAGGCTGGACCAGTGGCTGGCCGCCAGCCTGCCCGAGCTGTCGCGTGCCCGGCTGCAGGCGCTGATCGCCCAGGGGCGGGTCACGCGGGCCGGCGAGGCGGTCAAGGGCGGATCGCAGAAGATCCGCCTCGGCCAGCCCTATGTGGTCGAGGTGCCGCAGGCCATTGCGGCCGCGCCCCGCCCGCAGGACCTGCCGGTCCCCATCCTGTTCGAGGACGCCCACCTTGCGGTGGTGCTCAAACCCGCCGGCATGGCGACCCATCCGGGCGCCGGCATAGCCGACGGCACGCTGGTCAATGCCCTGCTGTTCCACCTGCGTGACCTGTCGGGCGTGGGCGGGGTGGCCCGGCCCGGCATCGTCCACCGGCTGGACAAGGACACCTCGGGCGTCATGGTGGTGGCCAAGTCCGACGCCGCCCATGCCAGCCTGACCCGCATGTTCGCCGCCCATGCCCTGGAACGCATGTATCTGGCCCTGACCCAGGGTGCGCCCCACCCGCGCACCGGCGAGATCGAGACCCGGCTGGGCCGCGCGCCGCATGACCGGCTGCGCATGGCGGTGCTGACGGGCGAGTCCGGGCGGCGTGCGCTGACGCGCTGGTGGACAATCGAGACCTATGGCCAGGCGCGCGGTGCGGCGGCCGGCCGTGGCGGGGCGGCCCAGGTCGAATGCCGGCTGGAAACCGGGCGCACGCACCAGATCCGCGTCCACATGGCGCATCTGGGGGCGCCGCTGATCGGCGATCCGCTCTATGGAGCGCGCCGTCCGCTGCGCTTCGAGGAGACCGGCCCGCGGGCCGACGCCGCCCAGGCGATGGCGGATGGCTTTGGCCGTCAGGCCCTGCACGCCGCCCTGCTGGCCTTTCGCCACCCCGTCACCGATGCGCCGATGCGCTTCGAGGTGCCGCCCCCGGCGGACTTCATCGCCCTGCGCGACGCGCTGCGGGCGGTGTGAGGGCGTTGGCCCGGGCGTCGGTCGCGGCGCCGCGGCGCCGGCCGCTCGGACCGCGCCGAGGCCCCGTGCTGGGGAATGGCGAGGCCCGAAGATGACTGCGTTTGGCTTGACTCTTTGTGCCGATTTTTCGCGGGCCAGTTTGCGGCCCCTCTGGCCCGGAAACGTGCCGTGAAAGCCATATTCCATATGGTTTTTCTTGCCTGCAACCGGATGCGCGAAAGGCAGCGTTTCGCATGGGTTTTGGTTGCATTTCGGCGGGCAGGACGATAAGGTTCGTCCATCAACAGGGATGGAGGTTCGGATGCCTTTCGTGATGATCAATGGCGGCGGCCCGCTCAAGCCGGGTGAGGTTGATGGCACCGAAGCGATGGCCGACGAGATCGACGCCAACGTGGCGGCGAATGGCCCGGCGCTGACCCGCGCGCAGATTGCCGAGATCAACGCCCGCAATGGTTGGACGATGGAAGAAGCCATCCGCCAAATGAGAGCGGGCACCTATCCCGGCGTCTAGGACCAGCGCACCCCGGACTGACCGGGGTGGGCCGCGGGTGGCCGGCCTGTCAGTCCAGCAGGCCGGCCGCCTCGGGATCGCCCACCTGGCGCAGCAGGGCCGCGCGCATTTTTTTCAGCGCATGGTGCTCGATCTGGCGCACGCGTTCCTTCGAGATGCCCAGCTCCTTGCCAAGATGGTCCAGCGTGACGCCGTCCTCTCGCAGGCGGCGCGCCTCGATGATGGTCAGCTCACGCGCGGACAGGTCCTTCAGCGCGTTGGCGATCCAGGCCGAGCGGCGCGCCGTGTCGCGCAGCGCCATGACGTCCTCTTCGGGCGTGGGGCGGTCATCGGCCAGCAGATCCTGCCATTCGGCCCCGGCGTCATCGCCCAGCGGCGCATTCAGCGAGCGGTCCGCCGCCGACAGGCGCGCGGCCATCGATTCCACCTCGTTCACCGCCACGCCCAGCTTGGTGGCGACGAATTCCTTGTTTTCCTGCGACATCACCGCGTCGCCGGTGTCGTTGATCATCGCGCGCAGGCGGCGGATGTTGAAGAACAGCGATTTCTGGGCGGCGGTGGTGCCGGTGCGCACGATCGACCAGTTGCGCAGGATGTAGTCCTGGATCGACGAGCGGATCCACCAGCTGGCATAGGTCGAGAACCGCACCTCGCGCTCGGGCTCGAAGCGCGCGGCGGCCTGCATCAGGCCGACATTGCCCTCCTGCACCAGCTCGGACATCGGCAGGCCGTAATTGCGGAACCGCGACGCCATCGAGATCACCAGCCGCATGTAGGCCGAGGTCAGCTCGTGCAGGGCATGCTCGTCGCCATGGTCGCGCCAGCGCCGGGCGAGATTCTGCTCATGGTCCTGCTCCAGCAGCGGCGCCCGCATCGCTTCCTTTACAAAGCGACGTGACCCCCTCTGGAGTTCGGCGGTTTCGGCGATCGGCATGGCGGCTCCCCCGTCAGCGGATGTGGTGTTGCGGGCGGCCCCTGGGGTCTGTGTCCCGCTGTGTCGCGGGGTGCCGGACGGCAACCCGCATCCTCCCTACGCACGACGCAGGCGTGTGGATCACCCGAACGCACAACCTCACTTGTCAACCGGCGCGCGCGACCTAGGCTGCGCAGCGGACGCGGGGAAAAAGGGGGGGTGGACATGGCGGAAATGCACCTGTTGCTGGCGGTTCTGGCGCTGGTGGCTTGGACGCTGGTGATGTGGGTGTGGATGTACGCCACCCGCCTGCCGACCATGCGCGCGGCCGCCATCGACCCCCAGGACGCCCGGCATCCGGGGGCGCTCTCTGTCCTGCCGGCCGGCGTGCGGCAGGTGGCCGAGAACCACAATCACCTGCACGAGCAGCCCGTGCTCTTCTATGCCACCGCGCTGGCCATCCACGCCGGCGGGTGGGTGGACGGCGTCACAGTGGCGGCCGCGTGGAGCTATGTGGTGCTGCGGGTGGCGCACTCGCTGGTCCAGGCCACGATCAACCGGGTGGTGCTGCGGTTCGTGCTCTACGCCGCGGCAACCGCCGCACTGGGCACGATGGTCGCACGCGCCTTCCTGGTCTCCCACGGCCTGGCGTAAGGGCTGGTGTCATCGCGGCCCACCTTGCTGGTGGGGGGGACCACCTTCTCCTCGGGGAGAAGGTCATGTTTTGCCATGCAAAACATGGGTTGAGGGGCCGGCGCAAGGTTGGGGATTCAGGCTCGCTCGGGACTTGGTTTTCCGCACGACCGGCGACCCACTCAACCCGGTTTTTGCAAGCAAAAACCGACCTTCTCGCCCGC
>DBAV01000076.1 GCA_002291875.1 Hyphomonadaceae bacterium UBA1001
AGCTGGGTCATGATGACCTCGGCCGCCGACACGCCTTCCTCGGAATGGATGCCGGTGGGGATGCCGCGGCCATTGTCCGAGACCTCGACGCTGCCGTCGGGGTGCAGGATCACCTGGACCAGGTTGGCATGGCCGGCCAGCGCCTCGTCGATGGCGTTGTCCACCACCTCGTACACCATGTGGTGCAGGCCCGAGCCGTCATCGGTGTCGCCGATATACATGCCCGGCCGCACGCGCACCGCGTCCAGACCCTTGAGCACCTGGATCGAATCCGCGGTGTAGGCGGCGGCCGCGTCCGGGACGGGTGCATCCTTTGGCGCATCATCGGGCGCATCGTTGGGCGCGGTGTCGGGAACGGCATCGTGGGCGTTTTCGGCCATGGGATCGGGATCGATTCGTGACAGGAAAAAAGCTGGCTAGAACCTAGCAGACATTTCGCGACAGCGAGCCACTTTTTCCAGTCCGCCCCTCAGGAATCGGGTGGATGACCGGGCCCCTTCGGCACGCGGTTTTGCAGGGCGCCGCGCCTGGAAGCGCGGGCTCCGGCGGCGCATCGGAGCCCGGGCCTCAGAGCCCGGTCATGCGGCAACAACCGCGCCTGGAAGCGCGGGGGCCGGCCCGGTCATGCGGCAACAACCGCGCCTCTAAGCGCGGGCTCCGGCGGCTGGCACCGGGTTTGCGATGCGGTGGGGCGGCGCCCGCTGGGGGCGCGGGCGAAGAGGCGAGGCGCGATGCGGTGCGGCACCCCTGAACCCCTGTGCGTGCGGGCTTTCGAGGGCCGGTCGGCCAGACGGCGCGGCGCGCGTGCGCGCGGGCCGGCGGCACGCATGACCCGGCACACGCCGCCCACCCGGCATTTCCTGCCGGCCTGCACCCCGCCT
The DNA here is from genome assembly GCA_002291875.1 of Hyphomonadaceae bacterium UBA1001. Taxonomy (GTDB): domain Bacteria; phylum Pseudomonadota; class Alphaproteobacteria; order Caulobacterales; family Aquidulcibacteraceae; genus UBA1001. The sequence goes on from DBAV01000076.1 coordinate 882, forward strand.
GAGGGAGGCCCCGCGTGAGCCTGAACTCGATCCTCGGCAGCGGGTTGTCGGGCCTGCAGGCCAGCCAGACCGCCCTGCGCACCACGTCGAACAACATTGCCAACGCCAACACGGCCGGCTTTGCCCGCCAGCAGGTGGACTTTACCGCACGCTCGGTCGCCGGCGCGATCGAGGGCGTGGACGTGGCCCGCATCCAGCGCGTGGCCGACCGCTTCCTCGAGGCAGCGGCCCTGCGGGCAGGCTCGGCCACCACGCGCGAGACCGTGCGCGCCGACCTCCTGGACCGCGCCCAGGCCCGGTTCGGCGATCCCGGCGAGGCCACCAGCCTGCCCGGACGCCTCCAGGCGATCTTCGACGCCGCCACGCTGGTCCAGTCCGACCCGACCTCGGCCCTGCGCCGCGCCGACCTGCTGTCGGCTGCCGACCAGTTCTTCAACGACACCCGCACCCTGACCGAGGCCCTGTCGAACCTGCGCGCCGAGGCCGACGTGCGCCTGGGCCAGGCGGTGTCGCGGGCCTCCGACATCCTGGCCACCATCCAGACCCTGAATGGCGAGATCGCGCGCGCCAAGGTCGGCGGCGGCGACGCCACCGGCGCCGAGGACGCCCAGGCCCGCGCCGTCGCCGAACTGTCCGCCCTTCTGGACGTGCGCGTCGAGGCGCGCCCTCTGGGCGGGGTCACCGTGCGCACGACCGAGGGCCTGCTGCTGGTCGGCGAGAGCGCCGGCGCGCTGCGCTATGTCGCGCGCCAGGCGGGCGAGGCCGGCACCGTCTATGGCAAGGTCCAGATCCTGCTGCCCGAGGCCGCCCCCGTGAACCTGCAGATCGGCGCCCGCGGCGGCGAGATCGGCGGGCTGATCGCGGCCCGCGACGAGGATCTGGCCGGGCTGCTGGACGATGTGGCGGCGCTGGCCTCGACGGTGGCCGACGTGCTGGACCGCGCCGTGGCCGGCAATGCCGCCGTTCCGGCCCCCAACCAGCTCAGCGGACGGGTCACCGGCCTGATCGCCACCGACGCGATGAACTTCACCGGGCGCACCACGGTGGCGGTGGTGAATGCCGATGGCACCCTGCGCCGCCGGGTGGACATCGACTTTTCGGCGCCGCCCTGGGCAGGTCAGACAGTCGGCGGCTTTGCGGCGGCCCTGAACGCGGCACTTGGCCCCGACGGAACGGCCACGCTGGCGGCGAATGGGCGGCTGGATCTGTCCGCCGCGACCGGGGCAGGCATCGTGATCGCCGACGATCCGGCCCTGCCGGCCGAGCGCGGCGGGAAGGGCCTGGCGCACACGTTCGGCCTGGGGACGCTGACCCGCGCGTCGGGGCCGCTGGATTTCGCGACCGGGCTGACCCCGGCCAGCCCCTCGGGCTTTTCGGGCACGCTGCAGCTGCGCCTGACGGCCGCGGACGGGCGCGTGATCTCGACCCCCACCATCACCGCCGCCGGCCCGGCCATGTCGGACATGATCGCCGCGCTGAATGCCGGGCTGGCCGGCCAGGCGACCGCATCGCTGGACGCGCGCGGCCGGCTGGTGGTGACCCCCGCGCCGGGCGGGGCGGCACGGCTGGAGGTGATCGCCGACACCACCCAGCGCGGCGCCACGAATCTGGGCTTCTCGGCGCTGTTCGGTCTGGGCGAGGGCGCGCGCGTGATGCGCACAGTGGCCCTGCGCGTCGATCCGGCGCTGATCTCGGACCCGCGCCGCCTGGCCCTGGCCCAGCCCGACCTGACCGGTGCGGCGGTCGGCGACCGGGTGCTGGAGACCGGCGACGGGCGCGGCGCGGCCGCCTTCACGCGCCTGCGCGGCGATGTGGTCGATTTCGACGGTTCGGCGGGCCTGCCCGGTGGCCGGGCGGGGCTGAGCGACCTGGCAGCCCGCATGATCGCCTCGGTCGGCAGCCGCGCCGCCGCCGCCGACCGCGCCCGCGACTCGGCCGAGTCGATCCAGCAGGCCGCCAGCCAGCGCCTCTCGGCCGTCACGGGGGTCAATCTCGACGAGGAAATCGTCCGGATGACCACCTTCCAGCAGTCCTACGCCGCCTCCGCCCGCCTGATCCAGGCGGCGCAGCAGATGTACGACGTCCTCCTCCAGATGGTGTGATGCCATGAGCCTCGATCGCGTCGCCAGTTTCGCCCAGTTCCAGATGTCCACCGCGGACATGCTGCGCACCCAGCGTGACCTTGCCGAACTGACCCGTCAGGCCAGCAGCGGCAAGGTTGCCGACGACCTGGCGGGCTATGACGGCAAGCTGACCACGCTGGTGTCCTCGCGCGGGTTCATGCAGCGCGCCGAGGCGTTCTCGCAGCTTGGGCGCGAGCTGGGGGCACGGTTCGAGATCCAGGCCCAGTCGCTGTCGCGCATCGCCGACGCCACCATCGGCCTGCGCGACACCGTGCTGCAGGTGCTGGCGCTGGACGACGCCACCGAAATCCCGCGTGCGCTCCAGAATGCCGTCAATGATGCGGCCGGAGCGCTGAACACCAGCTTTGCCGGCCAGTTCGTGTTCGCGGGCGAGCGCAGCGCCGACGCCCCCTTCCTGGCGCGCACGGTCGCCGACATCACCGCCGCCGCCAGTGTGGACGACCTGTTCCAGGCCGGCACCCGCCGCCAGGTCGCCCAGGTCGACGACACCACCCGCTCGGAACTGGCCCCGCTGGCCCCCGAGGTCGGCCGCGACATGGTCCAGGCCATCCGCGACCTTGCTGCGGCCGCCCCGTTCGGCCGCCCGCCTTCGCCGGCCGCGCGCGCCGCGCTGGAGACCGCTGCCACCGCGCTCGAGGCCGCCCATGTCGGCATCGTCCAGCAACAGGGCATTGACGGCGCACGCGCGCGCCGGGTCGAGGACCTCCAGCGCCGCCAGGACGATTTCGTGAACCTGCTGACCGGCACCGTCGCCAATATCGAGATGGTGGACATGGCCGAGGTGGCGACCCGGCTGAATGCGGCCCAGGTCCAGCTGCAGGCCAGCGCCAGCGTGCTGGGCACGCTGTCACGGCTGAACCTGCTGGAATTCCTGCGCTGAGGGTTCAGCCGGCGGCGTGCTGCTGCAGGCTGAGGACATTGCCCTCCGGGTCGGGGAACCACACCAGGCGCACCCTGCCATCGGGCGCGGTCCAGATGCCGCGCGCATCCTGGCCGAACCCCTCATAGACCGTGCCGCGAACACCCCGGGCCTCGAGGCCGGCCAGCACGGCGTCCAGATCGTCGACCTCCCAGCCGAACACGGTATGTGCGCTGGCGACATGGTCCTGCACCGTGGTCAGGCGCAGCTCGGTGCCATGCGCATCCAGCGTCGCCGCCCACACATCCTGTCCAATCAGCCGAAGTCCCAGGATCTCGGTGTAGAAGGGCAGAGAGACCGCGCGGTCGCGCGTCAGGATGAAGGCCTGCGCCTTCGCATTGCCAGGCAGGCTCATGGGTGCCCCTCCAGGGTGCAACGACCCCACACCCTCTGCCCCCTGCCCCCCACCGTCAACCCGTCCCAATACCCCCCGCCGTCATCCCGGGCCGGTGCGCCAG
>DBAV01000077.1:0-125 GCA_002291875.1 Hyphomonadaceae bacterium UBA1001
CCATCCCTTCCTGGCCGACGAAAGCGTGCGCCTGATCGGGGTCGAGGCGGGGGGGCACGGCCTGCACACCGGCCTGCACGCAGCGGCGCTGACCGGGGGGCGACCGGGCGTGCTGCACGGCAACC
>DBAV01000077.1:441-4176 GCA_002291875.1 Hyphomonadaceae bacterium UBA1001
GGCGTGCTGCACGGCAACCGCACCTATCTGCTGCAGGATGGCGACGGCCAGATCACCGAGGCACACTCGATTTCGGCGGGCCTGGACTATCCCGGCGTCGGCCCCGAGCACGCCTGGCTGCGCGATGTCGGCCGCGCCGAGTTCACGTCGGCCACCGACGAGGAGGCTTTGGAGGCATTCGGCCTGTGCGCCCGGCTCGAGGGCATCCTGCCCGCCCTCGAACCCTCGCACGCGCTGGCCCGCCTTGGCGAGATCGCCCGCCAGGTCGGCAAGGGCGGCATCGTGCTGATGAACCTGTGCGGACGCGGCGACAAGGACATCTTCACCGTGGCCGAGGCGCTGGGCGAGCGCATCTGAGCCCCCGCCCGCCGGTCCGGGCATCGTCGATGGCTTTTCATGGGCGTCCGTGACGTCTAGACGTCATCACTTCCAAGGATTCCGCGCCCGCATGACCGTTTCGCGTCTCGACACCTGCTTTGCACGCCTCGCGGACCAGGGGCGGGCCGGCTTTGTCGGCTATGTGATGGCTGGCGATCCCGATCCCGCGACCGGGCTGGCGGTGATGCGCGCGCTGGCCGCGGCCGGGGCCGACATTGTCGAGCTGGGCTTTCCGTTCTCGGACCCGATGGCCGATGGCCCGGCCATCCAGGCGGCGGGGCGCCGGTCGCTGGCAGCCGGCGGGTCGCTGCGTGCCGCACTGGCCCAGGTCCGGGCCTTTCGCGAGGGCGATACCGTCACCCCGGTGGTGTTGATGGGCTATCTGAACCCCGTCGAACAATATGGCCCCGCGGCCTTTGCCGCCGATGCCGCGGCGGCGGGTGTGGACGGGCTGATCGTGGTCGATGTGCCGCCCGAGGAAGAGGACGCCCTGGCCGACGCGCTGGAGGCGAATGCCGTCGCGCTGGTGCGGCTGGTGGCACCGACCACCGGACCCGCGCGCATGGCGCATGTGGTGCGCCGGGCCAGCGGATTTGTCTATTACGTGTCGGTCGCCGGCGTCACGGGCGTCAAGGCGGTGGCCGCCGCCGAGGCGGTCGAGGCCGCAGCCCGAGTGCGGGCGGCCTCGGGCCTGCCGGTGGCGGTGGGCTTTGGCGTGCGTCAGGCCGAAGAGGCGGCGGCGGTGGCCCGCGGGGCCGACGCGGTGGTGGTCGGCTCGGCCCTGGTCGAGCGCATCGCCGATGCGGTGGCCCGCGGGTGTCCCGAACAGGCCCCGGACGCGGTGGCCGACCTGGCCCGAACGCTTTGCCACGCGGTGCACACCGCGCGCCGGACGGAGACACTGGCATGAACTGGCTGACCAACATGCTGCGGCCGGGGGTCAAGGCGGCCGCGAAAAAGCGTGACGCCCCGGACGACCTCTGGATCACCTGCCCCAACACGGGCGAGCTGATCTACAAGCCCGATCTCGATGCGACGCACTGGGTCACGCCGGGCGGCTTTCACCTGCGCATCGGCCCCGAAAAGCGCCTGCGTCAGCTGTTCGACGACGCCAATTGGGAGGCCATCCCCCTGCCAGAGGTGCCGCGCGACCCCCTGCGCTTTCGCGACGACAAGAAATATGTCGACCGCCTGAAGGCCGCCAAGGCCAAGACCGGGCGCGACGACTGCATGACGATCGGGGTGGGCGACATCGAGGGCGCGCCTGCGACCATCATCGTCCAGGACTTCGAATACATGGGCGGGTCACTGGGCACGGGGGCGGGCGAGGGCTTTGTCGCCGCCGCGCGCGAGGCGGTCAGCCGGGGCACGGGTCTGGTGTGCGTCACCGCTTCGGGCGGCGCGCGCATGCAGGAGGGCATCCTGTCGCTGATGCAGATGGCGCGCGCCACGGTCGCCGTTCAGGAAGTGCGCGAGGCGGGCCTGCCCTACATCGTTGTGCTGACCGACCCGACCACGGGCGGGGTGACGGCCAGCTATGCGATGCTGGGCGACGTGCACATCGCCGAGCCGGGCGCCCTGATCGGCTTTGCCGGGCCGCGCGTGATCGAGCAGACCATCCGCCAGAAACTGCCCGAGGGCTTTCAGCGGTCCGAATACCTGCTGGACAAGGGCATGGTGGACATGGTGGTCGACCGGCGCGAGCTGAAACCCACGCTGGGGCGGCTTCTGGGCCTGATGGCCGGGCCGCGGTCCAGCCGGCGCGGCGGCAGCGGCGGGGCGCGTCGCAAGGCGCTGGGATAGTTGGGCACCCGGCAGCGACCCCAGGACCGCGGGCTTACAGGCCCGCCCCTTCAACGACCCGTGCAGGCCATGGGGCCCGCGCTCCGAGCCCGCGCATGAGCGTCGATGCGGTCCTGGCGCGCCTTGCGGCCCTGCACCCCAAGCTGATCGACCTGTCGCTGGGCCGCATCGAGGCGCTGCTGGCGCGCCTTGGCCATCCGCATCGTGCCCTGCCGCCCGTGGTCCACGTCGCAGGCACCAATGGCAAGGGGTCGACCATCGCCTTCCTGCGCGCCATGGCCGAGGCGGCGGGCATGAGGGTGCATGTCTATACCTCGCCGCATCTGGTGCGGTTCGCCGAGCGGATCCGGGTGGCGGGCGTTCTGTTGTCGGACGAGGCAATCCTGGCGCTGATCGACGAGGTCGAGCGGGTGAATGACGGCGCGCCGGTCACCGTGTTCGAGCTGACCACGGCGGTGGCCTTTCTGGCGTTCGCGCGCACGCCCGCAGACCTGGCCCTGGTCGAGGTTGGCCTCGGCGGGCGGCTCGATGCGACCAATGTCGTCGCCGACCCGCTGCTGACGGTCATCACGCCGGTCGGCATGGACCACATGCAGTGGCTGGGCGACACGCTGGGTGCCATCGCGGCCGAGAAGGCGGGCATCCTCAAGGCCGGCCGGCCGGGGGTCATCGCGCCCCAGGCCCCCGAGGCGCTGGATGTGATCGAGGCGCGCGCACGGGCGGTGGGCGCGCGGCTGACCTGTGTGGGGGTGGACGCGGCCTGGCGGCCGGACCCCGAGGGTCTGACCGTGTGGGACGAGGGGGTGGCAAGCCGCTTTCCGGCTCCTGCGCTGGCCGGACCGCACCAGGCGATGAATGCGGCGGTGGCGGTGGTGGCCGCGCGGCGGCTGGGCACGCTGTCGCTGCCGGATGCGGCGATCGCGCGCGGCCTCGCGCAGGCGCGCTGGTCGGGGCGCCTGCACGCGGTCGAGGGCGGAACGCTGGCCGCGCTGGCGCAGGGTCAGGGGGCGTCGCTGTGGGTCGACGGGGCGCACAATGTGCAGGGCGCGCAGGCGCTGGCCCAGGCGCTGGGCCCGCGTGGCGGGGCGCGGGCGACCGTGCTGGTGGTGGGCATGTTCGCCGACAAGGACGCCGCACCCCTGGTCGCGGCGCTGGCGGCGGCGGCCGACCTGGCGATCACGACGCCCTTCGCTTCCGGCGGCCGCGCGATCGCCGACCCCGCGGCCCTGCAGGCCCTGTTCGCCGGCCATGGCGTGCCCGGCCAGCCCGCGCCCGGCATCGAGGACGCAGTGACGATGGCCGCCACCGTCGCGGGCCCCGGGGGCCGCGTGGTGGTCTGCGGCAGCCTGCACCTGGTCGGCCAGGTCCTCTCCACCGCCCCCCCCATCACCTGACCCGCCTTTCGTTGAATCACCGCCGTCATCCCGGGCCGGTGCGTCAGCATCGGACCCGGGACCTATCCACCACGCTATAGGGATGGATCCCGGATACCGGTTCGCTTTGCTCACGGGTTCCGGGATCACGTTCCTTTTCTCTAATCAAAGGCCGTGTTCC
>DBAV01000256.1 GCA_002291875.1 Hyphomonadaceae bacterium UBA1001
CAGTTCACCTATTTCCAGCAGGTGGGCGGGCTGGACTGCCGGCCGGTCTCGGGCGAGCTGACCTATGGGCTCGAGCGGCTGGCCATGTATGTGCTGGGCTATGACCGCGTCTATGACATGCCCTATTCGGACCGGTTCACCTATGGCGAGGTGTTCCTCGAAAACGAGCGCCAGCAAAGTCATTTCAATTTCACGCACGCCGACACCGACATGCTGCAGCGCTGGTTTGCCGACGCCGAGCGGCAGTGCATGGCACTGCTGGAAAAAAGCCTGCCGCTGCCGGCCTATGACTATGCACTGAAGGCCTCACACCTTTTCAACCTGCTCGACGCGCGCGGCGTGGTGTCGCCCGTCCAGCGCCAGAGTTTCATCGCCCGGGTGCGGACGCTGGCCAAGGGCAGTGCCGAGGCGTGGGTGGCCCAGCAGGAGGAAACGCCGGCATGAACAGCGTGCTGATGCTGGCGTTCGACACCCGCCAGGCCGAACTGCATGTCGAGCACCCCTTTGCCGAACGGCCCGATGCGCGGGTGTGGCTGGGTGTGGCTGCCCGCGGGCGGTTTCAGGCCGGCGAGGGGATCGCCCCCGAAGAGGTTGCAGTGCGCGCGCGCCTGGACCGCCAGACCAAGCCGCTGATCGAGCCCCCGCGCCTGGTGGCCGAACGCGATCACTGGTCGGCACAGCTGGTCCTGCCGCCGGCCGTGGTGGACATGCTGGAATCCGCCATCGCCGCTGATTCGGACCTCACCATCCAGCTGATGCTGAAGTGCGATGGCGATCCGCGCCGCGCACCCACCCGCAACAACCAGAACACGGTGGCCATCCAGGACATGCACCTGAAAGTCCGCCGCACCGCCACGGAGACCCGCCGATGACCACCGAAGTGATTCTGGCCTTCACCGCCGACGACGTGTCGTTCGCCTGCGACGAGGCCTCGGGGCCCGAAGCCTTCGCCGATTGGCGCCTGGTGATCTCTGCCACGGCCTCGGTCGAGGACGACACATTGGGCGATGCCATACTGGTGCTGGCCCCGCGGCCCGATTCGGTGGCGCCGGGCGGTCCGTCGATGGGTGCCATGCGCAAGACCGGGCGCGGCAAGTTCCGCGCCGACGTGCTGCTGGACCCCGGCCTGGCCGACCGCATCCACGATCTGCTTGCCCGGCCGCTCGAAATCGAGGGCGAGGTCACACTCACCCTTGGCGTCGATGTCGATTTCGAAGTGATCGGCGTCGAGAGCGAGGTCCCCGTCACCCGCGTGGACGTGCTGGTCCACCGAGATTCCTGACCGCGCCGCGCGCAAGGTTGCAACAGCCGCGTGACGCCCGCCCACCGGCCCGCTAAGGCGTCCCCGACGGGACCACTCTCCCTGCAAGTCCGCCGTCGGAAGGCCGATGCCCCAATTGCTGCTGGAACTGCTGACCGAGGAAATCCCTGCGCGCATGCAGGCGCGTGCGTGCGCCGACCTCGAGCGGGCGCTGATGGACCATCTGTCTGCAGCCGGCCTGCTGCCCGAAGGGGTAAAGGCGTTCGCCACCCCGCGCCGCCTTGCCGCGGTGGTCGAGGGTTTGCCCCTGCGCACCCCCGACACCCACGAGGAGCGCAAGGGCCCGCGCGTCGATGCCCCCGCACCCGCCATCGAAGGCTTCCTGCGCGGCGCGGGGCTTGCCTCGCTGGATCAGGCGCGCCGCGTCGATGATCCGAAAAAGGGGTCGTTCTGGGTCGCCGATATCCGTCGCGAAGGGCGCGACACGCCCGCCCTGATCGCCGAGATCGTCCCCGCCATCATCCGCGCATTCCCCTGGCCCAAGTCGATGCGCTGGGGCGAGGGTGATCTGATGTGGGTGCGCCCGCTGCAGGCCATCGTGTGCACCTTTGACGGTGAAGTGGTGGATTTTGCGATTGCCGGCCTGCGTTCGGGTGACGTGACGCGCGGGCACAGGGTGCATGCGCCCGACCCGGTCCGGGTGCGCCGCTATGAGGATTATGTCACCGCGCTCGAACGCGCGCGGGTGGTGCTGGATGCCGAGGACCGGCGCGCGCGGATTGCTGCGGATGCGCGCACCGCCTGCGAGGCGCTGGGCCTCGAGCTGGTGGACGATCCGGGCCTGCTGGACGAGGTGGCGGGCCTGGTGGAGTGGCCGGTCGTGGTGGTCGGCGAAATGGACCCGGCCTTCCTGGACCTGCCGGCCGAGCTGATCCGGCTGACCATGCGCACGAACCAGAAATACTTTGCCGTTCGGGATCCTGCCACCGGCCGGCTGGCCCCGCGGTTCGTCACGGTGGCCAATCTGGCGGCGCGCGATGGGGGCAAGGCCATCGCGGCAGGCAATGCGCGTGTGCTTTCCGCGCGCCTGTCGGACGCGCGCTTCTTTGTCGAGGTGGACCGGGCGACCACGCTGGAATCGCGCGTGCCGCGTCTGTCCAGCATCGTCTTTCACGAACGCCTGGGCACCATGGGTGAAAAGGTCGAACGGGTGCGCACGCTGGCCTCGGCGCTGTGCCACGACACGGGCGCCCCGCCCGATCTGGTCGATCACGCCGCACGCCTGTGCAAGGCGGACCTCGTGACCGAAGTCGTCGGCGAGTTCCCCGAGCTTCAGGGCCAGGTCGGACGCGACCTTGCCCGCCATGAAGGCCTGGCGGACGCGGTGGCCATCGCGATCGAGGAGCACTGGAAACCCGCAGGCCCCTCGGATCGGGTGCCGACCAACCCGGTGGGGGTGACGGTGGCCCTGGCCGACAAGCTGGACACGCTGATGTCCTTCTGGCGCATTGGCGAAAAGCCCACCGGCTCGCGCGATCCCTATGCGCTGCGCCGTGCGGCGCTGGGGGTGATCCGCATCCTGCGCGAGCGGCGTGTGCGCCTGCGCCTGCGCACGGCCTTCAAGGGGCGGCTGGACGACGCGCTGGCGGATGACCTGCTGCAGTTCATGCACGAGCGCCTGAAACAGGCCCTGCGCGACGAAGGCAGCCGCCACGACCTGGTTGACGCGGCGATGCCGTTCGAATCTAAACTGGTCGACGTAGCCACCGAAACACAATCGCCGGAGGGGCAAAAATATGCTGTCCCAGACGACGATTTGGTGATGATTGCCGACCGCGTCGAGGCATTGGCCAATTTTCTTTCTACAGAGAATGGCGTGAACTTGCTTACGGGTTACCGTAGAGCCCGCAATATACTTGACGCTGAATGGGCGAAAGAAAACAAAAAAGGTGCACATCTGGGGTGGCAGATGATTGGGGTTGAACGTGCCTTTGACGTTCGCACTCAGCCGGAGCAAGAATTGATACTTGCGATCCAATCAATTCGTACGACAATTAGCGGAAATTTCCACAATGCCGAGCGCGAGGATTGGGTCGCTATACTGGGCGCCCTGTCCAGCCTGCGCGGCCCGGTGGACCGGTTTTTCGAGACTACCCGGGTCAACGACCCCGAGCCTCAGGTGCGCCTGAACCGCCTAAAACTGCTCGATGAACTTTGTTCCGCTTGCGAAACGGTTGCCCGTTTTTCCCTCGTCGCAGGATGATCCGATGACGCTCGCCTCCCCGGTTTCCGCCCAGGACAAGGACACCCCGATGGCCACCAAATGGGTCTATGGCTTTGGCGGCGGCGCGTCCGAGGGGTCGGCCTCGATGAAGGACCTTTTGGGCGGCAAGGGCGCCAACCTGGCCGAGATGTGCAATCTGGGCCTGCCCGTACCGCCGGGCTTCACCATCACGACCGAGGCCTGTGTGGGTTTCTACGCGGCCGGGCGCACCTGGCCCGCGGGCCTCGAAGCCGAGGTCGCGGCCGGCCTGGCGGCGCTCGAGGCCAAGGTGGGCAAACGCTTTGGCGATCCGGGCGATCCGCTGCTGGTGTCGGTGCGATCGGGCGCACGCGCCTCGATGCCCGGCATGATGGACACGGTGCTGAACCTGGGGCTGAACGATGCCACCGCCGAGGGCCTGGCCACCCTTTCCGGCAATGAGCGTTTTGCCTTCGACAGCTATCGCCGCTTCATCACCATGTATTCCAATGTCGTACTGGGGGTGGCGCACTCCAGCTTCGAGGAGCTGCTGGACGAATACAAGGAACAGGCCGACCTGCATTCGGATACCGAGCTGGGCGCGGCGGACTGGCGCCAGGTGTGCGCTGCCTTCAAGGAGAATGTGCTGCGCACCACCGGCCGAGCCTTCCCCCAGGACCCCCAGGAACAGCTGTGGGGCGCCATCGGCGCAGTGTTCCGCTCGTGGATGAACGACCGCGCCATCTTCTATCGCCGCATGCACGACATTCCCGAAAGCTGGGGCACCGCGGTCAACGTCCAGGCCATGGTGTTCGGAAACATGGGAGAGACGTCAGCCACCGGCGTTGCCTTCACCCGCGATCCCTCGACCGGCGAGAAGCGATTTTACGGCGAGTTCCTGATCAACGCCCAGGGCGAGGACGTGGTCGCCGGCATCCGCACACCCGACCCGATCACCGCGGTCGCAGCCGCCGACATGGGCAAGCCTGGCCGGTCGATGGAAGAGGCCATGCCCGAGGTCTACGCCCAGCTGGTCGAGGTGTATCGCCGCCTCGAGGGCCACTATCGCGACATGCAGGACATCGAGTTCACCGTCGAACGCGGCACCCTGTTCATGCTGCAGACCCGCAATGGCAAGCGCACCGCCAAGGCCGCGCTCAAGATTGCGGTGGACATGGTGGGCGAGGGGCTGATTTCCGAAAGCGAGGCGATCCTGCGGGTCGATCCGCAGGCACTGGACCAGCTGTTGCATCCCACCATCGCGCCGGGCTTTCGCCGCGAGGTGATCGCGCGCGGCCTGCCCGCCTCCCCGGGGGCGGCCGTCGGCATGGTGGTGTTCGATCCCGACGAAGCCGAGCGGCTGGCCGCCGACCGCCAGGACGTGATCCTCGTGCGCACCGAGACCAGCCCCGAGGACATTCACGGCATGCACGCCGCCCGTGCCATCGTCACCGCGCGCGGCGGCATGACCAGCCACGCGGCCGTGGTGGCCCGCGGCATGGGGCGGCCGTGCGTGTCGGGCGCGGGCACGATCCGCATCGACCGCGAGGGACAGTGCTTTACCTGTGGCGGACGCACCGTGCACAAGGGCGAGGTCATCACGGTGGACGGCTCGACCGGCGAGGTGATTGCCGGGGCCGCAGAGATGGTCCAGCCCGAACTGACCGGTGATTTCGCCGCACTGATGGTTTGGGCCGACCGCGTGCGGCGGCTGGGCGTTCGTACCAATGCCGACCAGCCCGAGGACGCCGCCATCGCGCGCGATTTCGGCGCCGAGGGGATCGGGCTGTGCCGGACCGAGCACATGTTCTTTGCGCCCGAGCGCATCGCGGCCATGCGCGAGATGATTCTGGCCGAGAATGCCGAAGGCCGGCGTATTGCGCTGGACAAGCTTCTGCCCTTCCAGCGCGCGGACTTCGAGGGGATCTTCCGGGCCATGGGCACGCGGCCGGTGACCATCCGCCTGCTCGACCCGCCGCTGCATGAATTCCTGCCCCACTCGCCCCAGGACGTCGAGGAGGTTTCCCGGGCCACCGGCATTGCCAGCCCCACACTGATGGCGCGCGCGGCCGCCCTGCACGAATCCAACCCCATGCTGGGACACCGTGGCTGCCGCCTGGCCATCACCTTCCCCGAAATCTATGACATGCAGGTGCGCGCCATCCTGGAGGCCGCGGCCGCGATCGCGCGTGAAACCGGTGCGGAGCCGGTGGCCGAGATCATGGTGCCATTCGTCATCTCGCGCAGGGAACTGGCCATCCTGCGTGGCAATGCCGAAGTGGTCGCCGCCGAGGTCGCCCGCGAAACCGGGCGTGCGCTGGCCTACAGCATCGGCACGATGATCGAGCTGCCACGCGCGGCGCTGCGTGCGGGCGAGATCGCCCTCGAGGCCGAGTTCTTCTCGTTCGGCACCAATGATCTGACCCAGACCGCCCTTGGCATCAGCCGCGACGATTCGGGGCGTTTCCTGGACGACTATGTCTCGGCCGGCGTGTTCGAAAAGGACCCGTTCGCGACCATCGACCGTGACGGGGTGGGCGAGCTGGTGCTGCTGGCAGCCGAGCGCGGGCGCGCCGCGCGTCCGGGGATCAAGCTGGGCATTTGCGGGGAACATGGCGGGGACCCCGCCACCATCGCCTTCTGCGAGGAGGCGGGCTTGGATTACGTCTCGTGCTCGCCTTACCGGGTGCCGATCGCGCGTCTTGCGGCGGCGCAGGCGGCACTGCGACGGGCCTAAGTGTCAGCGCAGGTCGCGCGCCCAGTTGATGGTGATGCCGGTTGCATCACCGGGCGTGTCGGGTGGGCTGACGATCACCATCAGGGTCGTGCCGTCGCTGTGGCGTCCTGCCAGCTGAACCAGTTCCGGCGTGGTCTGGTCGCTGCGGTCGGCCAGCCCCTCGAACTGGGGGCGATAGAACGCCACCACCCTGTCCACAGGGTCGGGCGTTTCCATCAGCAGCATCCCGCCCGAGCGATAATCCGACGCGCTGGTCATCGCGCTGGACACCGTGGCGCCGGGATAGGGCTTCACGAAGGCAGGCAGCGAGCTGGGCAGCGCCACCGCCGGCGCGGCCGGCGGCGATGCAGCAGCGGCGGGCGCGCCTTGCGTACCCTGCACTGCCGTCTGCGGATCGCCTGCGTCTGGCGCCTGCGCCGGACCGCACGCAGCCAGCGCCAGGGCCAGCATCGTTCCCGAAAGCCAGACGCGCATCATGCCCTCCCCCAATCAAGACCTCCGACCTTGGGTCGATGGCGCACCCCAGGTCAAGCGGCGCGGCAACAAATGCCGCCGGTGGCGGGAATTCCCGCGAGTCACGGCGATTCCAGCGCACCCCGTGACAGGCCGGACGCCACCCCCTAGAGCCGCCCCATGGCGCGTTTCCTGCTCACTTCTGCCCTGCCCTACATCAATGGCATCAAGCATCTGGGCAATCTGGCGGGCTCGATGCTGCCCGCCGACATCCATGCCCGTTTCCGGCGGATGCAGGGGCACGAGGTGCTGTATATCTGTGCCACCGACGAGCACGGCACCCCCGCCGAACTGGCCGCCGCCGAGGCCGGGATGGAGGTTTCGGCCTATTGCGACCAGCAGCACGGCGTCCAGAAACGCGCCGGAGAGGGGTTTGCGCTGTCGTTCGACTGGTTTGGGCGCTCGTCCAGTGCCCGCAACCGCTCGCTGACCCAGCATTTCGCCGAACGCCTCGAAGCGGCGGGCCTGCTCGAGGAACGCACCTCGCGCCAGGTCTATTCCAATGCTGATGGCCGCTTCCTGCCCGACCGCTATGTCGAGGGGACCTGTCCGGTGTGCGGCTTTGAGCGGGCGCGGGGCGACCAGTGCGACAATTGCGGATCCTTGCTGGATCCTGTGGACCTGAAGAACCCCCGCTCGAAGATTTCGGGCAGCACCGATGTCGAAATCCGCGACACCGTGCACCTCTTCCTGCGCCAGCCCTTGATGCAGGAGCGCATCCGCGCCTGGGTGGACGCAGCGACCGAATGGCCGGCCCTGGCGCGTTCGATCGCCTACAAATGGCTGGACGAGGGACTTCAGGATCGCGCCATCACCCGCGACCTGGCCTGGGGCGTGCCGGTGACCAAAGGCGGCGCGCCGCGGCCGGGCTTCGAGAACAAGGTGTTCTATGTCTGGTTCGATGCTCCGATCGAATACATCGGGGCAACCCAGGAATGGGCCGACGCCACGGGCGGGGACTGGGCGCGCTGGTGGCGCACCGACCAGGGCGCGGGCGATGTCACCTATGTCCAGTTCATGGGCAAGGACAATGTGGCGTTCCACACCGTGTCCTTTCCGGTCACCATCCTGGGTTCGGGCGAGCCGTGGAAGCTGGTCGACCGCCTCAAGGCGTTCAACTGGGTGACCTGGTATGGCGGCAAGTTCTCGACGTCCGAGAAGCGCGGCATCTTCATGGATCAGGCGCTGGACCTGCTGCCGGGCGAATACTGGCGCTGGTATCTGATGGCCAACGCCCCCGAGAGTGCGGACACGGCCTTCACGCTGGAGGGGTTCCAGGCGGCGGTGAATGCCGACCTTGCCAATGTCTATGGCAATTTCGTCAACCGCATCACCCGCTTTGGCCAGGGGCGGATGGAAGGCCGGGTGCCCGTACGCGGCCCGGCCGGCGACGCCGAAACCGAGGTTCTCGCCCGCATGCGCGCGGGACTGGCCGACCTGACCCGCCATCACGAGCAGATGGAGTTCCGCAAGGCCGCCGCCGAAACGCGGGCGCTGTGGGCGGCCGGCAACGAATACCTGCAGAAGGCCGCGCCATGGACGGCGATCAAGACCGACGCCGCGGCGGCAGCGACCGGGGTGCGGACAGGCCTGGAATTGGCCGCCCTGTTCGCCATCATCGCCGCGCCCTTCCTGCCCGAGAGCTCGGCGCGCGTGCTCGATGCACTGGGTGTGGCCCAGGGCCGACGCGGCTGGCCGTCGCCGGACGATCCCGCCTTGCTCGACCGACTGGTGGACGGAGCGCCCTTTTCGGCCCCCGACGTGCTGTTCGCGCGCATCGAGGACTCCCAGGTGGCCGAGTGGGCGCAACGCTTTGGCGGCGGCCCCGATTGACCCCGCGCTCGGCGCGCCCTGGGTGCCGCACTGCCACCCTTTCGCGCGGCGTGGGTGATTGCGACGCCCTGCCACACGGCGCGTCTGGTGCGATGGGCCTATGTCACCGGGGCCATGCAACTGCCTGATGTCACGGTCTGGTATGACGGCGCGTGCCCGCTGTGCGTGCGCGAGATCGCGGTCATGCGCCGGCTGGACCGTGACCAGCGGATTGCCTTCGTTGACCTCTCCGGGGACGGCACCTGTCCGCTGGACCGTGACGCCATGCTGGCGCGTTTCCACGCGCAGGAGAACGACCGCCCGGTGGTGTCAGGGGCTGCCGCGTTCGCCGCGATGTGGCGTGCCATCCCGGTGCTGAGGCCACTGGGCCTGGCCGCGCGCCTGCCGCCGGTTCTGTGGCTGCTGGAACAGGCCTATCGCGGCTTTCTGAAGGTCCGCCCCTCGATCCAGCGCATGGTCGCCGGGCGCGGTGTCCCGGCGCCCACGGGCCGCCAGACGCCCTAGCGCACGCGCGGACGCCAGCCCGTCAGAGGGCGGCGGTGATCTCGGTCTCGACCTTCATTTCGGGCGGCAGAAAGCCCGTCACGACATAGATCGACATTGCCGGCCGCACCTCGCCAAGCACCTCGCCGGCCACCGCCAGCACGGGTTCGCAAAAGGCGCGGTCGGACACGAAATACTGCACCCGGCAGATGCGCGACAGGTGGCTGCCCGCTTCTGACAGGGCAGCGGCGATGGTGGCCAGCGCATTGCGGGCCTGCTCGCCCGCATCGTCGGGCATCACCATGGTCGCATAGTCATACCCCGTGGTGCCCGACACGAACACCAGACCACCCTCGCGCACCGCGCGCGAATAGCCATAGGCGCGCTCGAACGGCGAGCCGGTGGACACCAATCGCCTCATGCCCGGCCCCGCGCCTCGAGCCACGCCACCGCGTCGGCGTCGCGGGCCGAGAGCTCGGGAAAACGCGGGTCCGATCCGACGTCGCGCGTCACGCGCCAGGACCGGGCACACCTCTGTCCCGCGGCCCTGGCAGGCACCACCGCGACCGCGGGTTCGCCCGGCAGCCGAAACGCCTCATCCGGCGCGGGCGCGGTGGAAATCGTCAGGTCGGACACGATGCACAGGTCGGCGAAATCGGTCCCTTCGACGGACGCGCGCAGGCCTGCATCGGTGATGTGGACGATCGGGGCCGCTTCGAGGCTGGCACCGATCCGCTTTTCGCGGCGCTCGATCTCCAGCGCGCCGGTCACGACCGCGCGCACCCGCCGGATCAGGGTCATACGCTCGGCCGCTGCCGGGTCGGCCCAGCCATCGAGCGGGTGCCCCAGCGTGCGCAGATGCACCGAGCCGGCCTGCGCGGACCGCATGGTCCACGCCTCCTCGGCAGTGAACGGCAGATAGGGCGCAAGCCACACCGTCAGCCGGTCGAACACCGCGTCCAGCGCCGTCCGGCAGGCCCGCCGACGCACCGCATCGGGCCGGTCGCAATAAAGGCTGTCCTTGCGGACATCGACATAGAACGCCGACAGGTCCACATTGCAGAACTCGACGATGGCCTGCAGGGCGGTGCGGAAATCATACCCCTCCCAGCCCTGCCGCACGGCGGCATCGACCTCGTGCAGGCGGTGGCGAAGCCAGCGTTCCAGCAGCGGCCATTCGGCACCGTCGGGCAGCCTTTCGTCGTCCGTGAAGCCGGACGTCGCGCCCAGGAGATAACGCAACGTGTTGCGCAGCTTGCGATAGGTTTCGGACGCCTGGTCCAGCACCGTCTTGCCAAAGCGCTGGTCGTCCTCATAGTCGAACTGGGCGATCGCCAGGCGCAGGACATCGGCGCCCGACTGGCCGATGACCTTTTGCGGCTCGACCACATTGCCCAGCGATTTCGATTGCTTGCGGCCCTGCTCATCGAGGGTGAAGCCGTGGGTGCGCACCACATTGTAGGGCGCCCGCCCGCGCGTGGCGCACGACTGCAGCAGCGAGGACTGGAACCATCCCCGGTGCTGGTCCGAGCCTTCGAGATACATGTCCGCCGGCCAGGGCGCGCTCGCGCGCTGGCCCAGCACGAAGGCGTGGGTGCAGCCCGAATCGAACCACACATCCAGGATGTCCTCGACCTTTTCATAGGCCGCCGCGTCGTGGTCTGGCCCGAGAAAGTCCTGCGCTGGGGTTTCCCACCACACGTCCGCCCCGCCCTTTTCCATCGCCGCGATGATGCGCGCGTTCACGCCCGGGTCGCGCAGGATGTTTCCGGTTTCCCGGTGGACGAACATCGCCAGCGGCACGCCCCAGCTGCGCTGGCGCGAGACCAGCCAATCGGGCCGGTCGGCGACCATGGCGCGGATGCGGTTGCGCGCCGCCTCCGTGCCCCAGTCGACGCGCTCGATCTCGGCCAAAGCGGTTTCGCGCAGGGTGCGGCCATCCTGCATGGGCCGGTCCAGCGCGATGAACCATTGCGGCGTGTTGCGGAAGATCAGCGGCGCCTTGGACCGCCAGGAATGGGGATAGGAATGGCGTAGCTGACCGCGCGCCATCAGATTGCCCGAGGCGATCAGCGCGTCGATGACGGCCTTGTTGGCCGGCCCGTCCTTACCGGTGGACTTGCCTTCCAGCTGGAGGATTTCGAGGCCCTCAAAGCCGGGTGCTTCGCGCGTGAAGCGCCCCTCTTCGTCGACAGTGAAGGGGATGCCTTCCTGGCCGTAACTGCGCGTCCAGATGGCGAAGTCGTCGGCACCGTGGCTGGGCGCGGTGTGGACGAACCCCGTGCCCGCGTCGTCGGTCACGTGGTCGCCGGCCAGCAGCGGCACCGGGAAGCCGTAACCGTCGCCCCGTCCGTCCCAACTGCGCAGGGGATGTGCGCAGACGACCCCGGTCGGATCGAAATCAGCGACGCGTGTCCAGGACGACGCCTTGGCCGCGCGCAGGGCTTCCTCGGCCAGCCGGTCGGCCAGGATCACCCGCTCGCCGACCTTCACCCACGGCTCGAAAGCAAGGCCCGCCTCGAGCGCCGTCACCTCGAAAACGCCATAGGCGATGTCGGGGGAAAAGCTGATCGCGCGGTTGGCCGGGATGGTCCACGGCGTCGTCGTCCAGATCACGACGCTCGCGGCGGCGGGGCCGCCCGAGACAAGAGGAAACTTCACCCAGATGGTGGGCGACACCTTTTCCTCGTATTCGACCTCCGCCTCGGCCAGCGAGGTGCGCTCGACTGGGCTCCACATAACGGGCTTGGAGCCGCGATAGACGAGGCCCTGTTCGACCACCTTCAGGAATTCGGCCGCGATGGCGGCTTCGGCGGCGGGTGCCATGGTCGTGTAGGGGGCCGACCAGTCGGCGCACACGCCCAGGCGCCGGAACTCTTCCAGCTGCAGCGGGATCCACTTGTCGGCATAGGCCCGGCACGCCTTGCGGAAGGTGACAGGATCGACGTCCTGCTTCTTCTGGCCCCTGGCGCGGAACTCTTCCTCGACCTTCCACTCGATCGGCAGGCCGTGACAGTCCCAGCCCGGGATGAAGTCGGTGTCGAACCCCATGGCGCTGCGCGTGCGCACCACCAGATCCTTCAGCGTCTTGTTCAGCGCATGGCCCAGATGGATGGCCCCGTTGGCGTAGGGCGGCCCATCGTGGAACACGAATTTCGGCGCGTCCGCGCGCGCGGCACGGATCTGGCCATACAGCCCCTCCGCCTCCCATCGGGCCAGGATCTCGGGTTCCTTCTGCGGCAGGCCCGCACGCATCGGGAACGCGGTGTCGGGAAGAAACAGGGTATCGCGCCAGTCGCGCGCGGCAGGGGTCTGATCGTCGGCCATGATGCGGGCTGCCTAGACCAAGTCGGCACGCTTTGGAAACGGTCCGCAGGCCCCTGTCCGCGCGCCAAAGGTCAGCCCGATGCCGGCCAGCGTTCGCGCATGACCGCCACGCTGCGGTCGATCAGGGCCGCCAGGACCGCGCGATCCACCTCGGCCAGCCGCTTGATGTACAGGCAGCCCTTGCCGAGTTTGTGCTTGCCAAGACGGCCCATCAGCTCGGCCTCCTGGTCCAGCCCCGGCATCAGATACAGCACCAGCGCCTCCTTGCGCGGCGCGAACCCCACCAGCGCGCTCTCGCCGCCATGTCCGCTGTCATAGACGTAACGATAGCGGTCAAAGCCGATGATCGACGCGCCCCACATTTGCGGCTCGCAGCGCGTGGCCGCGCGCATCATCGACACCAGTTCGCGCGCGTCCGCCTGCCGCGCGGGGTCGGGCACCGATGCCAAGAAGGCCTCGACACTGACCTTGGTGGGCATGGTCTTGTTCTCAGCCAAAGGCCAGTCCCTCCAAGCGCCCCTTGCGTGACCACGAGCATGGTGTAGCGCGTGTTTCATGACCAGCGAAATCTATCGCGGCCTTGCCCAACTGGGCACCCAGTCCGCCCTGCCCGCCAGCCCCGAAGACGCCCAGCTCGAGCGGGTGGCCAATCCGCACGCCGACACGCTCTATCTGGCGCGCTTCACCGCACCCGAGTTCACCTCGCTGTGCCCGGTAACCGGCCAGCCCGACTTTGCCCACCTGGTGATCGATTATGCGCCCGCCGCCTGGCTGGTCGAGTCCAAGAGCCTCAAGCTCTATCTGGGCGCCTTCCGCAATCATGGCGCCTTTCACGAGGACTGCACCGTGGCGGTCGGGCGCCGTCTGGCCGACCTTCTGGCACCACGCTGGCTCAGGATCGGCGGTTACTGGTATCCGCGCGGCGGCATTCCGATCGACGTGTTCTGGCAGACCGGCCAGCCGCCCGAGGGCCTGTGGGTGCCCGACCAGGGTGTGCCGCCATATCGCGGTCGCGGATGATGGGGCGGGCTGCATAAACGCGCGCTGCCAGGGGATCGATCAAAAGCGGAACATCGGCAGGTCAGCGATTCGTCGCCGTTTCGTTCCCGAGACGATCCAATGGTTAACAAGGTGTTTGTGGTAAACCGAAGGTTGAGATCGGAACACAACGAGTCCCCCTGCGGCGACTGATTCGGATTCCTTCCGGATTCGATTTGTTCCCTCTTCGATCCGGTCGGCGTGGCCGCCCGCCGCACGACCGCGCCGATGACGTCAACACTTTCGCCGGTTTCGTTCACTTCTTGGCGTCGGAGTCGTCTTCGCCGGCAATGCCGCCAAGCCCGGCCGCCATCGCCGTGCCGTCCATCTCGGCTTCGGCCCGCTTGCGCGCGAGGTTGCGTTTGACCGCTTCTTCGGCCTTGCGGACCGCGTCGGTCCGGTTGCGTCGGCCCCGCAGCATCAGCGGGATGGTGAAGATGGCGACGAACAGCGCCGCGACGGTGAAGAAAGCCCAGACCGGATCCATGCCGCCCTCCCGGCGTGCGCCTCAGAACCAGGCGCGCGAGCGTCCTACCAACCACACCGCCAGCGCCGACGCCAGCATGGCCAGCGCGGTCAGGGTGACACCGTTCTGGGGCGCGAGCAGGCTGAAATGCTCGAAGTTCATCCCGAAGAAGGACGAGATCAGCATTGGGGGCGCGAACAGGATGGTCGCCACCGAAATCACCTTCAGGACCGTGTTCTGCGACGCGCTGATCAGACCCAGCGCCGAATTCAGCAGAAAGCCCAGATTGGACTGGAGTGCGCTGGCCGCGCGTTCCAGCTCGGCAACGTCCGTCACCAAGTCGCGTAGCGGTTCGGGCCGCAGTCCGTGGCGCGTGCACACCGAGGATGCGAAGGCCAGCGTGCGCTTGAGGCTGGACAGGGCGGTGCTGCACCGTGCAGCCGTCGCACCCAGCCGCCCGATGGTCCGCAGCGCCTTGCGCAGGTCGCGTTCGGGGGCCTCGTCCCGAAAGATCCGCGCCGACAGCAGTTCCGCTTCGCCCGTGGCTTCCTGCAGCAGGTCGGCGATGCGCTCGATCACCGCTTCCATCAGGGCCAGGAACACATCCGCCCCATTGCCAGCCCCCGCGATACGGGTGGAGGCGCGCCCCTCTCCGATCTCGAACGCCCGCAGCGCCACGGTGCGGACCGTGACCAGACGGCCACGCGACAGGATGAAGGTCACCGCATCCATGCGCGCGGTGCCATCCTCGCTGCGGCCGGGCAGCTCTGGGGTCAGATAAAGCGCGCCATCCTCCTCGTAGAAGCGCGAACTCTCCTCCAGGCCCGCGCGGTCCTGCAGCGTCGGGATGTCAAGGTCGCCCATCAGGCTCTCGACGCGGGTATCCTCGGCCACGGTGGGCTGGAAGAGGTCGATCCACACCGCCGAGCCCGAGGCCAGCGCCGCGGTGGCATCGCCCGCCAGCGCCACACGGCCGCCCTGCGTGCGCTCGAACACCCGCACCGTCATCGCCTGCCGTCCCCTGCCGATTTCGTCCCGTGCACCTGACATGGAAACGGGCCGGACGCCAATGCATCCGACCCGTCCAAAGGTCCTGTGGCTGGAAGGTCGTTCAGTTGCGCGGGGTGGGCCGACCGGCCTGCTGGCGCGCATTGAAGGTCTCGACCGAGGCCCGCCAGCGTTGGCCGACGGCATTGAACGCCTGGGTCCGGGCGTTGAACGCATCGAGTTCGGCGTTCAGGGCCTCGTTTTCGGTCTGCACGGCCATGCGCTGGCAGCTGATCGCGGCGTTCACCTGCGCCTGGTAGGCCTGGAAGGCGGCATCGCCCGCCTGCATGTCACGCAGCCGAACCGAGGTGTTGGCGCCATCGGGCAGGTTGGGACGGGGCGGAATCGCGGTTTCGCAGCGCACGGTGGGGGCAATGATGCCATCCGCCTGAGGGGCGGACTGGGCGCTGGCCGGCACCGCAGCGAGGGCGGCGAGGGCCAGGGTGGCGGACATCAGAAGTCGGTTCATGACGGTGTCTCCGCGGCTGGGCTCAGTTGCCACGTTCATTGTTGCGGGGAGCGGGCTGGCGGGCCAGGAACGCCGCGCTGGAGGTCTGCCATTGGGTGGCGAAGGCGTTGAACGCCTCGACCTCGGCCTGGGTGGCGTCACGGCGGGCCTGAAGGGCTGCCTGGCGATCGCGCAGCTTGGCGCGCTCGCAGTTCAGATGGGCCTGGGCTGCCAGAGCAAACGCGTCATAGGCGGCGTTGCCGGCTTCGATCTGGGTGCGCGTGACGGCCGGGTCGCTGCCATCCGGCAAGGTCGGCTCGGCCGGCATGGGCGGGCAAACGGCCGGGGTCGCGGGCGCGGATGACACCGCGGGGGGCGCAGGTTGGGCGAGGGCGACACCGGTGAGGGCCGCGGCGAGGGCGAGGCCAAGGCTGGCACGCTGGATGGGGTGCATGGGAGACTCCACAGGCCGGGGCTGGCGCCCCGCACGACGGGTGCGCGTCTAGGGCGGCACCGATCGGTTCTCAACCGCGCAGCGCGGCGAAAATGCGACCTCACACGGGTGATTGCAGGGATCGATCACAGACGCGGCATTGCAAGCCCGCCGCGCCCGCGCTGAAAGTGGCGATGGTCCACCCCTGCCCCCATGCCCGGAGCGCGCGCCCATGAACCCCAATCTGGGCCACATCCTGTTTCAGACGGCCGTGACCCTGGGCACACGCGTCAGCCCGCATCTGGCAGGCGTGCCCTACGCTGCGGGCGATGTCGCCACATCGGGCCTGCTGATGATCCTGGCGGCTCAGCACGCCGAAAAGGCAGCCTCGGTGCTGGTGTGGGAAAACCGCGCGCTGCGCGACCTTCTGGGCCGCACCGCCGAGGTGACCCGCGATCCTGCGCGCGCCGCAGCCCTCGCCGGGGCGGCCGATGGAACCGACACGGATCTGGGCCTGACGCCCCTGGCGATGGCCAATGCACGCCTGCGCGGCCTTGTGATCCCGCTGCACGCCGAAGTCGAACTGCGCGAAGACCCTGCCGCGCGCAGCCTCGATCACGAAATCCTCTCATTGCTGCGCGAGGGCGCCCACCGCAGGCGCCTCGTGGTCCCGTCCGCCGCTTAAGCCCGCCCGCCTGAACCGTCCGACAGAGAGCCCCCCGCCGCCATGCCAGCCGCGTCGAGCGCACCATCCCCCATCCGGGTCACCATCTTCATGTCGGCCCTGTTCGCAGGCACTGGCATGATCGTCCCCTTCCTGCCCAGTTGGCTCGAGGATGACCGCGGGCTCAGCGGCGTCGAGATCGGATACATCATCGCCACCGCCATGCTGGCGCGCATCGTCACCGGCCCGCTGATCGCGGCGTGGGCCGACGGGCAGATGGACCGGCGGCGCCCGCTGATCATCCTGGCCGCCACCACCGCGCTGGCCTTCACGGCCCTGTCGATCTTTCAGGGCTTCGGGCCGCTGCTGGTGATGGGCTTCATCGCCTTCACGCTGAACAATGCGATGGTTCCGCTGGTCGAGGCGGCCCTGGTGCGGGCCACCCGCGACGGGCGCCACGATTATGGGGTGCTGCGCAGTTTCGGCTCACTGTCCTTTATCCTCGCCAATCTGGGCGGGGGGGTTGCGCTGGCGTTCTTCGGCCCCTCGGCCGCAATCATCTGGGTCGTGGCATGCTGTTTTGCGACGCTGGGCGTGGCGATGTTCGTGCTGCCGCCCGACGAGGCGCCGCCGGGGGTCGAACATACGGCCTTCAAGGACCGCCTGCGTGAGGCGTTTCGTCTGGCGCGCCATCCGGTGTTCGCCTGGACGCTGGCGGCGGCCGGATTGATCCAGGCGGCGCACGCCTTCTATTACGGCTTTGGCACCCTGGTCTGGCAGCGCCAGGGTGTCGGCAGTGACTGGGTGGGTGTTCTCTGGGCGATCGGGGTGGCCAGCGAGATCGTGCTGCTGGCGCTGTCGGGGCGCTATCTGATGCGGGTGCGCCCGGAATTGCTGATCCTGATCGGCGGCGTGCTGTCGGTTGTGCGCTGGTTCGCCATGGCGCTTTCCCCGCCCCTGTGGGCCCTGGTGTTCCTGCAGATGCTGCACGCAGGCTCGTTCGCCCTCACCCACATCGGCGCCATCCGCATCATCCACCGAGAGACGCCCGAGGAACTGCACGCCACCGGACAGACGCTCTATGCGGCACTGTCGGGCGGATTGTTCATCGGCATCGCAACGCTGGTGTCGGGCTTTCTCTATCAGGAATACGGCGCCTACGGATATGCCGCCATGGCGGCCGTCGCGACCATGGGCATGCTGGCGGCGATCCAGATGGTCCGGCGGCGCGCGCGCCTGATCCGGGCGGGTCTGGCCAACGCCTGAACCGGCGGCTTTAAAGCACCTCACCGGTCACGGTGCAGAGACTGCCCGCCGTCAGGGGCTTGCGCGCGGCGGCGAACGGGGATTGAAGCGCAGCCGTCGTGCAGGCGCCGACGCGTTCGCGCGCCCTTGCCTACCCATCGATTGTCCCTTCAGCGGAGTCCCCGTCCCGCGATGACCGACACCCACACCCATGCCCGCCCCGTCATTTCTGCCACCGGCCTGTGGACCCCCGCCGACTCGATCTCGAACGAGGAATTGGTGGCCAGCTTCAATGCCTGGGTCGAGCAGCAGAATGCCGAGCACGCCGACGCCATCGCCCGCGGCGAGCGCGAGGCCCTGCAGCCCTCGTCCGTCGAGTTCATCGAGAAGGCGTCCGGCATCAGGGCCCGCTATGTGCTGTCCAAGGGTCCCATCCTCGACCCCGCCATCATGGCACCGCGCATTCCCGAGCGTTCGAACGACCAGCTATCGGTGCTGGCCGAGATGGGCGTGAAGGCCGCGCGCGATGCGCTGGCGCGCGCAGGACGCCAGGCGGCGGACGTGGACGCGGTGCTGTGTGCCTGCTCGAACCTCCAGCGCGCCTATCCCGCCATCGCCATCGAAATCCAGGACGCGCTGGGCATCGAGGGCTTTGGCTTCGACATGAATGTGGCGTGCTCGTCGGCCACCTTCGGCATCCAGACGGCCGCCGATTTCATCCGCGCGGGGCACGCGCGATCGGTCCTGGTGGTAAACCCCGAGGTGTGCTCGGGCCACCTGAACTTCCGCGACCGCGACGCGCACTTCATCTTTGGCGACGTCGCCACCGCCATTCTGGTCGAGGCCGAGGACATCGCCCCGCCCGGCGCCTGGGAAATCCTGGGCACGCGCCTGAAGACCAGTTTCTCGAACAACATCCGGAACAATTTCGGTTTCCTGAACCGCGCCGCCCCCGCAAGCGCCACCGCACCCGACAAGCTGTTCGTCCAGGAGGGCCGCAAGGTCTTCAAGGAAGTGGTGCCGATGGTGTCCGAGATGATCCTGGCCCACATGGGCGACCTTGGCCTGGCGCCCGAGGGCCTGCGGCGGATGTGGCTGCACCAGGCCAATGCCAACATGAACCGGCTGATCGCCGCGCGCGTGCTGGGCCACGAGGCCAGCCCCGACGAGAGCCCCACCGTCCTCGACACCTATGCCAACACCTCGTCGGCCGGCTCGATCATCGCCTTCCACCTGCACTCGGGCGACCTCGGTCCGGGCGAAACCGGGCTGATCTGCTCGTTCGGGGCGGGCTATTCGGCCGGGACCGTGTTCGTCCGCCGACGGTGATCGGACCGCCGCACACCCGTGCGGCACGCGAAATCAGGGCGTCGGCACAGCCTCGCGTGCCATCGGAGCGATGGTGGTCGGCGGGATTCCCTCGAACAAATAGACCGTGAAGGTGCCCCAGCCGCCCTCGATGCGGGCGCGGCGAAGCTCGTCATATTCGGGGCTGTTCCAGAACGCCCGCGCCGCCTCGATGCTGGGCCATTCCGACAGCACGTAGGAACTGGCCTGCGCTTGACCCTCGAGCATTTCGCCGACGCGCCCCACCGCCAGATAACGACCGCCAAAGCGTTCATAGAGCGGTGGCAGTCGGGCGGCATAGCCGCGCGCGAAGGCCTCGCGATCGGTGACGGTCCCCAGCACCACCATATAGGCCTTGCGCGGTGCGGGCGCCTCGGCAGCGGGAGCGGCCGGGGCTGTGGTCGGAGCTGTCCCGGCCAGCGTCTGGGCATTGGCGCAGGCCGCGCAGAAGGCGAGCGCGAGGGTGGCGACGAGCGTGCGCATGTGTGTCCTCCGATGGCGTTGATCGCCTGCTGCGCTGTGGCGCGTCCGCGCGCAAGGGTGCGCGTCAGATCGGATAGACGTCCGCGAGCGGCAGTGCGGCGCCGATGCCGGGCAGGTCGATCACCGCCTCGCGATCCGTGATTGTTTCTGCGAACACCAGCGCTGCCCCCTCGCGACGCAGGATGTCGATGCGCGGCTCATCGGGATCGACGATCAGATACACCTCCACCGATGGCACCGAAGCATAGTCGATCGACTTGGCCAGGTAGTCGGTCGCGCGGGTGGAGGGCGAGAGCACCTCGACTACCACCACAGGCTGGGACAGGGCGGTAGCGGACGGATCGCGTGGCCCACTGTCCACCGCCACATCGGGATAGCGCGCTCGCCCGCTGGGGCAGACAACCTTGATATCCAGGAAGGGGCGACATGGTTTTCCCGAGAGTTGGCGCAGCAGGGCGGCATAAATCGCGCCCCTCGCGATATCGTGGCGTTCGGTCCCACCCGCCATCAGGACAATCACACCGTCGGCAAACTCATAGCGCGCGTCCTGCCCCACCTCCCATTCAAGGAATTCGTCCAGCGACATCGAGCGCGGTGCAGCATCGGGCATGACTTGTCTCCGCATGGGTTCAGACTGCCACAAGCGAGGGGGCAGATGAAGGGGCGTCTGGTGTTCCGCTCGTGCCACGTCACCAAGGGGGTGAGCGCGGCTTCTCGGGGCGCTCCACCAAAGCTCACTTCCGGCGGAGGATGGTCGGCGAAGGCCATCGCGATTTCGGTCGCGGAAAAACGGGCGATCCTCGGCGCGGGTCGCCCTCACGCCGGTTCGGGGCCGATCATCAATTCCGGGCGCACGATGGCGTCGAAGTCTTCGGCCGGCACGCCCGCCGCGATCGCCTCCTCGCGCAGGGTGGTTCCATTGGCGTGGGCGGACTTGGCGATCCTGGCCGCCAGATCATAGCCATACTTTTCCTTCAGCGGCGTCACCAGCATCAGCGAATTGGCAAGGCCGCGGGCGATGTTGTCCAGGCGCGGCTCGATGCCGACCACGCAGTTGTCGGTGAAGCTGACCGCC
>DBAV01000257.1:0-25331 GCA_002291875.1 Hyphomonadaceae bacterium UBA1001
AGCGCTCGGCGACCGTGGCGATCAGCGGTGTCGCATGCGGCATGCTGATACCCCTCTGGGCTCAGGTGATGGATGGGCGTGCCATGCCAAGGGGCGCGGTTGATCAGGTCGGCACGTCACCCGCCAGCGTGATCCGGTGCATCAGCCGCTTCTGCCCATGATAATCATTGATCGGGTAGTGCAGGCAGGCGCGATTGTCCCAGAAGGCCAGGCTGCCCGGCTGCCAGCGGAAGCGGCAGGTGAATTCGGGCTTGACGCAATGGCGGAACAGGAAGCCCAGCAGGTCAGCGCTTTCCTCCTCGCGCATGCCCTCGAAACGCGATGTGTGGCCGGCATTCACGTAAAGGCCGAGCCGCCCGGTCTCGGGGTGGGTGCGCACCACCGGGTGCAGGGCTTCGTATTGCCGGCGCGCATCGTCGCGCGCGCTGTCCTTCAGCCGGTCCTCACGGGTTTTTGAGACATCGGCCTTGGCGCTGCTGTTCACCGCGCGCAATGGCCGCAGCATGGCCTGCATGGCCGGCGACAGCGCCTCCCAGGCGGCCTGGAGCGAGGCGAAGAGGGTGTCGCCGCCGGCCGGCGGCACCTCGCACCCCAGCAGCATGGTGGCCATGGGCGGCGCGTCCAGATAGGCGGTGTCGGTGTGCCAGACGCCGCCGAAATTCACCCGTTCATGCGGCAGCTTCAGCACCTGGATGATCTCGGGGAAGCCCTCGATTCCCTTCACGAAAGGGTATTCCACCGGCTGGCCGAAGCGCCGCGCCACGGCCAGGAATTCGCCTGGCGAGAGATCCTGGTCGCGGAAGAACACCACGCCATGTGCAAGCAAGGCGGCGCGGATCGCCTGCACGGCAGCCTCCGCCATGTTGCCCGACAATGTGATGCCCGCGATCTCCGCCCCCACGGCGCCCGACAGTCTGGTGATCTGCATCTGTCGCCCTCCCTGCCGGGCAAGGTGGCTGGATGCGCGGCGCCGGACAAGCCAGGCAGATGTCCGACTCCTGTCCTCGTCATTGCGCAAGATTAAGCCGCCCCCCACACGCGGGCAGGATCGTTTCGGCCAATCTTCGTTCGCCGTCCTCCGGCGCGCGGGTCCCAAGCCCTGCGTCTGGGGCGCACGGCGTTCGGTGGGGGCTATTCCCGGCAAGCTCCCGCCAAACTGGCTGTCTCCCGGCGGCCACGCCCTGATCGCGGTGACGCGATCAGGGCGTTTCTTTATCCGCCCGCTCCGCGGCCGGATAAAGAGTGTTTTTGCGCCCTCAGGCGCCGGGCGCGTATTGTGCGCCCTCAAACGCCGGGCGGCGGCTCCGCCGCCTTGGCTTCCGCCGCGCATAGGGCATCGCGGGTTGGTATGCCTGATGGGCGGCGCCGCGCGCTTTGCGCGCGGGTTTCAAACAAGACGGCGTGGGGGCGGTCCCGCCCCCCGCAAACCAGGGTTGCAATCAGTGACACGCTTTTGCCTTGATACCGCCACCCTCTCTGGCTAGGGCATGCTGCACCGCATCATTGAGACGCCCCAGGAGTATCCCATGTCCGCACCCAAGCTGCTCACCGCCTTCGCCGCCATGGCGCTGCTCGCCGCCTGCTCCTCCGAGCCCGAAACGGCAGTCGCCGGCGGTGCGGGTGGCGCGGGCGCCGGCGCCATCCGCCCCGGTTCCCAGGAAGACCTGCGCGCCAATGTCGGTGATCGTGTGCTGTTCCAGACCGACAGCTCGGTGGTCGCCGCCGGCGAACGCCCCGTGCTGGAGCGCCAGGCGCGCTGGATGGCCCAGCATTCCGCGGTGCAGGTCACCGTCGAAGGCCATGCCGATGAACGCGGCACGCGCGAATACAACCTTGCGCTGGGCGCCCGCCGCGCCCAGGCGGTCAAGGACTTCCTGGTGTCGCGCGGCGTCGCTGCCAGCCGGATTTCCACCGTCTCGTTCGGCAAGGAGCGCCCGATCGACCCGCGCTCGAACGAAGAGGGCTGGGCGATGAACCGCAATGCCCACACCACGCTGACGGGTGGTGCGGTCAGCTGACGAAACCGGAACTGCCGGCGCGCGGGCGTGTTTCGGTCGCGATTTCGCCAGACCAGCAGGACATCCAGCGCGGATGACACGCCCCTTGCCAAAGTCCGTCCCCATCCTGGCGGGCGCCGCCATCGTCCTGGTGACGATGGCGGCCCTGCCAGCCCTTGCCCAGCAGGCGCCGCCGGCAGGAACCGGGGCGCCGGTGATCCAGCTGGGCACGGCGCGTGCACCCGACCCGGCGGTCGCGCGCCTGCAGACACGCATCGATGACCTCGAGGCGCAGGTGCGCGAGGCGACCGACCTGGTCGAGCGGATGCAGAACGAACTGCGCCAGACCCGCGCCGAGATCGAGCGCCAGGGCCGCACCATCGACGATCTGTTGCGCCAGCAGGCGACGACCCCGCCGCCGGCCGAACCGGCGCCCGAGCCGCCCCCCGCACCCCAGGTCTCGCTGCCCGACCAGCCCGACGAAGCGTTTGCCGCCGCCTTCGCGCGTCTCAGTGCGGGCGACTATGCGGGCGCCGAGGGGGCCTTCACCCAGTTCATCGCCCGCTTTCCATCCTCGCCCCGCACCGCCGATGCCCGCTTCTGGCTGGGCGAGAGCCAGTTCGTCCAGGAGGCCTGGGCGGACGCGGCAACCACCTATCTGCAGATCGTGCAGAACCACGCCACCGCCACGCGTGCGCCCGACGCGCATGTCCGGCTGGCCGCCTCGCTGCGGCGGCTGGGGCAGACGGCGCAGGCCTGCACCACGCTGGCCAGCTTCCGCCAGCGTTTCCCGACCGCGGCCCCCGACCTTCGCCAGCGCGCCGAAGCCGAGCGCCGCGCCGCCGCCTGCCCGGCCTGAGCCAAGGGGCGTCGGAGCGCGGGCCTCCGCGCCCGCCAATCCTTCGACCCTGACGGTGTGCGGGCCTGGAAGCCCGCGCTCCGGCTGCCGCCGGTTCGAGATTGCAGATGCCAGATGCTGCGCGCGCAGGCGGCCGCGCGCTGGTATGCACGCTTTGGTGCGGTTGCCCTGACCGCCAGACCGCTGTCGCTGATCCTGCTGTTCGACACCCTTCGCGCCGCGCTGCTGGACTAGGACGGGCGCATCAGCCGTCGGAGCGCGGGCCTCTGCGCCCGCACACACTTCCTCAGCAGGGGATTGGCGGGTCCAGAGGCCCGCGCTCCGACGGGCCCCAGGTCCAGGGGTGGCTATGCCACGTCCTGGGCGCGCAGGCGGCCGGCCTTGGCGTGCAGGCGGTTCAGGGCGGCGACATAGGCGCGCGCGCTGGCGACCAGGGTATCGGCGTCCGCCGCGCGGCCGGCAGCGATCCGGCCATCCGCACTCAGGCGGACCGACACCTCGGCCTGGGCATCGGTGCCCTCGGTCACGGCGTGCACCTGATAGAGCGCCAGGGTGGCGTCATGGGGCACGATGGCGCGGATGGCGTTGAACACCGCGTCCACCGGCCCGTTTCCGCGCGCGGTCGTCCAGCGCGGCTCGCCATCGATCACCAGGTCCAGTTCCGCGGTCTGGGGGCCCTCGGTGCCGGCAACCACCCGCAGGCGCGCCACCTTTACCCGCTCGTCGGCATGGGCCAGTTCGTCGTCCACGAGGGCCGCGATGTCCTCGTCATAGACGTGTTTCTTGCGGTCAGCCAGCGCCTTGAAGCGCTCGAAGGCGTCCTGCATGGCGTTGTCGGACAGCTCATAACCCAGGTCGCGCAGCTTTTCCTTGAAGGCGTGCCGGCCCGAATGCTTGCCCATGACCAGATTCGTGGCGCCCTGGCCGACGCTCTCGGGGGTCATTATCTCATAGGTCTGGGCGTTCTTCAGCATGCCGTCCTGGTGGATGCCGCTCTCGTGGGCAAAGGCGTTCTTGCCGACGATCGCCTTGTTGAACTGGACCGGAAAGCCCGTCGCGCGCGACACGGTGTGCGACAGGCGCGTCAGGCGCGTGCCGTCCACGCCGGTCACGAAGGGCAAAGCGTCGCCGCGCACCTTCAGGGCCATCACGATCTCTTCCAGCGCGGCATTGCCCGCCCGCTCGCCCAGGCCGTTGACCGCGCACTCGACCTGGCGCGCCCCGCCCTGCACGGCAGCGATCGAGTTGGCCACCGCCAGCCCCAGATCATTGTGGCAGTGCGCCGAAAGAATCACCCCGTCCGCCCCCGGCACGCGCGCCAGGATCATCTCGAACATCGCCCGGTATTCGTCGGGGAAGGAATAGCCCACCGTGTCGGGCAGGTTGATGGTGGTGGCGCCGGCCCGGATCGCGATCTCGACCGCCCGGCACAGGAAATCGGCCTCGGTGCGGGTGGCGTCCTCGGCCGACCATTCCACGTCGTCGACCAGGTTGCGCGCGTGGGCGACGCTGGCCTGGATCATGTCCAGCACCTCGTGCGGCGCCTTCTGCAGCTTGTGCTTCATGTGGATGGGCGAGGTGGACAGGAAGGTGTGGATGCGCGGGCGCGGGGCCGGCCGCACCGCATCGGCACACCGTTCGATGTCCTTCAGTCCCGCCCGCGACAGCCCGGCGATGATGGCCGTGCGCGAGCGTTCGGCGACGGCCCGCACCGCCTCGAAATCGCCCTGGCTGGCGATGGGAAAGCCGGCCTCGATCACGTCGACCCCGGCGGCCTCGAGCTGCTCGGCGATCTCGATCTTTTCCTCGTGCGTCATCGAGGCGCCGGGCGACTGCTCGCCATCGCGCATGGTGGTGTCGAAAATGACGACGCGCGCGGCGTCGGAGGAGGGGGCGGTCATGGCGCAGGTCCTGTGGTGGTCGGCAAAGCAAGGGAGGAAAGGGAATCCCCGAGGCCTGCCGCGCGCGACCGGACCCGACCGGTCAGGCGTGCGGATGCGCCCCGGGGCGACTAAGTCGCCGCAGTCGCAGGGCCAAAACGGGCTGTGCGCGCAAGGTCATGCCTTTTTCCGTGCCACATCGAGGTGACCTGCGCAATGGCCTGCCTCGAGCATCGCGGTGGCGCGAGGGCTCAGGCTGCATCCACTGCCTGCCGAGCTTCGTGCGGAAAGCGGGCGATGACCCTGAGATAGGCGCTGGCGGTGGTGTCCGGATGACGACGACCCTGTTCCCAACCTTTCAACGTCGCGACAGGAATGGCGTAAGTCCGTGCGAAATCTTCTTGAGATAGACCCAGCATACGCCGAATCGCCCGCACGTCCGGAACCTGAACGGTGTGGACGCGAGCAGACCTGTTGCTGCCTTGCGCGTGGTCGACGGCTTCCTGCGTCGCAGCAACCAGATCCTGGCCGAATTCGCTCATTCTGATCCTCCCTGCGTCTTGTTCGCCAATGCTTTGATCGCAGCCGCGAATTCAGATACCACTTGCCGTTCGTCGGGAGACAGATCGTCTGCCTGCGCCTTCGCGCAGGCAAGAAGCAGATAGATTGGACAATCGGGGCTGGGAAAGAAATACACCACGCGGGCCCCGCCGCGGCGCCCTCTGCCTGATGCCCTCCAATGCATCTTACGCACCCCGCCTGTACCTTGCAGGATGTCGCCGACTTCGGGGTTCAGCGCGACGTGGTCGATCAGCCTGCGGATTTCCTCCTCACTCCATATCCGCTCCGCCTGTCGTCGGAACGAGTCGGTTTCAACGACCGTGATCGCCCGCTTCGGCATCGTCCGGACTCTACGTCATTGACGCCCGAAATTCAAGCCTGTCTCAGGGTGTCGATCCTTCACGCCAGTGCCGCGCAGAACCGTTCGATGCGCGCGCAGGCGTCTTCCAGTACCTCGGTTGCGGTGGCGTAGCTGATGCGGAAGGCGGGGCTGGTGCCGAAGGCCGCGCCGTGCACCACCGCCACGCCCTCGGACTCGAGCAGTTCGCGCGCAAAGTCCTCGTCGTTGGCGATCACTGCGCCGGACGGGGCGCGCCGGCCGATCGCGCCCGCGCAGGATGGATAGACGTAAAATGCGCCCTCGGGCGTGGGGCAGACAAGCCCTGGCGCACGGTTCAGCCGCTCGACCACAAGGTCGCGCCGTGCGGCGAACACCGCATTGTTGCGGGCGATGAAGTCCTGCGGCCCGTTCAGCGCCTCGACCCCCGCCCACTGGGCGATCGAGCAGGGGTTCGAGGTGGACTGGGAGATGATGCTCTGCATTCCCTTGATCAGCCACTCCGGCCCGCCCGCATAGCCGACGCGCCAGCCGGTCATGCAATAGGCCTTGGAAAGCCCGTTCATGGTCAGGGTGCGGTCATAAAGGCGCGGCTCGACCTGGGCGATGGTGGCAAAGCGGAATCCGTCGAACACCAGGTGCTCGTACATGTCGTCGGTCAGCACCAGCACATGCGGATGACGCAGCAGCACGTCGGCGAAGGCCCGGATCTCGGCCCGGGTATAGCCCGCCCCCGACGGGTTGGACGGCGAGTTCAGGATGACCCAGCGCGTGCGCGGGGTGATCGCCGCCTCCAGCGCCTCGGGGCGCATCTTGTAGGCGTCGGCCGGTGTGGTCTGGACAAAGACCGGCGTGCCACCCGCCAGCTGCACCATGTCGGGATAGGACACCCAGTAGGGCGCGGGGATCACCACCTCGTCGCCGGCATCCACCGTCGCCAGCAGGGCAAAACAGATCACCGCCTTGCCGCCCGACGAGACGTTGATCTGGTTGCGGCCATAGGTCAGGCCGTTCTCGCGCGCGAACTTGGCGATGATGGCATCCTTCAGCTCGGGCATGCCGTCGACATCGGTGTATTTGGTCCGGCCCTCGCGCACCGCGCGGATGGCGGCCTCCTTGATGTTGTCGGGGGTGTCGAAATCGGGCTCGCCCGCCCCCAGCGAGATGATGTCGCGTCCGGCCGCCTTCAGGGCTCGGGCCTTCTGGCTGACGGCGATGGTGGGTGAGGGCTTGATGCGCGCCAGGGCGGCGGACGTGCGGTGCATGATGTGACTTTCCCCTTCAGGGCGCGAACTAGGCCCGCCCCCTGCATCCGTCCAGCCCGACTGCGGTGACGCAGGTGGACCGTAAAAAAGTGGAAAGCGGAACTGGCGTAACGTGCGGACATGCCTCTGCATTCCCTCCTTGCCCGGCTCCGCCGCCCACTGTCGCCGCCGCTGGCACGCGCGCTGGCCAATGGACACGGGCTGCACCGACGCTCGATGTGGCTGGCGGTGGTGGGCCTGCCGTTGCTGGCGCTGCTGGTGCACGCGCTTGGATGGCCACAGCTGGTGCTGCCTTTCCTGGCGTGGGCGCTGGTAACGCTGGGGCTGTCGGTGCTGCACCAGCGACGGCTTCAGGCGCGGCTGGAAGCCGGGGTCGCGCTCGATCGGCTGGATCTGACATGCTATCTGGCCGCTGTCTTCAACGCGAACGTGATCTTTGCGGCACCCGCCGTGCTGGGCGTGGTGACACCGGGCCTTGCGGGGCTGGTGACGGCGTTGCTGCTGACCGGGGCGGCGCTGGCGTTCAATGTCACCCTCCAGCGGCACATGCGCCTGGCGATGGTGGCCGGCCTCTCGCCGCACATCGCCGCCCTGGGCGCGGCCTTCGCCGACATCCTGGCCGTCAAGCGGCTGGATTCGGCACCGGTCATCGCCCTGGTCGCGGTGGCGGTCGCTGTGGCGTTTGTCGTGCGCGAGCAGTGGAATGGCGAACGGGCTGCCGCGCGCGATGCCGACCGCCTGCGCTTCGAGGCCTCGCAGGCCGCCGCGCGCGAGCGGATGTGGTCGCTGGCATCCCAGACCTCGGGCACGGGGCTGTGGCATCTGGACACCACGACCGGCCGGCTGGAGGTGTCGCAGTCGCTGGCAGAAATGCTGGGCATGCCGCTGGCAGACCTTCAGGCCGACCCCGATCTCTGGGCCTATTGCCCCGAACCCTGGCGCTCGCGCCTTCAGGCCCGCTTTGTGCAGCTGTTGGAAACCGGCGGCAAGGCCGACCACGAGCATCCCGTCCACCGCGCGGACGGGCGGCGCATCTGGGTACGCTCGACCTGCCTGGTCACCCGCGATGCCAACGCAGGCGCCGACAGTGTGGTCGGCATGTGGATCGACATCACCCGCACCCACGAGGCCTTTGCCGAACGCGAGAAGGCAAGGATCGAGAGCGAGGCGGGCCGGGCACGCTGGGCGCTGGCCGCAGCAACGGCGGGAACCGCGGTGTTCGAAATCGACCCGCGCACCCACCGCTACATCATGACCGAAGGCATGGACCGGCTGTTCGGCTTTGAACCAGAGGATCTGGTTTCGCCAGCCAGGCTGGTCGAGCGCGCCGTGCCCGCCCCCTGGGACCGCGAGGTTCGCCGCCGCTATCTCGAGGCCTGCGCCACCGGCGCCCCCTTTGACCTGCAGCACCCCGTGGTGCACAAGGATGGCACCGAGATGTGGGTGCGCTCGACCCTGACGGTGCTGAACGATGCCGACGGGCGTGCCCATCGCATCGTCGGCTGTTTCCAGGACATGAGCGAACAGCGCCGCATCGAGGAGAGCCTGCGCCATGCCAAGCTGGAGATGGACCTGCGCCGGGCGCTGTCCGAACGCGAGCGCCAGCGCTGGGAGATCGCCTCACGCGTGGCGAACGCGGCAGCCTATGAATACGATCTGGAAGAACGCCGCTATGCCGCCAGCGAAAGGCTCGAGGCGCTGCTGGGCGTCACCGTCGAACAGATCAACGCTTGTGGGGGCACGCTGCGCCACATGATCCCCGAGCCCTGGCGGGCCGAGGTGGCACGGCGCGCGGACCTGATGATCGAGTCCGGCGACAGCTTTGAATACGAGCATCCCTTTGACCTGACCGACGGGCGGCGCATCTGGGTGCGCTCGTCGATGTGGGTCGAGCGCAGCCATGACGGCCAGGCCTTCCGGATTCTGGGCTTTCTTTCGGACATCACCGCCAGCAAGGCGGTCGAGCACGAACTGTCGGACGCACGCGCGCGGCTGGCCAATGCCCTCGACGAGGTCCAGCGCCAGCACGGCCGATGGGAAATGGTGCTGGACGCCGCGGGCGGCGCCTTCCACGAATTCGACATCGCACGGCAGGAATATGTCAGCGTGGCCGGCCGCTTCGAGGAGCTGACGGGGCTGTCGCTCGAGGGCCTGCGCGCGGCCGGCAACACGCTGCGCCCGCGGGTGCCCGAACCCTGGCGCTCGGAGATGACGGCGCTGATCGCCGCGACCCTGCCCAAGGACCGGCCCTACACGTTCGAGCACCCCATCGACCATCCCGACGGCAGCCGGGTCTGGGTGCGCTCGACCATGATCACCGAGCGCGACGCGGGCGGCGAGCGCGTGCGCGACATCGGCTTCCTGCTGGATGTCACCGCCCAGAAGCAGGCCGAGGCCGCCCTGATCACCGCCGAGGGCGAGGCGCGCGAGGCCTCACGGGCCAAGTCCGAATTCCTGGCCGCCATGAGCCACGAGATCCGCACGCCGATGAACGCCGTGCTGGGGATGGCCGAGCTGCTGGACCGCGAGGACCTGACCGACACCGCACGCGAGCATGTGGACACGCTGCGCACCTCGGGCCGGCTGCTGCTGTCGATCTTGAATGACCTTCTGGACCTGTCCAAGATCGAGGCAGGGCGCATCGAGATCGAATCGATCCCCTTCGAGGTCGCCGCCATCGCCGAGCATGTGCGCCGGATGTGGGCGCCGCGGGCCGAGGAAAAGGGTCTGGCCTTCTCGCTGACGCTGGCCCCGGATGTGCCGGCCACCGCGCTCGGCGACCCCTCGCGCATCCAGCAGGTGCTGTTCAACCTGGCGTCGAATGCGGTCAAGTTCACCGACGAAGGCGCAGTGGCGATCGCCATCGAGGCCGGGCCGACCGATACCGACGGCACTTTCGAGCTGCGCCTGCGGGTACGCGACACGGGCCTGGGCATGGACGCGCAGACGCTGGCGCGCCTGTTCAACCCCTTTACCCAGGCCGATGCCTCGACCGCACGCCGGTTCGGCGGCACGGGGCTGGGGCTGACGATCTCGCGTCGGCTGGCGCGCGCGATGGGCGGGGACATCGAGGTCGACTCGGCCCCCGGCCTGGGGTCGGAGTTCACCCTGCGCCTGGCCACGCGCCGGGCCGGCCCCATGCCCGCGCGCCAGGCCCGGATCGAAGACGGCGCCGAAACAGGTGCCCCGGCGGCGGCCCTCAGGGTGCTGCTGGCCGAGGATCACCCGGTCAACCAGAAGATCGCGCTGGCCTTCCTGCAGCCCTTTGGTCACGACATCACCCTGGTCGAGAACGGGGCGCTGGCGGTCGAGGCGGCGAACGCGCAGATGTTCGACCTGATCCTGATGGACATCCAGATGCCGGTGCTGGACGGGCTGGAGGCCACCCGCCGCATCCGCGCCGAAACGCCGAACCGGGCCACCCCGATCGTCGGCCTCACTGCCGATGCGTTCGACCAGCAGCGCCAGCGCGGCTTCGAGGCGGGCATGGTGGATTATGTCACCAAGCCGATCGACCCCCGCGCCCTGGTCGCCGCCATCACCCGCGCGGTGGCCGGCCGCGCCGCGGCTTGACACCATCGGGCCGAGCCGGTCCTGAGATGGCGCGGGCGAACGGCCCGCCCGGCGGAGCGTTCCCATGTCCCAACCCGTGTCGCTGCAGGTGTCCCCCGACGGGGTGGCGGTGGTGCTGCTGGACCGCCCCGAGCGGCGCAATGCGTTCGACGAGACGGTCATCGCCG
Organism: Hyphomonadaceae bacterium UBA1001; assembly: GCA_002291875.1. GTDB lineage: Bacteria > Pseudomonadota > Alphaproteobacteria > Caulobacterales > Aquidulcibacteraceae > UBA1001. Next base: position 10,640 of record DBAV01000257.1, read on the forward strand.
CGTTGCGCGACGCGTTCGAGACGCTGGCAGGGGCCGACCATGTGCGGGTCGTCTTCCTGAAGGCCACGGGGCCAGGCTTTTGCGCCGGCGCGGATCTTGAATGGATGGAGCGCCAGGGCCGTCAGAGCCATGACGACAATGTCACCGACGCCGAGGCCATGGCCGAGATGTTCCGCGCGCTGCACATGCTGCCCCAGCACACGGTGGCGCTGGTGCAGGGGGCCGCGTTCGGTGGCGGCGCGGGGCTGGTGGCGGCCTGCGCCGATGCGGTGGCAACCGAGGGGGCCCAGTTCCGCTTTTCCGAGGTGCGGCTGGGCCTGACCCCGGCCACCATCTCGCCCTATGTGATCGACGCCATCGGCCCGCGCGCGGCGCGCCGCCTGTTCGCCACCGGCCAGGTCTTTGGCGCGCAAGAGGCGCTGCGCCTTGGCCTGGTGTCCGAAATCGTGGCTGACGAAGCGGGCCTCGATGCCGCGATGGCGCGCATCGCCGATGCGATGATGCACGCCGCACCCGGTGCGGTGGCCGATGCGCGGCGGCTGGTGCACGATCTGGCGCATCGGCGCATCGAGCCGGGCCTGTCGTCCGACACCGCCCGGCGCATCGCCGCCCGCCGCGCCAGCGACGAGGGCCGCGAGGGACTGGCCGCCTTCCTGGGCCGCCGCAGGCCCGACTGGGCGGGCTGAGCCCCCTGGACCGCGCGCTTGCCGGCGCTCCATTGCTGCGATGCGGGCCCGAAGGCCCGTGTCCCTGGGGCTTCACGCATCCGTAACCAAGGGGCGCGCAGATGGTCGCGTCCTGGGGGAGCGTCCATGTCCACAGCCCGCGCCATGCACCTGTCCCTGGTGGACCCGGATGCGCCGCCATCCGGTGCCGCCAGCGGCGCGCTGGGGCGGATCGCCGCCGAGCCGGCGCCCGAGGCCGATGTGCGCATGATCCATGGCGACTGCCTGGCCGTGCTGCCGACCCTGCCCAGTGCCAGCGCGGACATCGTCTTTGCAGACCCGCCCTACAACCTTCAGCTGGGCGGCGAACTGCGCCGGCCCGACGAGAGCGTGGTCGACGGTGTGGACGACGACTGGGACAAGTTCCTGGACTTTGCGACCTATGACGCCTTCACCCGGGGCTGGCTGATCGAGTGCCGGCGCATCCTCAAGCCGGACGGCGCGCTGTGGGTGATCGGCAGCTATCACAACATCTTCCGGGTCGGCACCATCCTGCAGGACCTGGGCTTCTGGATCCTGAACGACGTGGTCTGGCGCAAGACCAACCCGATGCCCAATTTCCGCGGCACCCGCTTTACCAACGCCCACGAGACGATGATCTGGGCGGCCCGATCCAAGGAGGGCCGGCCCACCTTCAACTATGAGGCCGCCAAGGTGCTGAACGACGACGTCCAGATGCGCTCGGACTGGACGCTGTCGCTGTGCACGGGTGCCGAACGCCTCAAGGACGACGACGGGCGCAAGCTGCACCCCACCCAAAAGCCCGAGAGCCTGCTGCATCGCGTGCTGGTGACCACATCGCGCCCTGGCGACGTGGTGCTGGACCCGTTCTGTGGCACTGGCACCACCGGCGTGGTGGCGCGCCGGCTGGGCCGCCGCTTTGTCGGGATCGAGCGCGACGGCCAGTACATGGCCCACGCCCGCGCCCGCGTCGAAGCTGCGCGGATGCTGCCCGAGGACGGGCTGGAGACGGTGCGTTCACGCCGCGAGGAACCGCGCATCGCCTTTGGCCGCCTGGTCGAGGAGGGCCTGTTGTCGCCCGGTGACGCGCTGGTGTCGGCCTGCGGGCGCCACAGGGCGATCGTGCGGGCCGATGGCTCGATCGCCGCGGGCGAGATCGCAGGCTCGATCCACCGCGTGGGCGCCCTGCTGCAGGCCGTTCCATCCTGCAATGGCTGGACCTTCTGGACCTTTGCCGGACCCGACGGGCCGCAATCGATCGACACGCTGCGCCAGACGCTGCGCCGGGCGGACGCCGCCAGCCCGCCCCAGGGCTGAGACCCGCGCGCCGGTGGGCGCCTCAGGCCTCGGGCACCAGCGCCAGCGCCTTGCGGAAGACCGTGGCCACCCCGCATCCATCCAGCCCGGAGCGTTCGACCCACTGGCCGGCGCGCCCCGCCAGCGCCTGCGGTACGACCGCGGCGGTCATGACGTCCAGCGTCAGCCGGAAATGGGTGAACACGTGCACCACCGTGCCGACCGGCCGCCAGCTGCCGGCAAAGGGGGGTGCGGCGTCGCACGGGCCGCCCTCGACCCAGGGGCTGGTCGGCGGCGCCAGCGTGCCGCCCAGAAGGCCCGTCGGCGGGCGCAGCTCGAGAAACACCCTGTCCTTGTGGGTGGCGACCCATGCAAGGCCGTGTCGCGACGGGCGCACGGCCTTGGGCGCTCGGGCCGGCAGCGCTGCCGCCAGCCCCTTGCCGGCCCCCTGGCAGTCCCCCAGCAACGGACACGCGCCACAGCGCGGCGCGCGGGGCACGCACACGCCCGACCCCAGATCCATCAGCGCCTGGGCGGTGTCCCCGGGACGCGGGCCATCGTCGAAGAGGGTGCGCACCGCGTCCGCGATCACGGGCCGGGCGCCGGGCAGGGGATCGGTGATCGCCTCGAGGCGGGCGGTGACACGCTCGATATTGCCATCGACTGGGGTCACTTCCAGACCGAAGGCAATCGCTCCAATGGCCCGCGCGGTATAGGCGCCGATGCCGGGCAGGGCCTGAAGTCCCTCCAGCGTGCGCGGAAAACCGCCCCTTTCCGCCACCGCTTTGGCGCAGGCGTGCAGATTGCGCGCCCGCGCGTAATATCCCAGCCCGGCCCACTCGGCCATCAGCACCTCGGCCGGCGCTGCGGCCAGCGCCTCGACGGTCGGCCAGCGCGCCACAAAGCGCTCGAACCGCGGCGCCACGGCAGCCACCGTGGTCTGCTGCAGCATCACTTCGGACAGCCAGACCGCATAGGGATCGGGCACGCGCGGATCGTCCGGCGCCACCCGCCAGGGCAGGGTGCGCGCATGGGAATCATACCAGGTCAGCAAAGCGGCGCGGATCCGCTGGCGGCGGGTCATCATCGCGTGCTTGCGCGGTCGCAGGCGCGGGTGTCAATGGCGCCATGGCGCCCCAGGACGATGCCCCCGACGACCCCGAAACCGCCGAAGCCCAGGCGCGGGCGCGTCTGGCGGGACTGCGCGCGCGGCCAGCGGACATGGCGGCGGTGCGGGCGGCGCGGATGCGGCGCGATGATGAGGCACAGGCGCGCGCAGCGCTCGAGGCACTGCGCGCACGCCCCGTGCGGCCTCCGGGGCAACAGCTGGGCCGGATGGTCCGTCAGGCCATGCGAGCGGCGGGCGTTCGGCCGGGGCGGGGCATCGAATCCATCCGCGCCATGTGGTCCGAAATCGTGGGCGCCGAGCTGGCGCCGCTGTGCAGCCCCGAAAAGCTTTCGCGCGAACGCCAGGGCGCGACGCTGACCCTGCGGGTGTCGCCGGCTGCCGCGCCGATCGTGCTGCACGAGCATGACGCCCTTCTGGAAAGGCTGGCGGCGTTTGCCGGACCGGGCCGGATCGCGCGCCTGGCGATCGTGCAGGGGGCCGTGCGCCCGGCCGGCACGCGGCGCCCGGTGCCGCTGCCGCCCGAGCTGGATGCCGCGGGCGAAGCGCGCCTTCGCGCGGAGATCCCCGGCCTGTCGGATGCCGCCCTGGCCGAGGCGCTGATGGCCTATGGGCGCGCCATGGCACGCGCGCGCCTGGGCCGCCGCCCCCCGCCAGGCCCCGATTAGCCGCACGCCCGTCCCGGAAACGCGGGCTCGAAGGGCGGCGCAGTCGGTGTCTCCCCATGCGGCGTGCGGAGCGCTATGGGCGCGAGCAGGATATGCGGCCCGAAGGCCGACCAGGAGTGTGCCGATGAAGACCACCCGCCGTATCGCCCTTGCCGTGATCGCTGCTGCCGCCGTGGTGCTGGGGGCCTGCCAGCCCGCTGCCGGGGCGTCCGACGGCGACATCGTTCTCGGCAACCCCCAGGCGCCGGTCCAGATCATCGAATATGCCTCGACCACCTGCGGACACTGCGCCGAGTTCCACCGCGACGTGTTCCCGACCATCAAGCGCGATTTCATCGACACCGGCCGTGTCAGCTATGTGATGCGCGAGTTCCGCACCCCGCCGGCCGAGATCGCCAGCGCGGGCTTCATGATCGCGCGGTGCGCCGCCGGCGGCAATGCCGAGCGCTATTACGAGATCATCGGCATGCTGTTCGAGCGTCAGAACGCCATCCTGCAGGCGTCGATGACCGGCGGCGCGCTCGAAGAGCTGTGGGGTGTGGCACGCCAGGCCGGCATGGAGCGCCAGGCGTTCGACACCTGCCTGCGCGATCCCGAGGCGCAGCGCCGCATGGCCGAGGTCGAGCGCAAGGGGGTCGAACAGTTCCAGATCTCGGGCACGCCGACCATCATCATCGACGGCACGGTGTTCCGCCCGCCCAACAACCAGCGCTACACCGTCGAGAACATGACCGTGCGGCTGAACGAGGCGCTGAACTGAGGCCGTCGGTGACGCCTGCGTGATCGCCGCCCCGGGCGCGGGTGCGGGGGCGGTGTTGACCCCATCCCGGCGCATCCCTATAGCGCACGGCGTTCGCAGGGGCGGTCATGTCCGACAGGAATCATCCGGACCATGACGGTGGCGAGCAGGCGGAACGGGCACGACTGGACGCGGTGAGCGCTCGATTGCAGGCAATCGAGGACGAGCGCGCCAGACGCCAGCCCGGCTCTGCGGCACGGGAAGCGCAGCGCGGCCAGCGACAGGCCTGGCGGATCCTGAGCGAATTTCTGACGGCGGTGGCGGTCGGAAGCCTCGCGGGCCACTTTCTGGTGGACCGCGTCTTCGACACCACGCCGTGGGGGCTGATTGCCGGCGTGTTCGCCGGTTTCGGTCTCGGCATGGTGATGATGGCCCGGGCGGGGGCGCGCACGCAGCGCGACACGCCGGGCGATGACAACGGACGGTGAGCGTGTACGTTTCCAACGACCCGATGAAGCAGTTCGAGCTTCAGCGCATCTTCGAGTTCGGAGTTGCGGGGGTCGACCTGTCCTTCACCAACTCGGCGCTCTTCATGTTCGTCGCGGTGGCGGCGGTCAGTGCGGTGATGTGGTTCGGGCTGCGCGGGGACCTGGTGCCCACGCGGATGCAGTCGGTGGCCGAAGTTCTGGTGGGGGCGATCCGCTCGACCGTGCGCGATGTGGTCGGCGAGGACGGCATGGCCTTCTTCCCGCTGGTCCTGACGCTGTTCCTGTTCATCCTGTTCGCCAATTTCCTCGGGCTCTTTCCATACTTCTTCACCACCACCAGCCATCTGTCGGTGACGCTGGCCCTGGGCGTGCTGGTGTTCGTGATCGTGGTGTCGGTCGGCATCGCCAAGAAGGGGCCGCTGGGCTTTGTGGGCATGTTCGCGCCGCCGGGCCTGCCGTTCTACATGGTGCCCTTCATCTGGGTGATCGAGTTCATCTCGTTCCTGTTGCGGCCCTTCACCCTCGGTGTGCGTCTGTTCGCCAACATGCTGGCGGGCCACGTCATGCTCAAGCTGTTCGCCGGCTTTGTCGCGACGCTGATCGGCACCGGCACGGCGCTGGGCGCACTGGCGATCTTCCCGCTGCTGGGCGTGGTCGCGGTCGTGGCGCTGGAAGTGCTGGTCAAGGCCCTGCAGGCCTATCTCTTCGCCGTCCTCACCTGCATCTACCTCAGCGAGGTGGTCCACGACCACCATTGAGGCGGATTGAATCGTCGGTCGCCGCCCGGTGGCCGTCGAAAACCAACCAACCAACCGGACCAAAACCAGGAGTGAATCGAAATGGAACCGTTTGCGGAAATGGGCCAGTACATCGGCGCCGGCCTCGCCTGCCTTGCGCTGCTCGGCGCCGCGCTGGGCGTGGGCAACATCTTCGCCAAGTATCTGGAAGGCGCGCTGCGCAACCCGTCGGCGGCCGATGCCCAGTTTCCCCGCCTGCTGATCGGCGCGGGCCTTGCCGAAGCGGCCGGCCTGTTCGGCTTCGTGGTCGCCATGGTGATCCTGTTCGTCTGAGCCATCATGGCCCGCGGCGCACCGTGTTCTGCCGGGCAGGGCGCGCCGCGCGACTGACGACACCGGGAGTATGAGATCGTGTTGCTGGACGTGCTGAGCGGTGCGCAAACCGCGGTCGTGGCCGCAGAGCCCGCGGCCTCGGCCGGGCTGCCACAGTTCGACCTGAGCTGGTTCGCGAGCCAGGTGTTCTGGCTCGCGCTGTCCTTTGGCCTGCTCTATTGGCTGGTGTCCAAGGTGTTCGCGCCCGGCATCACCGACGTGATGGACGCCCGGGACAAGCGGATCGCCGACGATCTGGCCAACGCCCGTCGCCTCAATGACGAGGCCCAGGCCGCTGCTGCCGAACACGAGAAGGCCGTCGGGGCCGCACGCACCGCCGCGCGGTCGCTGGCGGCCGAGACCCGCGCCCGCCTGGCGGCGGAAAGCCAGCGCGAGCGCGAGGCGCTCGAGGCCGACCTGGCCGCTCGCCTGGCTGCCGCCGAGGACCGCATCGCCCGCTCGCGCGAGGCCAACACCCATGCCGCGCGCGAGGCCGCCGTCGACACCGCCCGCGCCATCGTGGCACGGATCGCCGATGTGACCGTGTCGGACGAGGCCGCCGAACGCGCGGTCGGCCTGGTCCGCGGAGAGCCCGCATGACCCGCACCACCTTCTTCCGCACCGGCGTGGCGCTGGGTGCGGCAATCGCACTCGCCCCCGCGGCGCTGGCCGCCGAGGGCGAGTCGTTTTTCGATTCGCGGTTCTGGGGCCTGGTCGGCCTTGCGATCTTCATCGGCCTGGTCGGCTATGCCGGTGGCTGGCGGCTGATCGTCAAGGCGCTGGACGACCGCGCCGAGGGCATCCGCCGCGAGCTCGACGAGGCCCGCCGCCTGCGCGAGGAGGCTCAGGCCCTGCGCGACAGCTTTCGCGCCCGCGAGGAAGAGGCCCGCCGCGAGGCGGACCAGATCGTTGCCCAGGCCAAACGTGACGCCGACGCCCTGATGGCCGAGACCCGCGCCAGCATGGCGGACACCATCGCCCGCCGGACCCGCGCTGCCGAGGACCGGATCGCCCGCGCCGAGGCGCAGGCGGCCGCCGATGTGCGCGCTGCCGCTGCCGAGGCCGCGGTGGCCGCTGCCGAGCGGCTGCTGGTCGACAACCTCGATGCAAAGCGCCACAAGGCGCTGATCGACACCGCCGGCAAGGACATGGGCCAGCGACTGGCCTGAGCCCTGACGGGGCAGGCCACCGCCCGTCCCACCCGGCGCCGCGCGGTGACCGGGGACAGGGGAGATACCCGCGGTGACCGCAGACCCGCCAGCCAGGCTCGACGGCATCCAGGCCCTGCGCGGACTGGCGGCCCTGGCGGTCGCCATTGCCCACATCGACAGCCTGGACGCCCGCTTCCTGGGCGGCGATGTGATGGCCGAATGGGCGCGGCTGGGCTTTGCCGGGGTCGATCTGTTCTTCGTGATCTCGGGCTTTGTGATGGTTCACACCACGCTGGGCACACCGCGCGGACCGCGTGCCGCCGCGGCCTTCCTGGCGACGCGGGCGGTGCGGATCTACTCGCTGTGGTGGCTGGTGCTGGTTCCGGTGGCGGCGGTGTGGATGGTGCGCCCCGAATGGGTGTTCGCCAGCATCGGCCAGAGCCCCGATTTGCTGCGCTCGTTCCTGTTGTGGCCGGACACGCGAGAGCCGTTGCTGGCAGTCGGCTGGACCCTGGTCCACGAGATGTGGTTCTATGTGGTGTTCGCGGTGCTGCTGGTGTTGCCGCGGGTGCTGTTGCCGGTCGGGCTGGCGCTGTGGGCGGCGGCGGTCGGTGCGATGGTGCTCTTGGGCATCGGGCAGGGCAGCGGCAGTCCCGAGCTGCGCGTTGTGGCCAGCGCCCTGACCTTTGAATTCCTGCTGGGCTGTCTGGCGGCGTGGCTGGCTCGGACGCGGCTCGTGTTCGCGCTCGCGCCCTGGCTGCTGGTGGCGGCGGTGGCGGCCTTTGTGACGGCCGGCGCGCTGCATGCGGGGGCGCCCGATGCGGCCTTCACCGACACCCTGAAACGGGTGGCCTGGTTCGGCGGCGCGTCCTTCCTGCTGGTGCTGGCGGTCGGGGCGATCGACCTGCGCGGACGCCTCAGGGCGGCGCGGCCGCTGGTGGCGCTGGGTGACTGGTCCTATGCCCTCTATCTGGTGCATGTGCCCGTGTTCGCCGCGCTGGCAAGGCTGGCTGCGCCGTTCGCACTGCCGGGGGGTATCGACAATCCCGGCTGGTGGGCCCTGATGCTGGCGGTGGCCATTGCGGTGTCGTGGGCGATCCACCGTCTGTTCGAGCGCCCTGTCCTGCGCGCCTGGTCGGGCGTGCGCCGCGCCATCGCCGGAACGCCGTCCCCGGGGGCCACTGCATGAAACAGGTCCAGACCATCCCGATCAGCGATGCCGACGGCGAGGTGCGCATCGACCGCTGGTTTCGCCGCACCTTTCCCCAGCTGACCCAGGGCCAGGTCGAGAAGATGATCCGCACCGGCCAGGTGCGGGTCGATGGCGCGCGCGTAAGGGCGTCCGACCGCGTGGTTCCGGGCCAGGTGGTGCGCGTGCCGCCTCTGCCCGACATCCCCGCACAGGGCGAGCGGCGGCCCAACCTTTCCGATCGAGACATCGCGCTGGCCCGCTCGCTGGTGCTGCACCGCGACGAGCACGTGCTGGTGCTGGCCAAGCCGCATGGCCTGGCCACCCAGGGCGGCACCCGGACGGCCCAGCACATCGACCGGCTGCTGGACGCGCTGATGTTCGACCTCGATCACCGGCCGCGCCTGGTGCACCGCCTGGACCGGGACACCTCGGGGGTGCTGGTGCTGGGCCGCACGCCCGACGCCGCCGCCTTCCTGTCGCAGGCCTTCCGCACGCGCGAGGTGGTCAAGGTGTACTGGGCGCTGGTGCTGGGTGCGCCGCGACCGCCAGCGGGGCAGATCCGCGGCTGGATGCGCAAGGTCGGCGGCCGCGGCGAGGCCGACCAGGAAACCGTGCGCCGCTGCCTGCAGCAGGACGAGGGCGCCCAGTTCGCCGTCACCGACTATACGACGGTGTCCAATGCCGGCCAGCGCGCGGCCTGGATGGCGCTGCGGCCGGTGACCGGGCGCACCCACCAGCTGCGCTTCCACATGGCCGAGATCGGCCATTCCATCATCGGCGATCCGAAATACCGCTGTGACCGCGAGGTGCCCGGCGGGCTGGAAAACCGCCTGCACCTGCATGCCCGTGCGCTGGACATTCCCCACCCCCGCGGGGGGCGCATGCAGGCCGTCGCCCCGCTGCCCGAGCACATGGTGCGCAGTTTCGGCGTGCTGGGCCTGGACGAACGCGACGCCCGCGACCCCTTCGCCTCGTTCGCCGACTGAGCGCCCGCGCGCGCCCCGCGCTCCTTTTGCGCCCCGCGGGCCGGGCGGCGGCACCCCTCGTGCACGATTCCCCCCGCAGGCGCGCTGGGTGCCGCAATACGGGACAGGCAGGATCGGGGATCGCGATGGTGGACTGCGACCTGGATGTCAGGATCATCGCCCCGCACGAAATGGGGCCCTCCGAGCGCGCGGTCTGGGACTTCGCCCGTGCGGGCGACCCGGCCCACGCCTCGCCCTTCTTCTCGTTCGAGTTCCTGATGATCGCCGGGCGCCATGCCCCCTGCGCGCGGGTGGCGGTGATCGAGCGGCACGGCCGCGTGGTCGGCTTCCTGCCCTTCCAGTGCCGCCCCGGCGGTCGCGCCCGTCCGCTGGGTGCGCCCTTGGCCGACGCGCACGGGCCCGTGGTGCTGCCGGGCGAGGCGGTGGACCTGGTCACGGTGGTGCGCCGGGCAGGGTTGCCGGCCTTCAGCTTTACCGCCGCCGCGCCGCGTGGCGGCGTGTTCAACCGCATCGACGTCCGCCGCCACCCGGCCTGGATCGTGGATCTGGCGGCCGGGGTCGAGGCCTATTGGCAGGACCGGCGCGCAGCCGAGCCGGACTTTGTGCGCCAGCTTTCACGGCGCGGGCGGCTGGCCCTGCGCGAGGAAGGCACCATTGCGCGCCAGCGCAGCCCCCGCCGCCGCGACTGGGACCTGCTCATCGCCCGCAAGCGCGCGCAGTATCGCGCCACCGGCCGTCACGACCTGTTCGAGACCCGCTGGGTAATGGCGATGATGGAGGACCTGCGCGAGGGCGAGGGTGCGCTCGGGGGCGTCACCAGCCGGCTGGACCTGGGCGGGCGCGCCGCCGCCTGGGAGTTCGGCCTGAGCGAGAACGGCATCTATCATTCCTGGCTGCCGGTGTTCGACCCATGGGCCGCGCGCTATTCGCCGGGCCATCTGCTGCTGGCCGAGATCGCGCGGGCCGGGGCCGCCGAAGGGTGGTCGCGGGTCGATCTGGGCACGGGTGCGGCGTCAACCAAGCGCCTGTGGGCCAACGCCACCGAGGACAGGCTGCACGGGGTGGCCGCCCACGGGGTGGTGCGCTCGCTGGTGATGCGCGGCCTCGACAGCGTCATGGCGTCTGACGCGGCGCCCGCCTTTGCGCGCGTGCTGGCGCCCGCGCTGCGCCGGTGGGAGCAGATCACCACGCTCGAGACCCGCTGGCGCGACCGGGCAGGCGGCGCGGCACGGGCCCTGCGCGGACGTCTGGTGCCCCAGCGGCGCTCAACGCGCTGCTGGGTTGAGAAAACCTGATCGACAGCGCGCCCCAACCGCGCAAAGCTGTGTCCATGACAACGCCTCTCATTACCGACCGTCGCCGTGTGCTGACCAGTGCCGCCGCGGCCGCCGCCGCATCCGCCATGTCCGTGGCCACCGCCTCGGCCCTGCTTGGCCCCCCGGCCGCGGCGCAATCACGCCGCCCATCTGTCCACCCGCTGGTGGGGCAGGCCGCGCCAGCCTTCGACCTGCCCACGCCCGATGGCGGGCGCGCCCGGTCCGGCGATTATGCGGGTCGGCCGCTGGTGGTGCTGTTCTGGGGCCTGTGGTGCCCGGACTGTCTGGCCGATGCCGGCGCCACCGCCCAGCTGGCCCAGATCCTCAGGGCCGAACGGATCGCCTTCCTCGGCATCCACACCCGCGGCCGGTTCGGGCGCTGGGGCTCGGTGCCGGCCTTCTTCCGCGAGCGCGGCTGGTCGTTTCCGGTGGCTCTGGACGATGACAGCGCGGCCTATCGCGACTGGCGCATGAGCTGGGTGCCCAGCTATCTGGCGGTCGACAGGGCGGGCGTCATCCGCGACTTCCAGACCGACCTCGGCGGCACCGGCGTCGGCCCCTTCGTCCAGCGCGTGCGTACGGTGGTCCGGGCCTGACCCTGCACAACAACCGCGCCACCATCCTTCAATGAACCGCACCGGCATCCCGGAACGGGTGAGCATCGCGAACGCGTATCCGGGACCCAGCCCCGCAAACGTGGTGGATAGGTCCCGGCCCTGCGCTGCGCTCCGGGCGGGATGACGGCTGTTGAATGAATGGAAGGGCCCGTCACCACCCCCTCGGCTTGACCGTGCATGCAACGCCCGGCACGGGCTGGCCATGCCATCCGACCCTGCGGCCCGTCCGTGCATCTATGTCGACGCAGACGCCTGTCCGGTGAAGGAAGAGGTGTACAGGGTGGCCCGACGCACGGGGTGCCGGGTCGAGGTGGTCGCCAACGCCTTCATCCGCACCCCGCCCGACATCCACTTCACACAGGTCGCGGCCGGCCCCGATGCAGCCGATGACTGGATTGCCGGTCGCCTGCAGGCGCGCGACATCGTGGTTACCAACGACATCCCGCTGGCCGACCGGGCACTGAAGGCCGGCGCGGCAGCGATCGCACCGAACGGCCAGGCCTTCACCCAGGCCTCGATCGGCTCGGCCCTGGCCCAGCGGGCCCTGATGGAGCACCTGCGGTCCTTTGGCGAAGGCCAAGGCGGGCCAAGGCCGTTCTCCGCCGCCGACCGCTCGCGGTTCCTGTCGGCGCTGGACACCGCCGTGCGCCGGTCTCAGGCCCCCCGGTGACACGCAGCCACCCCGCAGGGCCGGCTTCCCGCTTTCGTCATGGGGGCATTCCGGCATAAGCTTGCCCGGGATGGCGCAGGGCGCGTATCGGGGGGGCTGGTGTCGCCGTCGCCTTGGTGTGCTCGCGCCTGGGGCTGGTCGGCTTCCAGCCAAGCTGAGGCCTTGACCGCAAGCCCGCAGGCCGCCACCGCGCAGGCCATGCCCGACCTTCCCGATCTGCCGGTCATGGCCATCGTCCCGGCACTGCGCCAGACCTTGGCACAGGGGCGCAACGCCGTGGTCGTCGCTCCGCCGGGGGCAGGCAAGTCCACCCTGCTGCCGCTGGCCCTTCGCGACGAGGCCTGGCTGGAGGGGCGGCGTATCATCATGCTCGCGCCGCGCCGGGTGGCCGCGCGCGAGGCCGCCGCCCGCATGGCGTCGCTGCTGGATGAACAGGTCGGCCAGACCGTGGGCTATCGGGTACGGTTCGAGGCGCGCACCGGTCCGCAGACCCGCATCGAGGTCGTGACCGAGGGCGTGTTCACCCGCCGCCTGCTGGCCGATCCGGCGCTGGAGGGCGTCGGACTGGTGCTGTTCGACGAGGTGCACGAACGCTCGCTCGAGGGCGATCTGGGGATTGTGCTGGCCCGCGATGCCCAGGCCGGGCTGCGTGAGGATCTGCGGCTGGTCGCCATGTCGGCCACCCTGGCCGCCGAGGGGTTTGCGCGCGTGCTGGGCGACGCGGCCATCCACGAGAGCGCCGGGCGGCTGTTTGCGGTCGACGTCCGCTATCGGCCGCCATCCGCCGGCCAGCGCATCGAGGACGCCATGGCCGCCGCCATCCTCCACGCACTTGCGACGGAGGCGGGCGGGGTGTTGTGCTTCCTGCCCGGACGGGCCCAGATCGAGCAGGTGGCGCGGCGGCTCGAGGGCGTACTGCCGCCCGAAACCGACCTGCACCGCCTGCACGGCAGCATCGATCCGGCCTCCCAGGACCGTGCCATCGCCCTCGCACCGGCGGGCCGGCGCAAGGTGGTGCTCTCGAGCGCCATCGCCGAAACCAGCCTGACCCTGGATGATGTGCGCGTGGTGATCGATGCGGGCCTCTCGCGCCGCCCGCGCTTCGAGCCGGCCACCGGCCTGACCCGGCTCGAGACCGTGCGCGCCAGCCAGGCCGCCATCACCCAGCGGGCGGGGCGCGCGGGGCGTGTGGCACCGGGCGTGTGCATCCGGCTGTGGGCCGAGGGCGAGACCCGGGCGCTGGCCCCGTTCGACCCGCCTGCCATCAAGGAGGCGGATCTGGCCGGGCTGGCGCTGGACCTGGCGGGGTGGGGCGTGGCCGACCCGGCGGCACTGGACTGGCTGGATCCCCCGCCCGGGCCGGCCTGGACGCTGGCCGTGCAGACACTGGAAAGCCTGGGTGCGCGCGATGGCGACGGGCGTCTGACCCCCCTGGGTCAGGCGATCGCCGCCTTGCCGCTGGCGCCGCGGCTGGCCGCCATGGTGCTGGCCGCCGTGCCTTCCGGGCTGGGGCGGACCGCTGCCTGGCTGGCCGCCCTGATCGGCGAGCCGGGCCTGGGGGGACGCGGGGACGACCTGTCCCTGCGGCTGAGGGGCCTGGGCGAGGACCGCAGCGCCCGCGCCCGCGCGGTGCGCGACCAGTCCGATCGCTGGGCCCGGGCCGCCGGCGCCGACCCGCGCGAGCCGATCGTACCCGAAGCGGCGGGCCGCATCCTGGCGCAGGTGTTCACCGAGCGGGTGGGCCGTGCGGTCGGCGACCGGCCGGGGGGTTTTGCGCTGGCGGTGGGCCGCGCGGCGCAGGTCGAGGACACCTCGCCCCTGGCCCGCGAACGATGGATCTGCGTCGCCGATCTGACCGGCGCTGCCCAGAGCGCCCGCATCACCGCTGCGGCCGCCCTGTCTGACGCCGACCTCGAAGACCATCTGCGCGCGCATGCACGCCACGAGGAGGCCGTCAGCGTCGAGTCCGGCACGCTGGCGGTCAAGGCGCGCCGCGTGACCTGGCTGGGACGGCTGAAGGTGAGCGAAACCCCCTTGCCCCGGCCGTCACCGGAACGCCTGCTGGAGGCCCTGGCCGAGGCGGTCGCTGGCGGCTGGCAGGGCTGGGCGCCCGAAGCCCTGGCCCTGATCGCGCGGGTGGCCGCGCTGCGCGCCGCCCGGCCCGGGGCAGGCTGGCCCGCGCTGACCCCCGAGAGCCTGTGCAGCGACCCGCATGTGTGGCTGGAGACACTGACCGAAGGCGGCACGCGCGGCGGGCCGTTCACGGGCGCCGAACAGGTCCGCGCGCTGGAGGCGCTGCTGGATCACGACCAGGTCCGCCGGCTGGCGCGCGAAGCCCCCGTGACCTGGACCTCTCCGGCCGGGGCGGCCCATGCGATCGACTGGCAGAGCCCCCAGGCGCCGGCCGTCGATGTACGCCTTCAGGAGGTGCTGGGGCTGGCCAGCCATCCATGTCTGCCGGGCGGGGCGCCGCTGACCCTGCGCCTGCTGTCGCCCGCCGGGCGGCCGATCCAGACCACGCGCGACCTGCCGGGTTTCTGGCGCGGCACCTATGCCGAGGTGAAATCCGAGATGCGCGGCCGCTATCCGCGCCATGTCTGGCCCGACGACCCCGCCACTGCACAGCCGACCCTGCGCGCCAAGCCGCG
>DBAV01000257.1:25653-25863 GCA_002291875.1 Hyphomonadaceae bacterium UBA1001
CGACCCTGCGCGCCAAGCCGCGCGGGTGACGTGGCCGGTTCCAGACGCTATGGGTGCGGGACCGGGGGGCCGGGGTGCCTGAATCGCGAGGGGACGATGCCACGCACGCGTGACGAGCACCTTTTCGCGCGCACGCCCAAGCGCATCCTGGCGCCGGATGGGGGCGGGGTGCGCACGCTGATGACCCTGCAGATCCTGCGCAGGGCCGAA
>DBAV01000183.1 GCA_002291875.1 Hyphomonadaceae bacterium UBA1001
CGCCATCCGGTGGTCGAGGCGGCGTTGGCGCGCGAGGGGCGGGCCTTCACCCCGAACGATGTGGCGCTGGACGCCGACGGAGCGGCGGGCGCGCGCCTGACCATCGTCACCGGGCCGAACATGGCCGGCAAGTCCACCTTCCTTCGGCAGGTGGCGCTGGCGGCGATCCTGGCCCAGGCGGGCTGTCACGTACCGGCGGCGGGGATCACGCTGGGCGTGGTCGACCGGGTGTTCTCACGCGTGGGGGCGTCGGACGACCTGGCGCGGGGGCGCTCGACCTTCATGACCGAAATGGTCGAGACCGCTGCCATCCTGCAGCAGGCCGGCCCGCGCGCGCTGGTGGTGCTGGACGAGATCGGACGCGGCACGGCCACCTATGACGGCCTGGCCATTGCGTGGGCCGCCGCCGAGCACCTGCACGAGGTCAATGGCGCGCGGGCCCTGTTCGCCACCCATTATCACGAGATGACCGCGCTGGACGGGCGGCTGGCGCACTGTGCCAATGTCTCGCTGCGTGCGCGCGAGTGGAATGGCGAGCTGATCTTCCTGCACGACGTCCAGGCCGGGCCGGCGGATCGCTCGTACGGGGTGCAGGTGGCCCGTCTGGCCGGGCTGCCGCGGCGGGCGGTGACGCGCGCGCAGGCTGTGCTGGCACGGCTGGAGCGGGCAGGCGGAGGGCGGCGCGTGGTGGATTTCACCGACGACCTGCCGCTGTTCGCGGCCGCCGAGGAACGCGAGGACACCCGCCGCCTGGCCGAGGTCGAGGCGGTGCTGGACACCATCGACCCCGACACCCTGACCCCGCGCGAGGCGCTGGAGGCGCTGTATCGGCTGAAGGCGCTGCGGCGCGATCCGCCGGCCTGACGTCCAAGGGGGCATCGTCGCGAACACGAAAGGGGACACGGCGTGGCCCGTGCCCCCTCGCCTGTGCTTAAGGGTGCCCGGCGCGTCTGCCCGGGCGCCCGCGCCGATCAGAACGCGTAGCGGCCGATCAGCTGGAAGATCGGGCCGGCGGTTTCGGATTCGAACTCGAACTCGTCAAAGGCCCGCGCGCGCTGGTCGGCGGCGGTGACGAAGTTGTCGAAGGTCTCGTCCTTGGACGAGTCCAGCAGGTTCGAGCCGGTCAGGCGGACCGTGAAGCTGTCGCCGATGGCCTGCTCGACGAACACTTCCAGGTCGCCGCCATAGGTGGTGGTGATTTCCTGGCCCAGCACCCGCGAGAAGGCGCTGCCCTGTTCGCGGTAGGTGACGCCGAAGGCCGAGCCGGTGGCGGTGATCTCGTGGATGAAACCGACATTCAGCACGAAATCGACCTGGTCGTTGAAGCGCCGCTCGCCGAACTCGTCGTTGACGCTGGAGTCCAGCCACGAATAGTTCAGGAATACGCCGGTGTCCGGCAGGCCGATGGCGGACAGCGGGGTGGACAGGTCGAACTCGATGCCCATCACCTCGCCGTCGCCGGTGTTGCGCGCCGAATAGACGAAGGTGCCCGGCCCCTCGCTGCCGACCACGCCGGTCGAGAATACCTCGATCAGATTGTCGATCTGGCGATAGAAGACATTGACGCCGACCACGCCGACCTCGCCGACGCGCCGCTCATAGCCGACATCGAGGCCGTTGGCGGTCTCGGGTTCCAGCTCGGGATTGCCGCGGAAATCGTTGTCGCCAAGCTCGGCCTCGAGCGTCGCGGGCGACAGGAACGAGAAGGACGGATTGCGCAGGGTGCGCGCCACCGACAGGTGGAAGCGGTCATTGTCGCTGGCATTCCAGCGCAGGTTCACCGACGGCAGCACGTTTTCATACGACACGCTGCGGCCCTGGGCGCCGACCGTGCGGTCGGTGATGTCCAGGGTCGTCGTTTCGAGCCGCAGGCCCACCTCCCAGTCGATGACCTCGTTCTCGGTCTCGCCCGAGAACATCACGAACGGGTCGAAGCGGCGGCGCTCGATGGTCAGGTCACCGCCCGTCACCGGCGAGAAGGCGGCTTCGGGCGGCAGGGTGGCGCCGGTGGGGAAGGCGCCCCGGGCCACAAAGCCGGCCGGCAGGTTGACGCGGATACGCGGCGCGCGTTCCTGCACCAGGCTGTCGCGGGTGCGGGTCTGGGCGTCGATGCCGAACTCGACGTCAAAGCCTTCCAGCTCGGCCTCGTGGTTCAGCTTCACGGTCCATTCGGTGTCCTGGATGTCCAGGCTGAAGTCCTCGCCGGTATAGCGGTCGCCCTCGGGGAAGGGCACGGCGTCGCGCAGGAACTCGATCTCGTCCTCGAACTCGATCTCGCTGTTGTCGAAGGTGGCATAGCCAACGCGGAACTCGGTCTCGCCGCCGAACAGCTCGACCTCGTATTCAGCGTTCAGCGACACCGAGGTCTGCTCGATCTCGACATTGTTGTCGTTGATCGTCAGCAGGTTGGCGTCGTTGCGGATGCCCTGGCGGAACTCGATCGAGTCCTCGTCCTCGGTGCGGTCGGTTCGGACGAAAAAGCCGTCCAGGGCCAGCTCGCCGCCCGCAAAAGGGTGCTCGAAGGCGAAATTGGCCGCATAGTCGGTGCCGTCGCGGACGTCGGTCTGGTCCTCGATATTGTCCAGCGGCGCACCCGGCGCGGCAAACCGGGCCGAGAACTTGTCCTTGGGATTGTGGCGGTCCTGCATGTTGGCGCCCAAAAGGATGCGCCCCTCGCCGATGGCGGTGCCGAACACACCGCCCAGCGTCTCGCCGAAATTCTCGCTGTTGGGCCAGTACAGCACCCCGGCGCGCACAAAGCCGCCATCCAGCGCAAAGGCGTCGCGCAGCACGATGTTGATGGTGCCCGCCACCGCGTCGCCCGACCGGTTGGCCGACGCACCGCGCACGATCTCGACCCGCTCGATCAGCTCGGCCGGGATGCGATCGACGAAAAACGCGCCTTCGGCCCCGTTGCCGAACGTGCCCGAGCCCGAACCCGCACCGGGCACCTGCTCGCCATTGATCAGGATCTGGGTGTAGGCCGGATCGAGGCCGCGCAGGCGCACCCCGTCGCTCTCGTTGATGTCGGACAGGAAGGACACGCTGGGCACGCGCTTGAGCGCATCACCGGCGGTCAGCGGCTCGAAGCGCTGGAAATAGTCGAGGCCGTATTCCAGGATCGGCGCGGTCTCCTCGGACCGGTTGCGATAGGCGATGCGGCCGGTGACCACGATCTCCTCGGCGGTGGTGATGCGCTCCTCGTCGGAATCGGCGGCCTCCTGTGCGATGGCCGAGCCGGCCGACAGGAAAAGCGCCATGCCGGCCACGCCGGTCAGAAGGGTGCTGCGGATCATGTGAACGTCCCCCGGGTCATGGTTTTCCCGCAGGAAAACCGTCGCGGCGAGCGCTAGGCCGCGCGGGTGACATCGGGGTGACGTCTTGATGACAGTGACGTGAAGGTGCGGCCGTGGGTGCGACCGTGTTGCACAACCGCCATGGTCGCCAAGGGCGGTCATGGTTAACGCCCTTTACCGGCGGTTAACCCTGCCCGCGCTTTGTGCACCGAAGGGGTATGCGCTCGGCTCGCGAATCGTGGGCATGCCCCGCAGGATCAGGCGGGGCGCCAGGGGGGTGGCCCGCCGACGAGGACAGGTCGACGATGGCGCGCACTTCCGTCTCAGGCTCGACTGCGACCGCAGCGAACGCGCCGCCGGGCGTGGACCTCGAGACCTGGATCGCGCGCAGCGAGGTGCTGGCCCGCCGCGACCAGGAGATGGTGCGGCTGCTGGAAGTGCTGACCAACAAGGTCGAGCAGCTGGCGGTGGCGCGCACCGAGCCCGATCCGGGCGTGCTGCAGGCCTTTGCCACCCAGCTTCAGTCCAGCTTTCCGCGCGCCGCCAACGAGGACGCCGATCCGGTCACCGAAACCGCGCTGGACAGCCTCCGTCGCACCCAGGAAGTGCTGGCCCAGAAGCTCCAGCAGCTCGAGGTCGAGCGCCCCGGTGCCGCCGCCGTGCCGGCAATGCGCGCCTTCGAGGATGCACTGGAAAAGCTGGCTGCGCGCACCACCGAACAGGAGCGCCGGTCCGGCGAGCGGTTCGCCGCCCTCGAGGCCAATCTGGGCGGGCTGTCGCGCTCGGTGCAGGACAATCTCGAGGCGATCGGGCGCAAGCTGGACGAGGTGGCGGTCGGCGGCGGCGGGTCCGTGCCCAAGGCCCTGATCGACCAGATGAACGCGCTGGGCGGGGAACAGTCGGGCCTGGAAGAGGCGGTGCGGCAGCTGACGGCGCGCATCAACCGCCAGGAGGCAAGCTCGGCCGAGGCGCTGCGTGCGGTGACGCGCAATCTCGAACAGATCGACGCGCGTCTGGAAGATGTGGCGCGCCACGGCAGCACCGACAACTCGCGCGAGCTGCGCGCGATGATGGAACAGCGCGCGCGCGACATGAAGGACGATCTGACCCGGCTGCTGGAAGCCAGCCGGACCCAGATCGCCCACGACCTGGAATCGGCCCTGCGCTCGGCGCGCCTGGAACATGCCGACCGCGCCTTCGGCGATCTTGCCACCCGGATCGAGCGGTCCGAGGACGCCACCCGCCAGGCGATCGGCGACATCACCCAGAAGATGGCGCAGATGTCGGCACTGATCGACAACCGCCTGCGCACCGTCGAAACCCGCAATGACAGCGCCGCGGCCGAGGCCATCCGCGAGCAGATCGCGGGCGTTTGGGACCAGATCGAGAGCCGGCTGAAGCGGGTCGAGACGGCCCAGGCGGACGGCTT
Source organism: Hyphomonadaceae bacterium UBA1001 (assembly GCA_002291875.1). Classification (GTDB taxonomy): domain Bacteria; phylum Pseudomonadota; class Alphaproteobacteria; order Caulobacterales; family Aquidulcibacteraceae; genus UBA1001. The sequence goes on from DBAV01000183.1 coordinate 4,726, forward strand.
TGAAAAGATCGGCGAACGGGTCGGCGAAATCGCCGACCAGCTGGACCGAAAGATCGCCGCCTCCGAGGAACGCGCGGCCGAGGCGGTGGGCAGGCTGGGCGGCCTGCTGGCGGACCGCATGCAGGAGAGCGAGGCCCGCAACGCCGACCGGGTCGAGGCCGCGTTCGACAGCCTGTCGGCGCGCATGCGCGACAGCGAAACCCGCACCGAAGAGCGGATGAGCCGGTTCGCCGGTGCGTTCGCGGCGCTCGAGGACCGTTTCCGGACGGGCGATGCCAGCCGGCCCGGCCCCGCCGGTGCCCGAGGCCCGGGCATTGGCGCTGTGGTGCCCCCGCCCGGACGCGCCGAACCGGTAAGTCCGCCCACGCCCCTTGCCGACACGTCCGCGCCCGCCTTTGTCGCCCCGCTGCCGCTGGCGCCCACCGACGACGACCTCGATGCGCGGCTGGATGCGGCGCTGGGCCGGGGCCCCACGAAATCCGTCACCGACGCGAAGGATGCGCCCGCCCCGACCGGCGAAAACGAGAATTTCGACGAGGAGTTCGCGCGCTTCATGCGCGAGAGCGCGACCCTGCTGGACGAGCCGGTGCCGGATCTGGCGCCCAAGGCGCGCGAACCTGCACCGGTGGCGAAGGCGCCTCAACCGGCACCCATGCCGAAGGCGCCTGAGCCGCCGTCGCCGGCGGCCAAGGCGGCCGCGTTCGATTTCGACCTTGACCTCGATCCCGAACCGCGCGCGCCCGTCTCCTCCGCCACCGGTCCTGCGCCCGCCGCCGCACCGCCGGCCATCGAGCCCGAGGCCCCCCCGTCGCGGCCGCAGGCCAGCGCGCCCCATGCCGGCTCGGCATCGGAACTGGCGGGCGACCTCGATCTCGACCTCTTTTTTGAAGATGTGGGGCCCGCCCGCTCGCCGTCCCAGGCCCCGCCCGCGCGCCCCGGCGACGCGCAAACCCCACCGGCCGCGCGCAAGGACGACTATCTGGCCGCCGCGCGCTCGATGGCCACGGCCAGCGCCAATGCGCCCAAATCGGCCCGCCCGCGCGAGCGCGAGGCAAAGGTGGCGGATCGCAAGGCGCCCTCGCGCACCGTGCCGCTGGCGATTGCCGGCGCGCTGGCGCTGGGTGTGGCCGGTGCGGGCTATGTGGTGATGCGCCAGCCCGGCCAGCCGGCCGACACCGAGCCCACGCCCGCCGATCCTGCGCCGTTGACCGTGCGCGAGGCCCAGCCTTTGCCGGCCGACCTGGCCGCTGCACCCGCGCCCGCGCCGGTTGGTGGCGATCCGGCCGCCGTCGCGCCGCCCCGGGCGCCAGCGGTCCAGCCGCCAGATCGGC
>DBAV01000187.1:0-143 GCA_002291875.1 Hyphomonadaceae bacterium UBA1001
GGCCGAGATCGGCGGGCGGCTGGTGGTCTGCGACACCGGCAACCGCAGGGTGCTGGTCTGGAACGACCCGGCACAGACTGGCCAGCCCGCAGACCTTGTGCTGGGCCAGGACAGCTTCACCTGCCGCGACGAGAATGCCGGCG
>DBAV01000187.1:522-7086 GCA_002291875.1 Hyphomonadaceae bacterium UBA1001
GGCTGGCGCGGCGGGCTGGCCGTGGCGGATGCAGGCAACAACCGGGTGATGCTGTGGCAGGGCTTTCCCGCCCGCAACGGCCAGCCGGCCGACGCGATCCTGGGGCAGGCCGACGCGCAAGGTTGCGACCTGAACCGTGCCGCCTATTACCCGTCGTCGGCGACGGTCAACATGCCCTATGCGCTGGCAGTACTGGGCGACCGCCTCGTCGTGGCCGATACCGCGAACTCGCGCCTGCTCGGCTTTGCGCTGGGGACCATGGCGGCGGAATGGCTGACCGGCCAGCCCGACTTCGCGTCGAAGGGCGACAACCGCTGGGGCAGCCCCGCGCGCGACAGCCTGTGCTGGCCCTACGGCCTGTCGGCACTGGGAGAATCGGTTGCCGTGGCCGATAGCGGCAACAACCGCGTGCTGATCTGGCAGGCCGCACCATGAAGGCCGCGCAGGTCATCGTCCGGGGGCAGGTGCAGGGCGTGGGCTTCCGCCCCGCCGTCTGGCGGCTGGCGCATGAGATGGGCCTTGCGGGCGACGTGAAGAACACCGCCGAGGGTGTGGTGATCCGGCTCTGGGGCGAGGGACTCACCGGCTTCCCCGACCGCCTGCACGCCAGTCTTCCGGCGCTGGCAAGGATCGAAGAGCTGCGCATCGAACCGCTGGAGGCCGAAGCCCCGCAAGGCTTCGACATCGTGGCCTCGGAGGGCGGCGAAATGCGCGGCTCGGTCACCCCCGATGCCGCGACCTGCGTCGATTGCCTGGCCGAGATCCGCAGCCCGTTTGAACGCCGCTACCGCTACCCCTTCACCAACTGCACCAACTGCGGTCCGCGCTTCTCGATCGTGACAGCGGCTCCTTATGACCGGGCCAACACCACGATGGCCCCCTTCGACCTCTGCCAGCCTTGCGCCGAGGAATACTCCAACCCCGCCGATCGCCGCTTTCACGCCCAGCCCGTGGCCTGTGGCCGCTGCGGCCCGCAGATCTGGATCGAGAAGCTGGGGCCGGGCGCGGTGCAGCACGAGACCTTCTCGATGCTCGACGATATCGACGCCACCGGCGGCATGATCCTGAAGGGCCATATCGTCGCCATCCGCGGCCTCGGCGGCGTGCATCTGGCCTGCGATGCGACCAGTGCCGGGGCGGTGGCGGAACTGCGCCGCCGCAAGGGTCGGGCGGGCAAGGCCTTTGCCCTGATGGCCCGCGACCTCGACGTGGTGCGCGAGTATTGCCTGGTCTCGGAGGTCGAGGCCGAGGCCCTCAGCGGTCCCGAGGCCCCCATCGTGCTGCTGAAAGCCCGACCCAACAGCCTGCCCGATGGCATCGCTCCGGGCCTGGACCGTCTCGGCGTCATGCTGCCGTACACACCCTTCTACCACATGATCCTGCGCCGGATCGGCCGGCCGGTGGTGATGACCTCGGGCAACCCCTCGGGCCAGCCGCAATGCATCACCAACGAGGACACCCGTGCCCGCCTCGCCGGGATCGCCGATTTCGCCTGCCTGCACGACCGCGAGATCGCCAACCGCATCGATGACAGCGTGCTGCGGGTGGATCTGGGCCGTCCGCGCTTGATTCGTCGCGCGCGCGGTTACGCACCGCAGGGCATCGCGCTGCCGCCGGGGTTTTCGAGCGCGCTGCAGGTCCTGGCGATGGGGTCGGACCTGAAGAACACCTTCTGCCTGGTCAAGGACGGCCAGGCGATCCTGTCGCAGCACATGGGCGATCTCGAGGACGCGGCGACGCACGCCGACGCGGAGCGCAACCTCGACCTCTACACGCGCCTTTTCGACCATGAGCCCACCCTGATCGCGGTGGATCGCCACCCGCAGTACCTGTCGACCCGGGCCGGCTATGCCCGCGCGGCGGGTCGCCCGGTGATCGAGGTGCAGCACCACCACGCCCATGTCGCCGCCTGCATGGCCGAGAACGCTCGCCCGCTCGACGCCCCTCCGGTGCTGGGCATCGCGATGGACGGCACCGGCTTCGGCGATGACGGCACGATCTGGGGCGGCGAGTTCCTGGTCTGCGACTATCGCGGCTACCGGCGCGCGGGCAGCCTCAAGCCGGTGGCCCTGCCCGGCGGCACGGCGGCGGTACGCGAGCCCTGGCGCAACGCCTACGCGCACCTGATGGCCGAAATGGGCTGGGCCGAATTCGCGATGAACTTCGAAGGGCTGGCCATCCACCGGAAACTGGCGGAATGCCCTCGCGCGACGCTGGATGCGATGATCGCACGCGGCCAGAACACGCCGCTCTCCACCTCCTGCGGCCGGCTCTTCGATGCGGCGGCGGCGATCGCGGGCCTGGCCTGGGGGGGGCAGAACTACGAGGGCGAGGCCGCGATGCGCTTCGAGGCGGCCATCGACCCTGCCGCGATGGATGAACCCGCCGACCTCGCTTATCCCTTCACCACGCCGCTTCTCGGTGGCCGCGGCAGGCCCTACATCGAACCCTTGGGCGTCTGGCGCGCGATGCTGGGCGACCTGATCCTCGACACCCCGGTGGGCGTGATCGCGGCACGCTTCCATCGCGGACTGGCCTCGGCCATCGTGAAGATGGCCGAGCGGATCACCGCCGACACCGAGATCGACACCGTCGCCCTGTCGGGCGGTGTGTTCCAGAACGCTACGCTGTTCGCGCTGGTGCACCAGGGCCTGGAGGCCGCGGGCAAAACCGTTCTCAGCCATTCCCGAATCCCCGCCAACGACGGGGGACTAGCCCTTGGCCAGGCCGCAATCGCCCTGGCCGTCAGCCAATCGGAGGAACCCCATGTGCCTAGGCATCCCCGGCCGGATCGTTGAGATCGCCGACCCGGAGCGGAAGCTCGCCATCGTCGAGGTGATGGGCGTCCGTCGTCCGGTCAACGTCGCCTGCATCCTCATGGATGAACCCATCGACCGCCTGATCGGCACCTGGGCGCTGATCCACGTCGGCTTTGCCATGAGCCGGATCAACGAAAAGGAGGCGGCGCTGACGCTCGATGTCCTGCGCCAGCTCGGCGAGGCGCAAGGAGAGATCGAAGCGATGCGTGCCAGCGAAAGGACGCTCGCCTCATGAGATACGCCGAGGAATTCCGCGATCCCGTGGCGGCGAAGGGTGTGCTGGCCGCCATCGCGCGTGTTGCCGACCAGATCGGTGCCAGCGGCGAAAAACCCGTCCATATCATGGAAATCTGCGGCGGGCATACGCACGCGATCTTCCGCTACGGGCTCGACAAGCTCACGCCTCCGGGAATCGAGTTCATCCACGGCCCCGGCTGCCCGGTCTGCGTCCTGCCGATGCGCCGGATCGACGAATGCGTCGAGATCGCCGAGCGGCCCGGCGTGATCATGACGACCTTCGGCGATGCCATGCGGGTGCCGGGGCAGCGGAAGTCGCTGCTGCAGGCCAAGGCCGACGGTGCGGATATCCGCATCGTCTACTCGCCTCTGGACGCACTGGAATTGGCGCGCCGCCACCCCGAGCGCGAGGTGGTGTTCTTCGGCCTGGGGTTCGAGACCACCACGCCCTCCACCGCGCTGACGATCCTGCAGGCGGCGGCCGACGGGCTGGGCAATTTCTCGATTTTCTGCAACCACATCACCTTGCCGCCGCCGATCAAGGCACTCCTCGATGATCCGCACATGGTGCTGGACGGCTTCGTTGGCCCCGGCCATGTCTCGATGGTGATCGGGACCCGTCCCTACGACTTCATCGCGCGCGACTACGGCAAGCCGATCGTGGTGGCGGGCTTCGAGCCGCTCGATCTCCTGCAGTCGGTGCTGATGGTGCTGGAACAGATCCGCGACGGGCGCGCCGAAGTTGAAAACCAGTACGCACGGGTCGTTCCCGATGACGGCAACCCGGTCAGCATCGCCGCCTGCGCCAAGGTCTACGAGCCGCGTCCGAGTTTCGAGTGGCGAGGTCTCGGCGAAATCGATGCCTCAGGCCTGCGCATCCGAACGGAATATGCCGCCTTCGATGCCGAGGTGAAGTTCGGCGTCGGCTATGGCAAGGGCCACCGCGCCGTGGCCGAACCCGAAGGCTGCCGCTGCGGCGAGGTGATGACCGGCCGGATCAAGCCCCCCGCCTGCCCGCAGTTCGGCAAGGGCTGCACGCCGGAAATGCCGCTGGGCGCGCTGATGGTCAGTTCCGAAGGCGCTTGCGCGGCCTACTACCAGTACGGCGGCCTGCGGCTGGAGGAAACGGCATGAACGACCGGGTGCGCTCCGCCCGCCGCGTGCTGGCCGACCGGGTCACGCTGGCCCACGGCGGCGGCGGCAAGGCGATGCGCGACCTGATCGAGGATGTGTTCACCTCCGTATTCCAGCCACCGGGCAACGAGGATCAGGCCCGCCTGACCCATGCCGCCTTGGCCGAGCCCGGCGCGCAACTGGCGTTCACCACCGACAGTTTCGTGGTCTCGCCGATGGAGTTTCCGGGTGGCGACATCGGCACCATCGCCGTCTGCGGCACGGTGAACGACCTGGCGGTGGGGGGGGCGTGGCCGCTGTGGCTGTCGGCGGCCTTCATCATCGAGGAAGGGGTCGAGATCGCCACCCTGCGCCGGATCGCGGCCTCGATGCAGACAGCGGCCGAGGCGGCGGGGGTGCGGATCGTCACCGGCGACACCAAGGTTGTCGGCAAGGGATCGGGCGACGGGGTGTTCGTGACCACGTCGGGTGTCGGGGTCATCCCGGCGGGCAGGAGCCTGCGGGCCGATGCGGTGCGACCCGGCGACGTGGCCATCGTGAACGGCGTGCTGGGCGACCACGGCGCCGCGATCTTGGCCGCGCGCGGCGACATGGCGCTGACGACCGACATCACCTCGGATTGCCAGCCGCTCAACCATCTGATCGAGGCGGTGATCGTCGCTGCCCCCGGCGTGCGGGCTGCGCGCGATGCCACGCGCGGCGGCCTCGCTTCGGCGCTGAACGAGATCGCCGAGGCGGCGGGCGTGGGCATCGAGATCGTCGAGGCCGAGTTGCCCCTGCGCACCGAGGTCAAGGGAGTCTGCGAGATCCTTGGCCTCGACCCGCTGTATCTTGCCAACGAGGGCACACTGGTGCTGTTCGTGCCACCTGATCAGGCATCGTCGGCGCTGGCCGCGATGCAGGCCACCGAGGCCGGGCGTGGCGCGCGTATCATCGGGCGGGCGACGGAGGCGCATCCGCGTCGAGTGGTGATGAAGACCGTCTTCGGCGGGGGACGGATCGTCGACATGCTGGTCGGCGAACAACTGCCCCGCATCTGTTGATCACTGACCAACTACGGGAGGAACAATCAATGACCAAATACCTGACGGCCGGCCTTGCCACGGCCCTGGCGATGCTGCCGATGGCGGCCTTGGCGCATGACGCCCCGGGCGCGCACATCGACGCGGTGCACGGCTTTCTGCATCCACTGACCGGGCTTGACCATGTGTTGGCCATGGTCGCTGTGGGCATCTTTGCCGCGCAGCTGGGGGGGCGCTCGCTCTGGGCGGTACCGGCGGCCTTCGTGCTGGCGATGATCGCTGGGGGCGTCATCGGCCATTACGGCGTGCAACTGCCGATGGTCGAGCAGGGCATCGCCCTCTCGGTGATCCTCATGGGGCTGCTCGTGGCGGCGGGCGTGAAGCTGCCTGTGGGCCCGGCAATGGCGCTGGTCGCGGTCTTCGCGGTCTTCCACGGCAACGCCCACGGTGCCGAAGGTATCGGAGCCGCATCCTTCGCGGGCTATGCGGCGGGCTTCGTCCTCGCGACCGCGCTGCTGCACGCGGCGGGGGCGGTGCTGGGATCGCTGCTCGAGCGGCCGGGCGGCACCCTGTCGCGGAATGCCCGGCGGGTGGTTGGCGGTGCCGGAGCGGTGGCGGGTGCCGCCATCCTGCTGGGCTGAGTGCCTTGGCCTGCGGTCGCCGCGATGCATGAACTCGGCATGGCGCGCAGCATTGCCGCCATCGTCGCCGAGCATGCGCGCGGGCGGCCCATCAAGGTGGTGCGCGTGGCCATCGGCCCGCGCGCCTGCATCGAGCGGCAGGCGCTGGCCTTCTGCTGGGATATCGTGACCGACAACACCGCACTGAAGGGCGCCGCCTTGGACTTTGTCGAGGCCGAGGGCGACACCTTCACCGTGCGGGAATTCGAGACGGGGGAGGGTGTGTGATGTGCGGAATCTGCGGCTGTGCCGATCCGAAGAGCGAGGTGTCGATGACCGATCCGGCAACCGGCACCCGACAAACGCTGCGTGAGAGCGCCGCCAGCCTGGCCGAGGCGCATGCCTTCGCCCATGCCCACGGCCTGCCACACGACCACCTGCACGCGCCCGCCGGGGACGACCGCGTCGTCGCGCTGGAAGCGGCCATCCTCGGCAAGAACGACGCCATCGCCGCCCGCAATCGCGGCTGGTTCGAGGGCCGCGGGGTTCTGGCGCTGAACTTCGTTTCCTCGCCCGGCGCGGGCAAGACCGCGCTGCTGGAGGCGACGATCCGCGCGCTGAAGGACCGCGTGGCGATCGCGGTCATCGAGGGCGACCAGATGACCACCAACGACGCCGAGCGCATCGGCGCCGCCGGTTGCCCGGCGATCCAGGTCAACACCGGCGCGGGCT
>DBAV01000198.1:0-280 GCA_002291875.1 Hyphomonadaceae bacterium UBA1001
GCACCGTGGCGCGGCGCGGCGGGGCCGGGCGGGGGGCTGACCGACGCACCGCCTGCCGACATGCTGCGCGGCCTTGTCGGCGCCGGGCCCATGGCTCCGACGCACGAGGCCACCGCCCGCTTCATGCACCAGGGCGACCCCGCCGAAGCCATGCCTGCCAGCATCCCGCCGCCCGAGGATCACCCCCTCGGCGCCGCCCGGGCCCAGCTGCACGGCACCTATATCGTCGCCCAGACCCGCGACGGGATAATCCTGGTCGACCAGCACGCCGCGCACGAGC
>DBAV01000198.1:593-34005 GCA_002291875.1 Hyphomonadaceae bacterium UBA1001
GACCAGCACGCCGCGCACGAGCGTATCACGCTCGAACGCATGAAGGCCCAGATCGCCGAGCGTACCCTGGCCCGCCAGCCGGCCCTGATCCCCCAGATCGTCGAACTCGATCCGGGCGACGCAGAACGCATCCTGGCGCACACCGACGAGCTGGCGCGCTGCGGGCTGATGGTCGAACCCTTTGGCCGCGGGGCAGTGGCGGTCACCGAAACCCCGCTGATGCTGGGCCAGGTGGACGCGGCGGGCCTGTTGCGGGACCTTGCGGCAGACTTTGCCGAATCCGGGCGCCCCCAGAGCCTCGAGGATCGCCTCGACCTGCTGCTGGCGACCATGGCGTGTCACGCTTCGGTGCGGGCGGGGCGCGCGCTGACCCTGCCGGAAATGAATGCGCTGCTGCGCCAGATGGAAGCCACGCCCCGCTCGGGCCAGTGCAATCACGGCCGGCCCACCTGGGTCAGGCTGGGCCTCAACGACATCGAACGCCTGTTCGGCCGCAAATAGCCAGTCCCGGCGGAGCCTTGCACCTCCGGCCCGGGATTGCTCGCGAGCCCCTGGGTCATCGGCCGACCCCGGAGCCCGGGCTTCCAAGCCCGGTCTTGCGGACACAGCCGCGCCCGGAGGCGCGGGCTCCTTCGGGACGGGCAGTGGTTCGGAACGACCTACAAGAATTCGAGATGAGGAGCCCGGGCTTCCAAGCCCGGTCTTGCCGAAACAGCCGCGCCCGGAGGCGCGGGCTCCGTCGGGACGGGCAGTGGTTCGGGACGAGCTCCAAGAACTCGAGATGAGGGCCCCGGGCTTCCAAGCCCGGTCTTGCGGAAACATCGGCGCCCGGAGGCGCGGGCTCCGGCGGGGCGGGCTTTGGTTCATTCCGTCTCGCAATTGCATCGCGGCGGGTGTCGCAGCCACCGTTTCTTTACCGCTGTGTCCTAAAAGCCGACCACCGAGGAGAGCTTCCAACGTGACGTCCGGATCGCCGAAATTCGCCCTGCTGCTCGAGCTTGCCCGCGAACACTCCAGCGAGAAACGCCGGGCCCTGCTGCGCGAGGTTTCCGATGCCTTCCTGGCGCAGGGCGGGCCCGCCACCGCCAACGAGGCCACGCTGTATGACGAGGTGCTGACCTCGCTGGCCGCAACCATGGAAGACGATGTCCTGCGCGAGCTGTCCGAGCGGTTCGCCGATGTCGAGAATCCCCCCGCAACCCTGGTCGGCAATCTGATCGACCATGGCTCTTTCGAGATCGGCCAGCCGCTGCTCGAGCGTTCGCCCGCCCTCGACGAGCAGCGCCTGGTCGAACTGGTCCAGACCCGCTCGCAGCAGCACATTGCCGCCATCGCCACCCGCCAGGACGTCAGCGAACGCCTCTCGGACGCCATCGTGACCCATGGCGATGATGCGGCCCTGTCGAACCTGCTGCGCAACGACCAGGCGCGGATTTCGCGCAATGCCTTCGAAACCGTGGTCGACCGCGCCCGCGACAGCCGCACCCTGCACGAGCCCCTGGTGCAGTGCGCCACCGTGCCGCTGGACCTTCTGAACGACATGATGTTCCTGGTCGAGCAGCGCCTGCGGGTGGCCATCCTCCAGCGCAATGCCAGCCTCGATCCGGCCCAGCTGGACGAGGCGCTGGCCCGCTCGCGCGCCCGCGTCAGCGCCACCACCGCCCCCGCCGACGCCAATCTGCGCCGGGCCGAACTGTTCGTCGCCCACAAGCGCGAGGCGGGCGAGCTGACCCCGTCCTTGCTGATCTCGCTCTATCGCGACCGCCAGCTGGTGCATTTCCTGTGCGGCCTGGCCGAGCTCACGGGCCTGGACTACGAGACCACGCGCGCCATCGTCGGGCGGCGCGACATCGACGCCCTGGCCACCGCCTGCCGTGCGGCGGACATGGAGCGTGCCCTGTTCGTGACCATCGCCGTGCTGGTGTGCGGGGGTGACAAGGCGATGGGCAAGGCGGCCATGTATGGCGAGATCTACTCGTCCGTCCCGGTCACCGCCGCCCAGCGCGCCATGCGCTTCTGGAAGGTCCGCAAGAGCCAGGACGGCACCGAGCAGGCGGCCTGACCCGCCCCGTCCGGGCCATCCCGGCGGCTCAGCCCGCGTCCGACCCGTCGCGCGTGCAGCTGGCCTGCAGGAAGCGCAGATTGATCCCCAGCCGGTCGGTGTCGATCTCGCCCCACGCATAGCTGAGTGCGCGGTCATTGCCCGCCTCGTGCACATAGAGCGTCAGCGACGGCCGGTTCGGGCCCGATGGCCATTCGACGGCCCGCAGGCGCAGGAACCAGCGCCCGCCATCCGCCCCCTCGAGCGCGATCTCGCCACCCTGGTCGTGGATCGGCAGGTCGCGGCGGAAGGTCCAGTCCCGCAGGCCGGCCCCGCTGTCGCCAGGGCGCGCCCCCGCCAGCGTCGCCGCCCAGCACCGAAAGCCGTTCGCTCGGCGCAAGGTGCGCCCGCCTGCGCTCCAGCCGCGCGCGTCCACCGCGAGGCCTGCAACCGCGGGCGCCGCCTCACAGCCGGGGCTGGCGTCGGCAACGCGCCATTCGCCATCCGCGGACGGCCGCCAAAGCGCCTCGCACGGGGCCGGACCCACGGGCGCCCCGCCGGCCGCGATCACGCGCATCGCCACGCTGCCATCCGCGCCAGCCGGCGCCAGCACCCACAGCGCCTCGGCAGCCGGCGGGGCAGCGGGATCGCGTCCATGCTGGCGCACCGACAGCACGACGTGGCCGAACGGCGCCTCGCCATCGACCGCGCTGACCGACACATGGGTGCGCTCGCGCAGCGGCCCGGCCGGCAGGCCCGTCTCGTCGGCGAACAGCACCTGAAGGTCGTTGTCGAACCGCCCGGCCAGAAGCCCCGCCAGCGCGGCCTGTCCGACCGGGGTGGCCTCGGGCATCGCGATCGGCGGCAAGGGCCCGGGCGCGGGGTTGGCGGGGGCTGGTCCCGGCGTGCCGGCCGTCGCACACCCTGCCAGCACCAGCGCGGCCGCCATCACCGGAAAGGCAAGTGGGTGTGTCGTCAGATACACACCGTGCGACAAGCGCATGTCGTCCCCCAATATGACAGTTGCGCAAAGGTTATATCCTTTTTACGACTGGCTGAAAGTGGCGGAATCCGGACGCGACCGCCATGGGGGAGACAGAAATGACCGAACGCAAGACGCTTCTGTTCACGGCGGCAGCCGCGGCGTTGATCGCCGGTTTCGCCATGCCGGCCATGGCCCAGGACGCCACCACCGAGGACACCGCCGAGACCGCGGTCGACGACGAGATCATCGTCACCGCGCGCCTGAAAGAGGAAACCCTGCTCGAGGCGCCGGTTGCGGTCACTGCCTTTGGCGCCCAGCAGATCGAGGATCTGGGCCTGCAGTCGATCAACGACATCGCCCGTTTTACACCTGGCCTGTCCTTCCAGCAGGCGTTCGGCCGCTCGTCCGACCGTCCCGTGATCCGCGGCCAGGCCAATGTGCTGGCCACCGTGCAGGCCGGCGTCGAGGCCGGCGCCGCCTTCTTCGTGGACGGTGTCTATTATGCCGGCGACATCCAGTCGCTGGACCTGAACGACATCGAGCGGGTCGAGGTCATCAAGGGTCCGCAGTCGGCACTCTATGGCCGCAACACCTATTCGGGCGCGATCAACTACATCACCCGCAGCCCCGGCAACGTGTTCAGCGCCAACGCCCTGGTCAGCGCGGCCGAGGACGGCGAATACACCGTGCAGGGCCGCGTCGCTGGCCCGATCCTGGACAATCTGACCGGCGCGCTGTCGGCGCGCTATTACACCTATGATGGCGAGTGGACGAACGCGGCCACCGGCGAGACGCTGGGTGCCGAGCGTTCGCAGTCGGCGTCGATCACGCTGGACTGGACGCCCGCCGACACCGTCTCGATCCGCCAGCGCCTTGTGTTCCAGAACGACAAGGACGGCCCGCGCGCCTTCGCCTTCCAGAACTCGAACGCCAACAACTGCTTCCCGGGCTTCCGGTCGAACGCATTCCGTGGTGCGGTCGGCACCACCAACAACAATCCCAACCAGTATTTCTGCGGCGTCATTCCGCCGACCGAGATCGTCAACCAGAACACCGGCGCCAATGGCACCGTGCCCGGCGCGCCCTTCATGGGCGTCGAGCGGACCCTGGCGACCGGCTCGACCATCCTGACCATCGACCTGCCCAACGAGATGACGGCGCAGGCCCTGTTCGGTTTCCGCAACGATCGGCGCAAGACCGGCTCGGACTCGGACTTCCAGAACGGCTCGATCTTCACCCCCACCTTCCGCAATGGCGCGTTCGTCAGCGGCGCGGTGATCGGCGGGGTGCCGACCAACAATGCCCTGTTCCAGCTGTCCTCGATCAGTCGCTTTGACGACGTGTCGCTGGAACTGCGGCTCCAGAGCTCGGCCGAACAGCGCCTGCGCTGGCTGCTGGGCGCCTATTACTACAGCCTCGAGAGCAATGGCACGCCGATCAACTTTGCCTTCGGCCCCGCCACCGGCTTTGTCGGGCCCCAGACCACGGCAGACACACTGACCAACACGGCGGTGTTCGGTCGGCTGTCCTATGACATCCTGGACAATCTGACCTTCGACGCCGAGGTGCGCGCAGCCTCGGAAACCAAGACCGCCACCGAATTCGGTGACGGGCTGGGACCATCGGCGGCCGCCTCGACCACCACCCGCGCGGTCGGCCAGATCACCTACAATGACCGCGCCACCTTCGAGAACATCACCCCGCGCCTCACCCTGACCTGGTTCCCCCAGGAAGGCACGACGCTGTATGGCATCTATGCCATCGGGGTGAAGCCGGGCGGGCTGAACGGCCTGATCGGGCGCCTGAACAACCGCAACAGCTATGGCCAGGAAGAGTCGACCAATTTCGAACTCGGCTGGAAGCAGGACCTGAATGACGGCCGCGGATCGTTCACCTTCGCCGGCTATTACATCGAGGCCCAGGACTACCAGCTGACCACCACCATCGCCGACATCACCGGCGCCAGTGCGACGGGCCTGACATCGGTCGTCACCAATCAGGGTCAGGCCGAAATCTGGGGCATCGAGGCGGACCTGCGCTATCGCCTGACCGACACCTTCCGCGCCGGGGTGAACTATTCCTACACCAGCCCGGAATTCACCGAAGGGTGCGACGACTTCCAGTACACCCTGACCTCGGGTGGCCTGCTTCTCGGCCCGACGCCGAACACCCCCGCCGGTGTGCCGCCGGGCTTCACCATCCCGCCCGGCGCATCGTGCTCGATTGCCGGCAAGCAGATCCCGCTGACCTCGCGTCACAAGGCGTCGGCCGACTTCGACTGGACCAATCCCACCGGCTGGGCGGACGTCGCATGGTTCCTGCGCGGCAATGCCGCCTATGAATCCTCGCGCTTTGCCCAGGTCCACAATCTGGCCGAAACCGGCGACTCGCTGCTGGTCGGCGGGCGCGTCGGCTTCGAGGGGGACCGCTGGTCGATCGCCGCCTTCGGGCGCAACCTCACCAACGAGGATTCGATCGTTAACATCACGCGCTGGTTCGACCTGTTCCAGGGCAGCGCCGCCGCTGCGGGCCTCACCGGCCCGGCTGTGACCGGGGTTGATACGGGCAGCCCGCGTGCCTTCTTCCTCAGCCTGCGCCGTTCGACGCAGTACGGGGTCGAGTTCCGCATCCGGTATTGATTCCGGCCCGGCCGGCACGATGCGGAAAAAGGGGGTCGGTGCGGGGGCACCGGCCCCCGCCTTCGTTTTGGGCCTGGTGTGCGTGCCGGAGCCGGGGCGTCCAGGCCCGGCCTTACGCGCAACCGCGCTTGGAAGCGCGGGCTCCGGCGGGGCGCGCCTCGACGGTCGATGACCTGGAAAGAAGCCGACATCGGAGCCCGGGCTTCCGAGCCCGGCCTTACGCGCAACCGGGCTTGGAAGCGCGGGCTCCGGCGGGGCGCGCCTCGACGGTCGTTGACCTGGAAAGAAGCCGACATCGGAGCCCGGGCTTCCGGGCCCGGCCTTACGCGCGACCGCGCTTGAAAGCGCGGGCTCCGGCGGGGCGCGCCTCGACGGTCGATGACTTGGAAAGAAGCCGACATCGGAGCCCGGGCTTCCGAGCCCGGCCTTCCGCGCAACCGCGCTTGGAAGCGCGGGCTCCGTGGGCAAGTGTCTCGACGGTCGATGACCTGGAAAGAAGCCGACATCGGAGCCCGGGCTTCCAAGCCCGGCCTTGCGCGCACAACCGCGCTCGGAAGCGCGGGCTCAGGAAGTGCGGGCTGACGCGTGCGCCTGCGGGCGGGGCCTTGTCGGGTGCGGGCGGGCAGGGCAGGCGGATGGCATGACCCAGGTCGGCACCGCCGCGTCCACCCGCCCCCGACAGACCATGCGCGACTGGCGCAATCTGGCCATCGTCACCGCCCTGTGGGGCAGCGCCTATGCACTGACGCACGAGGCGGTCATGACGGTGGCGCCCACCTGGGCGGCCGCAGGGCGGCTGCTGGCGGGGGCGCTGATGCTGGCCGTGATGGTGCGCGTCATGCGCCTGACGCTGCCGCCGCTGGCGGACGCGCGCACCTGGGGCCTTCTGGTTCTGATCGGGACGGTCGGCTCGACCGCGCCCTTCGTACTGATTTCCACCGCCCAGACCGAGGTGCCGTCCGGTCTGGCGGCGATCTTCATTGCCGGGGCGCCGATCCTTCTGACCCTCGCCGCCCATTTCGTGCTGCCCGACGGGCGGCTGACGCTGCGGACAGCGGCCGGCGTGGCTCTGGGCTTTGCCGGGGTCTTCCTTCTGTTCCTGCCGACCCTGGATGGGCAGGGGCAGGGGGCGCTGGCCGCCCAGGTCAAGCTGGTGGCGGCTGCGGCCTGTTATGCGGCTCTCGGGCTGATGGTGCGCCTGATGGCGCCGTCGCTGCCGCCGGTGGTGATGGCATTCGGTTTCACCGCAGGCGCAGCCGTCACCGCGGTATTGGTGGCGCTGGTGCTGCCGTCCGCCCCTGTGATCGCCGGCGCCAGCCCGTCCTGGGCGTCGCTGCTGGCGATTCTGGCACTGGGGCTGGGGGCGACCGGATGGGCGGGGGTGCTGCAGGTCGAGGTGACGCGATCGGCCGGCCCGGTCTTTCTGTCGATGGTGGGCTATCTGGCGCCATTCTTTTCAGTGGTGCTGGGCGCTTTGCTGTTCGCCGAGCGCCTGCCGCCGACCGCCCTTCTGGCCCTGCTGGCCATTCTGGGCGGGGTGGCGCTGGCCCAATACCGGCCCGCCGCGCGTTAACCCGCTGGAAACTGGCATGGTTAACAATCCCCTGAATTGGGGGAGTTGTTTTCGTGACCGTCGCCGTCGTCGTCCAGGCCAGGCTGGACTCAACCCGCCTGCCGGCCAAGGTCCTAGAAGACCTGGGCGGACGCACCGCGCTCGAGCGCTGCCTCGAGCGCTGTGCACGCATCCCGGGTGTCGACGTGGTGGTGTGCGCCATTCCCAAGCCGCGCCGCAATGATCCGGTGGCGCGAGCGGCGCGCCGCGCCGGTGCGGTCATCGTGCGCGGACCCGAGCAGGACGTGCTGGCACGCACCGCCATGGCCGCCCGCCGGGTCGACTCCTCGATCGTGATCCGCATCACCTCCGACTGCCCCTTCGTCGATCCGATGATCGCCGGGCGCACCCTGGCCCTGCTGCGCCGGACCGGGGCCGACTATGCCTGCAACAACATGCCCCCGCTGTGGCCGCATGGCCTTGACGTCGAGGTGATGACGCGCGCCGCACTGGAGGCCGCCGACGCCGCCGCCACTGACGCGCATGACCGCGAGCACGTCACCCCGCTGATCCGCCGCGACGAATCGCTGCGCCGGGTGTGCCTGACCGGCCCCGGACGCGGCTTTGAAAGGCTGCGCTGGACGCTGGATCATCCCGGCGACCTGGCCTTCTTCCGCGCCGTCTTTGCGGTGATGGGCCCGCGCGCGGCCCATGCCAGCGCCGCCGAGATCGTCGGCACCATGATGCGCCGGCCCGACCTCGCCCGGCTGAACGCCGACCTGAACGATGAGACGCGGCTTGCGGCGCCGCTCCGTCCCACCCTCGCCACCGCGCCGCAAGCTTTCCTGGAGGCAGCGTGATGCGTGTCCTGATCCTTGGCTCGACCGGCCTGCTGGGGCCGTCTTTAGTCCGCGCCGCCCTGATCCGCGGGATGGTGCCGGTGGGCGCGGCACGCTCGGGCGCGGACATCGCGGTCGACGTCACCGACCTTGCGGGCCTCGAGGCGGCCCTGGTCCGCGTCGATCCCGCGGCCGTGGTCAACGCCGCCGCGATGGTCGATGTGGGCCGCTGCGAGGCCGAGCCGGGGGCGGCGTGGAATGTGAACGCCCGCCCCGCGACCGTGCTTGCCGACTGGTCGATCCGCACCGGCCGGCCGGTGCTGCAGGTGTCGACCGACCATTTCTTCCTCGACACCGGGCCGCACGACGAGGCCGCCACCGTGACCCTGGTCAACGAGTATGCCCGCACCAAGCGTGCGGCTGAGAGCTTTGCGCTGCAGGCGCCGCGCGGGCTGGTGCTGCGGACCAACATCGTTGGTGCGCGCGGCGGCTTTGGCGCCTGGGCGATCCGTTCGGTGGTGCAGGGCGCTCCGATGATCGGCTTTGCCGACCACATCACCAGCCCGCTCCATCCCGATGCCTTTGCGGATGCGGCGCTCGACCTCTTGGGCAAGGGCGCCACGGGGGTGCTGAATGTCGGCGCGCGCGATGCGTGCTCGAAGTTCGAGTTCATCGCCCGCCTGGCAGACGCACTGGACCAGGGCGTGCGCCTGGCAGCCGGCAGCGTGGGCCAGCAATCCCCGCGCCGCGCCCGCGACTGCGCCCTCGATTCGACCGCTGCCGAGGCGATACTTGGCCGCCCCCTGCCACTGGTCGAGGATACCCTGATCGCCATCGTGGAGGAACACCGTGCACTGGCTGTCCAGCCTGAACGTCGGATCGCGTGAGATTGCCCGCGGCCGGCCGACCTATTTCGTCGCCGACATCGCCTCCTCGCACGATGGCGAGCTGTCCCGCGCGCTCGACCTGATCGGCCTGGCCGCCGAAGCGGGGGCCGACTGTGCCAAGTTCCAGCATTTCCGCGCACGTGACATCGTCTCGGACCACGGCTTTCGGGCGCTCGGTGGCCAGCAGGCCCACCAGGCCGGCTGGAAGCGCTCGGTCTACGAGACCTTCGAGCAATATGAGACGCCGCGCGACTGGACCGATGTCCTGATCGACGCCTGTGCGACGGCCGGCATCGAGTACATGACCACGCCCTATGACACCGGCGCCATCGAGCTGCACCGCGGCCGGGTGAAGGCGTGGAAGATCGGGTCGGGCGACATCAGCTGGACCGCCTTCCTGGGGCGCGTCGCAGACGAGGGGCTGCCGGTGTTCCTTGCCACCGGCGCGTCGGACATGGCCGAGACCGAAGCCGCTGTGGCGGCGATCCTGGCCCGCAATCCGCGCCTGTGCCTGATGCAGTGCAACACCAACTATACCGGCGATCACGGCAATTTCGGCCATGTGAACCTGCGGGTGCTCGAGGCGTTCGCGCGGCGCTGGCCGACCCTGCCGCTGGGGCTGTCTGACCATACGCCGGGCCATGCGGCGGTGCTGGGTGCGGTGGCGCTGGGGGCCTGCGCGGTCGAAAAACACTTCACCGACGACAATGCGCGCGAGGGGCCCGACCATCCCTTCTCGATGAACCCGCGGACCTGGCGCGAGATGGTGGCGCGCACGCGCGAGCTCGAGGCCGCGCTGGGCGATGGCTTCAAGCGCGTCGAGGCGAACGAGGGGCCCTCGCGCATCGTCCAGCGCCGCGCCCTGCGCCTGCGTCACGATCTGCCCGCGGGCCACCGGCTGACCGAAGCCGACCTCGAAGCCCTTCGCCCCTGCCCGGCAGGCGCGCTCGAGCCCGACTGCCTGCCAAGGGTGATCGGACAGCCGCTGCGCCGGGATGGTCTGCGGGGCGAGGCGCTGACGCCCGACCTCATAGGAAACGCTGCCGCCGCCGCGTGACCAGTCACGCTGCCGCGCAATGGGCCGCACACCACCAACGCTCTCACCGCGATACCCCTTCATCCCGGTCGCGCCAGCGCGATCCGGGTCCCATCCAGGGACCCATCCCCAGTGCCCCCCGCCGTGTCCCCCCATCGTCCGCTTCGCAGCCGACATTCCCTGTGAGCGGGGGATGAGCTCGAAGGGCAGTGGCTGGCGCGTGAGCGGGGGCGAGGCGAAGCGTTCACGGACTCGTTACTGCTTCCGGTAAAACTCACCACCAAAGGCTGGGCGCCCCAGAATCCAAGCGCGTCCGCGCTTCGGACGGCTTGGAACACTGCAGACGTTATATTGTTGCAGTTGCGAACGCGCCGCAATATCAGCCCTCTATGCAAGTGAGAACCAATCGCAAAGCCATCGCCGCCCGCCTGCTTGTCGGGACGGCTCTTGCCACCACCATCCTGGCAGCCGGCGTGCCGGCGTCGGCAGATGCGCCCTACGGTGCGCCTCAGACGGATGCGGAAACCGCCATCGCCAACGAGCGTGCAACGCTCACCGGTGGGGAAGCGTCCTCGGAAGACGCCATGCCCGAGGGCCTGGGGCTGATTGACACCATCGTGGTGCGCGGGGAGGCGATCGAGCGCACCCTGCCGGACGCCATCGGCACGCGTATCTTCGCCGGCAAGAAGACCACCAATGTGAACCTGGACGAGCTGCCCCCGCTGGCCAGCGGCCAGCTGCGCGAGGCGTTTGCCCTGATCCCGGGCCTTCTGGTGTCCGAGGTGTCGAACCGCTCGTGGGCCAGCCTGAGCTATCGCGGCCTGGGCGAGCCGCACGAAAGCTGGAACATCCTGGTGCTGAAGGATGGCATCCCGGTCAGCCCCGACCCCTACAACTATCCGGCCGCCTATTATCAGCCCCCCTTCGAGGCGATCGAGCGCATCGAGTTCGTGCGCGGCGGCGCCTCGCTGCTGTACGGGCCCCAGCCGGGCGGCGCGCTGAACTATGTCACCCGCCGCGCGCCGCTGGACGATACCGGCGTTGCGGGGCTGGCCGCCATCGGGTCGGACAATTTCTCGAACCTCTATCTGGCCGGCTGGACCGGCAATGGCACCACCGGCGTGCAGGGCTATGTCTTGCGGGTGGCGGGCGATGGTCCGCGCGACGTCAATTCGGACTTTCTGACCGAGGGCGCGTCGATCACCGTGCGCCACGAGGTCGGCGATGTGCGCCTGATGGCCGGCATCGACGCCTATCAGGGCGAGTTCGGCGAGCCCGGCGGTCTGAGCACCACGCGCTTTGCGGCGGATCCGCGCGCCGGGTCCACCCCGTTCGACCAGCTGCGCGTGGACCGGGTTGTCGGCTTTTTCGGCGGCGAGGTCGATGTCGGCGACTGGCTGGTGCAGGGCCGGCTGGCCGCGACCTATTACGACCGCGCCTCGCGGCGTCAGCTGGGCGGCAGCTTTGGCCAGCCCACCCCGGCCGCCAATGTGTCGCTGGTCCAGTCGCAGAAATTCCGCACGCTGGCCTTCGACCTGCGCGCCCGCGGGGATTTCACGATGTGGGGCGGCGAGCAGACCTTTACCGTCGGCACCACGCTGTTCGGCTCGAATGCGCCGGTGACCGTCGACAAGAGCATAGACCCGTTCGACTGGGAGGGCCTTGCCGGCCCGGTCAACCGGATCGACCGCGACTCGACCGTCGCGGCCTTCTTTGCCGAGGCGGCCCTGGGCTTTGGCGCCTTCACGGTGACGCCCGGCCTGCGGGTCGAGCGGCTCGAGCAGGCTGTCCAGGAAAGGCTGGAACTGGCGCCCGGCAGCATCACTGGCGGACCGCCCGGCGCGCCGCTGGGTGCATTGGGGGCCCGCGAGAACGAGGAATGGGTGGTGCTTCCGGGCCTGGGCCTCTCGTGGGACTTTGCGCCGGGCCAGGAGGCCTATGCGAACTTCACCCGCGGCTTCAAGCCGGTGCTGTTCAATGACGGCCTGACCTTTGCGTCGGGGGTGAATGTCGCTGCCCAGTTCGAGTCCGGCTATTCGTTCAGCTCGGAGATCGGCGTGCGCGGGGCGATCGGCAGCATTGCCACCTATGACATCTCGGTGTTCCGGGTGGAACTGGACAACCAGGTCGGGTTCCTGGCCGGCCCGCTGGTGGCCAGCCCGCCCTTCGGCG
The DNA here is from genome assembly GCA_002291875.1 of Hyphomonadaceae bacterium UBA1001. GTDB lineage: Bacteria > Pseudomonadota > Alphaproteobacteria > Caulobacterales > Aquidulcibacteraceae > UBA1001. The sequence goes on from DBAV01000198.1 coordinate 12,745, forward strand.
CGGTGGGTGTGGGCGGCGCGCGTCGCCAGACCGTCGGCTCGATGCGCAATCAGGGCCTGGACATTGCGGGCGAGGTTTCGCTGGCGCGGCTGGCGGGGATCGAAGGGCCGGCCGACGTGCTGTGGTTCGCCAATGCCTCGCTGCTGGACGCCGAGTTCACCGATGGGGTGGCGCGCGGCAACCGCCCGCAATTCACGCCAGAGATCCTGGCACGGACCGGGCTGATCGCCCGCTGGGAAGACCGGGGCGAATTGGCCTTCACCGGCAGCTATCTGTCCGAGCACTTTGGCGCCGACAATGCCGCGCCCGAGTTCCGGATCGCGCCCTATGCGGTGTTCGACCTGACCGGCAAGGTGTCGCTGACCTCCGACGTGTCGCTGTTCGCGGCCGTGAACAACATCTTCGACCGGCGCTATATTGCCCGCGTCCGCCCCGGCGGCGGCCAGGGCATCGATCCGGGCGCGGCACGCACCGTGTCGGGCGGGATCCGCTTTGCCTTCTGAGCGGTCGGGGGCGGCGGCCTAGAGGGCGGCCAGCGCGGCCTCGATTCCGATGCGCACGCGCAGATACCCGCCCGGCGACCCGCGGCGCAGCTCCTCGCAGAGGGTGGCGCGGGCCTCGTCGGGGTCGCTCTCGCAGGCCAGCCACGCCGCAGCCGGCGAGATGGTCAGCAGAAAGCCCGTCGCCTGCTCGACACTCCAGGTGGCGTCATAACAGGTCAGGAAGGGCTCGACCGTACGGAACCGACCCGAGCGGCGCAGAGCGTCGGCATTGCCGGCGAACTGGCGAAGGCGCGGGTCCTCGAAGGCGCGCCACGCCTTGCGCCGGCGCGCGAGGCGCGCCTCGGCCGTCGGCCCCAGGGTCAGACGGGCAGGCCCGGTGGAAAAGGCCAGCACCCGGCCACCCGGTCGCACAGCCCGAGACACGCGTTCCAGCACCGCCTCTGAATCCATCCAGTGCAGCGCATTGCCGATCACCGCGCCATCCAGCGAGGCGGGAGCAAAGATCGCATCCTCGACCCGCGCGATCACCACATGCAGGCGCGGGTGGTCGGGCAGCAGGGCCGCGCGGGCGTGGTCGGGCTCGACGGCCACCACCCGCGCCCCGCGCGTCAGCAGGGGCCGTGCCGACTGGCCAGTTCCCGCGCCCAGGTCGGCGATCAGCGGGCTGGGACCGAGGCCCGGCAGCAGGCGCTGGAACAGGCTGGCCGGATAGGGCGGCCGATACAGGGCATAATGGTCTGCGCGACCAAAGGTCGGATGGGGCAGGGGCGGGTGCGGCGAAGGCGCACTGATCCGACGCGGCCCGTCAGCCGCCAGATAGTCGGATCCATTCATCCTCGTCGACGACACGGACACCATACTCCCGCGCCTGGTTCAGCTTGGAACCCGCACCGGGGCCAGCCACCACCAGATCGGTCCTGCGCGACACCGATCCGGCCACCTTTGCCCCCAGGGCCAGGGCGCGCGCCTTGGCCTCGTCACGGGTCGTGCGTTCCAGGGTACCGGTGAAGACGATGGTGAGACCGCTGACCGGGCTGTCCTTGGTGGCCGGTTCCGCGTCGAGGACGCGCACCCCGAGGGGGTTCGTCTCAGGATTGTAGATCAGGCGCTCGAGCACGCCAAGGTTGTGCGGCTCGGCAAACCACGCAATGGTCGCGGCGGCCTTCACCGACCCGAACTTCTCGATGGCCGCCAGTTCCAGACGCGCGGGATCGCCGATGGCCTGGGCGGCCTTCATGGCCTCGGCAAAGGCGTCCCAGCGGCCGTAATGGCGCGCCAGCGTGTTCGCCAGTGTCTCGCCGACATGCCGCACCCCTAGGGCAAACAGGAAGCGCCCGAAGCCGACCTCGCGCCGGGCGTCGATGGCTGCGAACAGGTTGGTCATCGAGGTTTCGCCCATCCGGTCGCGCGCCAGAAGGTCGATCCGGCCCGCGCGCTGGCGCGCCTCCAGCGTGAAGATGTCGCCCGGCTCGCGCACCAGCCCGTCGTCGAACAGGGCCTGCACCAGCTTTTCGCCCATGCCGTCAATGTCCATCGCGCGGCGCGAAACGAAGTGCTTGAGGCGTTCGACCTGCTGGAACGGACAGGCAAAGCCGCCCGAACAGCGCCGCACCACGCCCGCACCGCCCTCTGCGTCGTCCCCGCGCAGGGCCGGGGTGGCCAGCGGACACGGGCAGACCGTGGGATAGGCAAAAGGCACCGCCTCGGGCGGACGCAGCGCCGGCAGCGAGGCGACGATCTGGGGGATCACGTCCCCCGCGCGCTGGACCACCACCATGTCGCCGATGCGCACGTCCTTGCGCGCGATCTCGTCCTCATTGTGCAGGGTGGCATTGGTCACCACCACACCGCCGACCGTCACCGGCGCCAGCCGCGCCACCGGGGTCATCGCGCCCGTTCGCCCCACCTGGATGTCGATGGCCAAAAGCCGGGTCTGGGCCTGTTCGGGGGGGTATTTGTGCGCCACCGCCCAGCGCGGCGCGCGCGAGACAAAGCCCAGCCGCTCCTGCAGGTCCAGCCGGTCGATCTTGTAGACGACCCCGTCGATGTCATAGCCCAGGCTGGCGCGGCGTGTGCCCAGGTCGCGCCACACCGCCAGCATGGCCTCGCCGTCCTGGCACAGCCGGATGTCCGGGTTGGTCGGCAGCCCCCAGGCGGCCAGTTGCGCGACGGCCTGGGACTGGGTTTCGCCCAGCGGCCGCGACACCTCGCCCCACGCATAGGCGAAATAGCGCAGGGGGCGGCTGGCGGTGATGGTGGGGTCGAGCTGGCGCAGCGAGCCTGCCGCCGCATTGCGCGGGTTGGCAAAGCCCGGCCGGCCCGCGGCCTGTTCGGCCTGGTTCAGGGCGGCAAAGTCGGCATGGCTCATGTGCACCTCGCCGCGCACCTCGAGCACCTCGGGCCAGTCCTCACCCGCCAGCCGCGACGGGATCGAGGCGATGGTGGCGACATTGGCGGTCACGTCCTCGCCGACCTGGCCGTCGCCCCGCGTGGCGGCCTGCACCAGCACCCCGTTCTCATAGCGCAGCGCGCACGACAGCCCGTCGATCTTGGGTTCGGCGGTCACGTACAGAGGCGTCTCGGCCCCCAGGCCCAGAAAGCGCCGCACCCGGGCCAGGAACTCCAGCGCCTCCTCTTCGGTCATGGCATTCTCGAGCGACAGCATCGGGACGGTGTGTCGGACCTTGCCGAACCCCGACGCTGGCGCGCTGCCGACCGTGCGGCTGGGGCTCTGGGCCGACGCCAGCGCGGGAAACCGCGCCTCGATCGCCCGCAGGCGCCGTTCCAGCGCGTCATAGTCGGCGTCGGTGATCTCGGGGGCGTCGTCGAGGTAATAGAGCGCGCGGTGACGCTCGATCTGCGCGCCGAGGCGCGCGTGCTCATCGGCGGCAGTGGCCGCGTCCAGGGCGTCGACGTCGGGCGGAATCGCGGGCTCGGTCATGCAGGGGCACATGCGATGCGGGCACGGCGGCGGCAAGCGCTGGCGGCCGCGCGGGCGGGCTCAGTCGGCCTGCACCCGCAATGCGGCCGCCGCTGCGATCGGTCCCAGCGCCGCCGCCCCCAGCGAAATGCCCGCCAAAAGGGCCAGCGGCCCGACAAAGGGCTCGCCCATCGCCATGGCCTGTGCGGTCGCGGCACCGAAAATGACCGGCGGCGCATAGAAAGGCAGCACGATCAGGGCGACCAGCAGCCCCCCTCGTGACACCCCCGCCGCCACCGCCGCCCCCACAAGGCCAAACCCGATGAACGCCATGGCCCCGATCGCCAGGCTCAGTCCCACCAGCACCGCGGCGGCGGGTGGCACTTGCAGCATCAGGGCCAACAGCCCGCCTGCCGCCGCCAGCGGCAGTCCGTTCGCCACCCACAGTGCTGCGCCCTTGGCGGCGGCGATCGCTTCCAGCGGAACAGGCGCCATCAGGAGCTGATCCAGCGTGCCGTCCTCGACATCCGCGCGGAACAGCCGCTCGAGCGATGTCAGCACGGCCAGGGCCAGGGTGATCCACACCAGAGGCGCGCCCAGTGGCTCGAGCACGTCGCGCTCGGACCCCAGGGCGAACGGCAGCAGCGTGGTTGCGCCGGCCAGGAAAGCCAGGGGCATGGCCGCCCCGCCGCCGCCCGCCCACGCTAGGCGCAGGTCGCGGCGGAATACCGCGCCCAGCGCGCTCATGGCGCACGCTCGGGCAGTTCGACGCGACGCACACCGCCAATGCCCAGGTCCTCGTGGGTCGCGCAGATCGCCAGCCCGCCCGCCCTCCGGTGCCGTTCCAGCAGGTCCGCCACCAGGGCGCGGCCGCGGGTGTCCAGCGCTGCTGTCGGCTCGTCCAGCAGCCAGACCGGGCGGGGCGCGGCCATCAGGCGCGCAAGGCCCAGCCGGCGGCGCTGGCCGGCGGACATGACGGAGGTGGGAATGTCGGCAAGCCGTCCAATTCCCACCGCCTGCAGCAGCGCGGCGGGGTCGGGCGGCGCGCGATCACCGGCAATGCTGGCGGCGAACACCAGATGGGCGCGCGCCGTCAGGGCGGGCTTGATCTGGTCGCGATGCCCCAGAAAATGCATGAAGGCGCCCTCGGTATCGGGCCGGGCGCCTGGGTGGTGCCAGTGCACGGCACCGGCGGCAGGGCGCGCAAGCCCGGCCAGCGCCCGCAGCAAGGTGGTCTTGCCCGACCCGTTCGGCCCGGTCAGCGCGATCACCTCGCCGGCCTGCGTCGTGAACGATAGGCCTGCGAACACCACGAACTCGCCGCGCATCACCGCCAACCCGGTCACCTCGAGCCGGGGCGCCTCGGAATCTGTGGACGCGGCTGGGGCTGGGTCGGCAAGGGCGGTGTCGAGGATCACCCGGCGGTGCGTGGCGAACACCGTGCGCGCGGTCAAGCCCGCTGGCGCGCAGGGTGCGACCACACATCGCGCCAGCAGCTTCGGCAACCTCGCCAAAGCTTCACTTGACGCTTGCGTCAACGTCAGTTAGCCGCCCGCTCGAAACCCCATCCGTGGGGACAAGGGAGATCGGGCGTGGCCTCGCGCGAGCAGAAATCCTACTCCATCGGTGAGCTGTCGAAGGAATTCGGCGTCACCCCGCGTGCCATCCGCTTCTACGAGGACAAGGGCCTGATCCGGCCCGCCCGCGACGGGATGAACCGGGTGTTCTCGAACCGCGAGCGCGCGCGCCTCAAGATGATCCTCCAGGGCAAGCGGGTGGGCCTTGCCCTGGGCGACATCCGCGAAATCCTGGACCTGTACGACCTCGGCGACGGCCAGCGTCGCCAGATGCAGACCTCGCTGGTCAAGTTCCGCGACCATCTTGAGCATCTCGAGGCCCAGCGGGCCGACATCGAGGGCGCGATCGACGAGCTGACCCGCGGCATCACCTGGCTGGAGGAACAGCTCGGCGACGGCGTCACCCCGCCTCCCGCCCATGTCCGCAAGGCCCGTGCGTTCGAGCGCATGGCCCGCAGGGGCATGGGCGAAGGCGCCGACTGATCCCCACCCCCCATCCTTCCTTCTCGAACCCACTCAGAACGGGAACGCTCCATGGCCTACACCGCGCCTGTCCGTGACATGACCTTCCTCCTGCGCGAGGTCCTCGACTATCCGCGCTATGGCAATCTGCCGGGCTTTTCGGATGCCCCGATCGATCTGGTCGAACAGATCCTGGAAGAGGGCGCCAAGTTCACCGCCGGCGTGCTGCACCCGCTGAACACGGTCGGCGACCGCGAGGGCTGCCGCCGCCATGACGATGGCAGCGTCACGACGCCGACAGGGTTCAAGGACGCCTATCGCCAGATGTGCGAGGGCGGGTGGACCGCGCTTGGCGCCGATCCGGCCTATGGCGGGCAGGGCCTGCCGCATGTGCTGAACCTGGCCTTCAACGAGATGGTGTCGTCGGCCAACATGGCCTTCGGCATGTATCCAGGCCTCAGCCACGGTGCCTATTCGGCCATCCACATCGGCGGTTCGGACGAACAGAAGCAAACTTATCTGCCCAGGATGGTGACCGGCGAATGGACCGGCACCATGAACCTGACCGAGCCCCATTGCGGCACCGATCTGGGCCTGTTGCGCACCAAGGCGGTGCCGCAGGCGGATGGCAGCTATCGCATCACCGGCCAAAAGATCTGGATTTCGGCCGGCGAGCACGACATGGCCGACAACATCATCCACCTGGTGCTGGCACGCATCGAGGGGGCACCGGCTGGCGTGAAGGGCATCAGCCTGTTCATCGTGCCCAAATTCCTGGTGAACCCGGACGGCAGCCTGGGCGCGCGCAACAGCCTGCAGTGCGCGGGTCTCGAGCACAAGATGGGCATCCACGGCAATGCGACCTGCGTGATGGCCTATGACGATGCGACGGGCTATCTGGTCGGCGAGGCCAACAAGGGCCTGGCGACCATGTTCGTCATGATGAACGAGGCGCGTCTGGGCGTCGGCATCCAGGGTCTCGCCCAGTCCGAGATCGCCTATCAAAACGCCGCCGCCTTCGCCAAGGATCGCCTGCAATCGCGCTCGATCACCGGGGCCAAGCGGCCCGACCTGCCGGCCGACCCCGTGATCGTGCACCCGGACGTGCGCCGCATGCTGATGGAGGCGCGTTCGTTCAACGAGGGCGCGCGCGCGTTCGCGTTCTGGACGGCGCTGTGGGGCGACCTGCTGCACAAGAGCCCCGACGAGGCCGTGCGCCAGAAGGCCGGCGACTACATGGGCCTTTTGACCCCGGTCATCAAAGCCTATCTGACCGACCGCGGTTTTGCGAACGTGTCGAATGCGCTGCAGGTGTTCGGTGGCTCAGGCTTTACCGAGCACTGGCCGATGAGCCAGTTCATGCGCGACTGCCGCATCACCCTGATCTATGAGGGCACCAACGGCATCCAGGCGCTGGATCTGGTGGGCCGCAAGCTGGCGTCGAATGGCGGGCGCGCGATCTTCAGCTTCTTTGCCGAGGTCGACGAGTTCATCGCCGCGCACGAGACCGACGCCGACCTCAAGCCGTTCGTCGAGGGCCTGCGTACCGCCAAGGGCCGCCTTCAGCAGGCCACCATGTGGCTGATGCAGAATGGCATGTCGAACTTCGACAATGCCGGCGCCTCCAGCCATGATTACCTGCACCTGTTCGGGCTGACCGCGTGCGCCTACATGTGGGCGCTGATGGCCCAGGCGGCCCAGGCCAAGGTTCGGGCGGGCGACGCCGATCCGTTCTATGTCAACAAGATCCGCACCGGCGAATTCTTCCTCGCCCGGGTCCTGCCCGACACCGCCGCCCACCTCGAAAAGGTCCAGACGGGGGCCGCGCCGGTGATGGCGCTGGCCGAAGTCGATTTCTGACGCCCCCCACGCCGACCTGCGGGAGAGAGACGATGGCCGCACTCGACATGCCCCGCGCCGCCTGGCGCGATGACGAGGAACTCAACATCTTCGAGGGTGCCGTGCGCGGCTTCTTCGAGGCCGAGGCACCGCCCGAAACGGTGGCGCGCTGGCGCGAGCAGGGCATTGTCGACCGTGACATCTGGACCAAGGCAGGGGCAGCGGGCCTGCTGTGCGCGTCGATGCCCGAGGCCTATGGCGGGGCCGGGGGGGATTTCCGCCACGAGACGATCCTGATGGAGGTGCAGGGCCGGATGGGCATCGACGGCTTCGGTGCGTCGCTGCACAATGCCATCGTCGCCCCCTACATCCTGCACTACGGCACCGAGGACCAAAAGCGTCGCTGGCTGCCACGCATGGCTACGGGCGAACTGATCGGCGCCATCGCCATGACCGAGCCGGGCGCCGGCTCGGACCTGCAGTCGATCAAGACCACGGCGGTCGCTGCCGGCAACCAGTATGCCATCAATGGCTCGAAGACCTTCATCACCAACGGCCAGCACGCCAATCTGATCATCGTGGTGGCCAAGACCGACCCCGCCGCGGGCGCGCGTGGCACCTCGCTGATCGTGGTCGAAACCGACGAGGCCGAGGGCTTCCGGCGGGGCCGCAATCTGGACAAGGTCGGCCAGGACGCCCAGGATACCTCCGAGCTGTTCTTTGACGACGTGAAGGTGCCCACCGCCAACCTGCTCGGTCCGTCCGAGGGGGCGGGTTTTTTTCAGCTGATCGAGCAGCTGCCTTCAGAGCGCCTGCAGATCGGCATCCAGGGCTGTGCGGCCATGCACCGCGCGATCGAAGAAACCATCCGCTATGTCCGCGAGCGCGAAGCCTTCGGCAAGCCGCTGATGGCTTTCCAGAACACCCAGTTCAAGCTGGCCGAATGCAAGACGAAACTGACCGTGGCGCAGGCCTTCGTCGATCGCTGCACCGAACTGCTGCTGGCGGGCAAGCTGGACGCGGCGACCGCCTCGATGGCCAAATACTGGGTGTCGGACGTCGAGAACGAGGTGATGGACGAGTGCCTCCAGCTGCACGGCGGCTGGGGATACATGAACGAGATGCCGATCGCGCGGATGTGGCGCGACTCACGCGTGCAGCGGATTTACGGGGGCGCCAACGAGATCATGAAGGTGCTGATCGCCAGGACCCTGTGACGCCGCTCCCCCCCTCCGGTCCTTCGGACCACCTTCCCCGCAGGCGGGGAAGGAGACCCGCGAGGGAGTCGTTTTCCTTCCCCGGTTACAGGGGAGGTGCCGCGAAGCGGCGGAAGGGGGACAGCCCCCGGATGTTCAACCGCCCCCGGAGGTCACCGGCCGGGGGAAAGCGGATGGTAGAGGGGGCGCCTCCGGCCCTGGGTGAGACGACCAAGGAGACAACGATATGGCCGAGGCCTACATCTTCGACGCCGTGCGCACCCCGCGCGGCAAGGGCAAGGCGAGTGGATCGCTGCACGAGGTCACCGCGCTCTCGCTGGTGACGCAGGTGCTGGAGGCGGTGCGTGACCGCAATGCGCTGGACACCGCAGGCGTCGACGACGTGGTGCTGGGCGTGGTTTCGCCGGTGGGCGAGCAGGGTTCGGACATCGCGCGTACGGCGGTCCTGAATGCCGGCTATGCCGAGACCACGGCCGGGGTCCAGATCAACCGCTTCTGCGCGTCGGGCCTCGAGGCGGTGAACATGGCCGCCGCCAAGGTGATGTCGGGCGAGGCGGGCATGGCCATCGGCGGGGGCGTCGAGTCGATGTCGCGCGTGCCGATGGGCTCGGACGGCGGCGCATGGCCGCTGGACCCGTCCATCGCGATCAAGAGCTATTTCGTGCCGCAGGGCATTTCGGCCGACATGATCGCCTCGAAATACGGATTTTCGCGCGACGACGTCGACGCCTATGCCGTCGAGAGCCAGCGCCGCGCCGCGCAGGCGTGGAAAGAGGGCCGCTTCTCAAAGTCGGTGGTGCCGGTCAGGGACCAGCTGGGCCTGGTCATCCTGGACCATGACGAGCACATGCGCCCTGACACCACCATGCAGTCGCTGGCTTCGCTCGACCCGTCGTTCAAGGGTCCCGGAGAGATGATGCCCGGCTTCGACGCCGTGATCCAGCAGCGTTATCCCGAGGTCGAGGCGGTCAACCACGTCCACCATGCCGGCAATTCGTCGGGCATCGTGGACGGTGCGGCGGCGGTGCTGGTCGGCACGCTTGAGATGGGTCGTGCGCTGGGCCTGACGCCGCGTGCCAGGATCCGCGCGATGGCCTCGATCGGGTCCGAGCCGTCGATCATGCTGACCGGCCCCGAGTTCGTCACCGCCAAGGCGCTGGCCAAGGCGGGCATGAAGGTCGACGACATCGACCTCTACGAACTGAACGAGGCCTTCGCCTCGGTGGTGCTGCGCATGATGCAGGCACACGGCATCGACCACGCGAAGATGAACGTGAATGGCGGCGCCATCGCGATGGGCCACCCGCTGGGCGCCACCGGCGCCATGATCCTTGGCACCGTGCTCGACGAACTCGAGCGCACCGGCAAGGGAACCGCACTGGCCACCCTCTGCGTCGGCGCCGGCATGGGCACCGCCACGATCATCGAGCGGGTTTGATAGGGCGGGCCGGCGGCAGGGTCATTGGCTCTGCCGGACGTGTCTCCTTTGAACTGCTGTCGTCACCTCGGAACGGCTGAGCAGCGCGAAGCCGTGTCCGGGGCCGATCCTGCGAGAATGGGGGATGGGTCCCGGGCCCGATGCTGGCGCAACCGTCCCGGGATGACGGTGGTCTTTGAGGGAATGGCGCGGGCGGAAAGGAGGGTGTACGCGGATGCCGACCACTGGTCGCCTGCACGTAGAAGCGTTCTCAACGTGACGTCAGGCGAGGTTCGCGTCCACTGCGCCGATCACCTCCTCCAGTGCGCCGCAGAAGGTCGTGTTGTGCCAGCGCCGCGCGAGCGTGACGATGCCCCCGAGGTCCAGGGTCCAGCGTACCTGCGGCGTTCCGATCTGGGGGCAGCGGTCTTCGATGTCGCCCTCGATGGTGAACCGCGCCTGCACCTCGCCCTCGATGGTCCTGCGGACGCGCTGCCCTGCGATCCGGACGTGGAACTCGGTGAGCATCCCTGGGTCCTCGCGCAGCGGGCGCTCGGGCTTGCGAGGCATCGATCTGAAAGCGGGAAGGTGCCCAAAGAACGGGTCGGGGTCACGTCGGCTCTCGGCGTGTGCGAGGAGGGCATCGACCCCGACAAAAGCGTTCAGCAGGGCGGCACACACGCTGACCGAGTAAGCCTTTTGGGTCCGGGGCCCGTAGTCGTCCTCCTCGACCGTGTAGGTTACGAACGCCGCCTGCATGTCCGGGCACCAGCTTCCCAGCGTGGCTTCGATCTGGAAACGCACCGGGAGATCATCCTCGCGCAGGCGCCGGACCCGCTCACCGGCGATCCGCACGATGAATGTCGAGAGGATCGAATCATCCTCGAGGAGGGGATGCCTCACAAGGTCCAGCGGTGGATTGTGAGCCATGAGGTCACACCTCCTTCGCGGCGCGGCTGATATTGGAACGCTGCACTTCGGCGCGCCCCTGCGCGCAGCAAATAGCGCCTCTTGCAGAGGACGTGAGGTCAATTCAACGAGAGTTGGAGGGAATGGATGTTGGCTGGGGATGGGTGAACTGCGCGCGATGCCCAGCGGCCGGTGCGCCTGCAACCGCTCGGCAATAGATTCTCACAGGATCAGGAGGGCTGATCAGCATCGAACGGCTTGAATTGCAGATGCCGCAGTATACGCCAGGGCCTGCCATCCATGTCATAGAGCTCGTAGTCCAAGCCACGGTGACCGTTCGGTCCAAAGTTCAAGTATAACATGACATCATGAAGTATCGACTCCATCAATCCAATAATATCTGAGTTCATGACTTCATGCTCATAAAGTTGATCTTTTTCGGAAATTCGAATCTTGGCGCCGTAAAGCTGTTCATCTCTATACTTGAACGAAGAGAAATCACAGAGCTCGACCTGGACCGTGTGCGGCTCACCCCCGTCAAGCGGCTTCACCAACAGCCGTAACGGGGGGACAGATCGAAAATCGAGTTCCATGTCTCGCTACCTGTTCCGTACGCTAGCGGGGGCATCGCTGGACACATGATTCGTATCGAGACTGTGCGATTGCAATGCACTCGGCCGAGGTCACGCCCGCCCCGCTAGGGTCTGGGTTGAGCCTGCAAAGCGCCTGTGCGGCACGCAGCTCCGCATCGCATTTGGCGAAACATTCTTCGCATGCCCTGGAAGGCCTCCGACGGCTCTGATAGTCCTCGTACACCCATCCGGGGGTGCCCGCGAAGCCCCGCCGCCCGGCGGCTGGCCGATCGTGGTGCCGCCCCCGCCGAAACCGTCGTCGCCCCAGTCGCAGCCCTCGAAACTGAGGCATCCCGCGGTGGATAAGCTGCTGATTGACGAGGAACCGGAAGCATTGCGTCAACCGCCGGTCGCCGACCCGTCGCTGGACCCGCCGATCATCATGGCGCCAAACAGCACCAGGGACGCCGAAACTATTGCCTTGCTGAAGCCACGTACCGATCAACCTCCGATCTGCACGCCTCGACATGAGCACAATTTTTCGGGGGAGTTAAAGTCACGCCTGTGTGAAGGGTGCGGGCGCGGATTTTCCTGAAAAATCCGGCCGCCCCGACTGACGCTGCGGCACGCTTGACGCGCGGGCGTGGCACGGCTTTCACCGCACCAACGCAATTTGCACCCCAGGACGGAGCGAGCATGGAAAACTTCACCATCGACGTGGACGGCGACGGCATCGCCACCATCACTTTCGACGTGCCCGGCAAGACCATGAACACCATCACGGGTGGTGTCATGAAGGAGCTGGCCGAGATTGCCGGGCGGCTGAAGTCCGACCCGGCCATAAAGGGTGCGGCGATTGCTTCAGGCAAGACCACGGGCTTTTGCGCTGGTGCCGACCTGGGCGAGATCGGCGGTTCGGCGCCGGCGCCGGGCGCGTCGGCCGAGGAGAGGCTGAAGGCGTCTTTCGAGGGCTCGTTCAGCCTCAACCGCACGCTGCGTGCGCTGGAAACCTGCGGCAAGCCGGTCGCGTGCGCGATCGAGGGACATGCACTCGGCGGGGGTCTCGAGATCGCGCTGGCGTGCCATTGGCGCGTCGTCGGTGACAATCCGCGCACCAAGCTGAGCCTGCCCGAGGCCAAGGTCGGCCTGCTGCCCGGTGCGGGCGGCACCCAGCGCCTTCCGCGGCTGATCGGCGCGATGCAGGCCCTGCCGCTGATCCTGCAGGGTACAGAATCCGACCCGCAGGCGGCCAAGGGGCTGGGCTTTGTCAACGAAGTGGTGCCCGCCGGGACCGCGCTCGAGGCGGCCAAGGCCTGGGTCAAGACCAAGGGCGACCCGGTCCAGCCCTGGGACAAGAAGGGCTTCAAGGTGCCGGGCGGCGGGCCCTACACGCCGGGCGGCATGCAGGTCTTCATCGGCGGCAACGCCATGCTGGCCAAGAACACCTATGGCAATTACCCCGCTCAGCGCGCGATCATGTCGGCGGTCTATGAGGGCCTGCAGGTGCCGATCGACGCGGGCCTGCGCATCGAGAGCCGCTATTTCGTCAAGAACATGCAGAGCCCTTCGGCCAAGGCCATGGTGCGCTCGCTGTTCCTGTCGATGCAGGAGCTGTCCAAGGGTGCCAACCGCCCGGCCGGTCATCCGAAGGTGGACATGAAGAAGGTGACGGTGCTGGGCGCCGGCATGATGGGCGCGGGCATCGCCTACGCCCAGGCCATGGTCGGCATCGAGACGGTGCTGATCGATGTCAGCCAAGAGAGCGCCGACAAGGGCAAGGCTTACGCCAAGGGCCTGCTGGACAAGGCCGTGTCGCGCGGAAAGATGACCCAGGACAAGGCCGACGCGGTGTTGGCGCTGATCACGGCCACCACCGATTATGCCCATGTGAAGGGGTCGGACCTGGTGGTCGAAGCGGTGTTCGAGAACCGCGAGATCAAGGCCGAGGTGACGCGAAGGGCCGAGGCCGAACTGGCGCCCACGGCCATTTTCGGGTCGAATACCTCGACCCTGCCGATCACCGGCCTGGCCGAAGCCAGCGTCCGCCCCGAGAACTTCATCGGCATCCACTTCTTCTCGCCGGTCGACAAGATGCCGCTGGTCGAGATCATCATGGGCAAGAAGACGACCGAGGCGACGCTCGCGGCCACGGTGGATTATGTCCTGAAGATCAAGAAGATCCCGATCATCGTCAATGACAGCCGGGGCTTTTATACCTCGCGCTGCTTTGGCACCTATGTGAACGAGGGCATTTTGATGCTGGCCGAGGGCATCAAGCCTGCCATCATCGAGAATGTCGGGCGCATGACCGGCATGCCGCGCGCCCCGCTCGAGATGAACGACGATGTGGCGCTGGATCTGGCGTTCAAGGTGCGCGCGCAGACGAAAAAGGACCTTGGCGACAAGTATCCGCCCAGCCCGGCCGACGACATCCTGACCGAGATGGTCGAGAAGCAGGGGCGGTTCGGCCGCAAGAACGGCAAGGGTTTCTATGAATACCCCACCGATGGCGGCAAGAAGCGCCTCTGGCCCGAGCTTTCGACCCTGGTGGCCACCAGGATTGAGGAGTGCCCGCCCGACCTGCGCGACGAGCTGAAGAAGCGGCTGCTCTACATCCAGGCGCTGGAAACCGCGCGCTGCTTTGAGGAGGGCGTGATCACCGACGCGCGCGATGCGGACATCGGGTCGATCACGGGCTGGGGCTTTGCGCCCTATACCGGCGGCACGGTCAGCCTGATCGACGGGATCGGCGTGGCCAAATTCGTGGCCGAGTGCGATGCGCTGGCGCAGAAATATGGCGAGCGGTTCAAGCCGAACGCCCTCCTGCGCGAGATGGCCGAGAAGGGCGAGACGTTCTACGGCCGCTTCGGCCCCGGCTTACGCAAGGCGGCCTGATCTGGCCCTTGACAACCAACCAGTGGGTGGGGGGATCGGCGACTGCCGGTCCCCTTTCCTTTTCCCTGTGCGAAGCAGGGGCTTTTCCGCTTCCCGCTCAAAGCCGTGCAAGGCTCACAACCTGAAACACGGATCACAACTCAATCCTCCTGCCCATTTGGGTATGGGTGGATGGTCGTGAACACGCTATCGTGATCGTCAATGAGAGGGACGATCTCATGGTGGGACAACATGGCAAGGGGTGGCGCCTGCGCCCCAGAAAGAAGCAGGCACATGGCCTCTGGCGCTCGGGTGCGGCCGGCGCGCTGGCGCCGGGCTTCCGGCTGGTGGTCGAGGCGGGCGGCGATCTTGTCGACGCCATCGCCCGTCTCCGGGTCGCGATGTGGCAGGCGCGCGATCCTGGCTTTCCCGACGGGGTGCAGGCCCTGCGCGACCGCTGGGATGGGACGGCCAGCCATTTCGTGATCCTGCATGGCGACGAGCCCGTCGCCGCCGCGCGCCTGACCGTCCATCGCCGGATGGCCGATGCCCCCGACGCCTCGCTCTATGAGGGGCTGGAGGAGGGCGCGGAGGGCCGGGCGGGTGTGCTCAGCCGTCTCGCCCTCGCACCGCGATGGGCGGCGATGGGATTTGCCGAGGCGCTGGACCGGGCACGGGTGGAGGCGGCGTTCCGCCTTGGATGCACGCGGGCGGTGGTGGGGATCAATGGATCGCCGTCGCGTCTGCAGGCGCTCGAGCGGCTGGGGTTTCGCGCGGTCTCGCAGCGGGCCGCGCCGGTCCGTGACCGGCGGCTGGAAGGCTTTCCGGTTTGGGGTGCGGGCGCGTTCGTGATGGCGGCTGACCTGGCCACTGCGTCGACACATGCCCAGCAGGAGTGGGGACACGACCATGACCTTGCCGTTTCTCATTGACGACGAAACCTGGAGGGTGATCCAGCCCTTGCTGGCGGCCGCCCATTCCGGGCCCGAGCGGGTCGACGACCGGCGCGTGCTGTCGGGTATCTGCCATGTGCTGATGACCGGCAGTCCGTGGGCGGCTCTGCCCAGCGCCTATGGCCCTCCGACCACCATCTACAACCGGTATGTACGGTGGAAGGATCGGCCCGTGTGGCGCAAGATGGTGCGCGCGATCGAGGCGGCGGGAACCGCTCCGGATGTGGCGACGGCCCTGGCGCAGAACCGGCGGCGGCGCGCTTCGACCTGAAAGAGAGGAGCGGACGCGCCGGCCCCGGACAGCGTATCTTGGATGGGGCGCGCCGGATGAGGCGAGCCTGCCGCCATGGCCGGGTCTCAGGGGCGCGGAAGGGCCGGTGACGTGCGGGCCGCCTCTTCGGCGCTGAACAGCCATGCGGCACCGCGCACGCCCGAACTGTCACCATGCCGGTGGCAGACGACCCGCGTCGAGGGCGCGTCAGAGAACACCCAGGGCCCCATCGACGCCCCGACCCGAGTCGCCAGCCCCGGAATGCGGCTGACGCCGCCGCCCAGCACCACCACCTCCGGGTCGAGCACGTTGACGATGGATGCCAGCCCGCGTGCCAGGCGCGACACCAGCGCCTCGATGGTGGCGGCCGCCAGCGTGCACCGCTGCGCCCCCTGCGCACGCGCGGCGATTTGCGTTGCGCTGTCGCCGGGGTCGATCTCGGCGCCCCGCCCGGCCGCCAGCAGCCGGGCATGGTGGTCGGCAAGGACGGCCGGCCCTGATACCCAGGTTTCCATGCATCCCGTCCGTCCGCACCAGCAGGCGCGGCCCGGGTGTTCCTCGGGCGTGGCCCAGGGCAGGGGAATGTGCCCCCATTCGCCCGCAATGCCGCCCGCCCCGTCGATCACCCGGCCCTCCAGCACCAGCCCGCCGCCGCACCCCGTCCCCAGGATGACCCCGAACACGCTGGCAGCGCCCGCGGCCGCACCGTCGCGCGCCTCGGAGAGGGCAAAGCAGTTGGCGTCATTGGCGGCCCGCACCGGCCGGCCCAGCCTGGCCGCCAGATCGGCCACGAAGGGTCGGCCATTGAGATAGACCGAATTGGCGTTGCGGATCAGGCCCGTGCGCGGCGAGGGCGAGCCCGGCAGCCCAAGCCCGACGACCCGCGCGCGCGTGCCGACATCGGTCTCCAGCGCGTCCAGCAGGACGGCGACAGTCTCCAGCGCGGCGCCATAGCGGTCCTGGGTGCCCTCTGGCGGCGAAGGCAGGCGACGGCGCCCGCGCCCGCGCCCGTGCTCGTCCATCAGGATCGCCTCGACCTTGGTACCGCCGAAATCGATCCCCGCGCGCATGCGCACTCCTGCCCTCGCAAACTGATCGATGGGGGGTATAAGCCTTGTGGAGCGGGGGCAAGGGTTGCTTAACGCGGATAGGGTAGACCGAGCCGGTTACGCGGACATCGCGCATGCGCGGTCGCGACCATGGGCGGTTCCCATCCGCCGGGGGATGGCAGGACGATGGGCAAGACCGTACTGATCGTCGAAGACAATGAGCTCAACATGAAGCTCTTCAACGACCTTCTGGTCGCGCACGGCTATGGCACGGTCAAGACGCGCGATGGCATGAAGGCGCTGGATCTGGCGCGCGAACACCGCCCCTCGCTCATCATCATGGACATCCAGCTGCCCGAGGTGTCGGGCCTCGATGTCGTGAAATGGATCAAGGCCGACGAGAATCTGGCTGCGATCCCGATCATGGCGGTCACGGCCTTCGCCATGCGCGGCGACGAACAGCGCATCCTCGAAGGCGGTTGCGAGGCCTACGTGTCCAAGCCGATCGCCATCCGCGACTTCATCGCAACGGTCCGCCGTTTCGTGCGGTGAGGCGCCCGACATGAGCGCGCGGATCCTGGTCGTCGACGACATCGACTCGAATGTCCGCCTGCTCGAAGCCAAGCTGCGGCTGGAATACTACGAGGTCCTGACCGCGCGCAGCGGGCCCGAGGCGCTGGCGGCGGCGCGTCGTGTCAATCCCGACCTTGTGATCCTCGACGTGATGATGCCCGGGATGGACGGCTTCGAGGTGTGCCGCCGGCTCAAGGACGATCCGGAAACCTGCTTCATCCCGGTGGTGCTGCTGACCGCTCTCGATCAGCGCGAGGACCGCCTGCGCGGCCTGTCGTGCGGCGCGGACGATTTCCTGACCAAGCCGTTCGACGATTGCGGCCTGTTTGCGCGGGTGCGCAACCTGACCCGGCTGAAACTGTCGATCGACGAGCTGCGCCAGCGCGAGGCGCGCGGTCGCACGCTGGGCGTGATCGAGGGCACCGCGCTGCGCGAGCGGGGGCTGGGCGCACGGTGCCTGGTCATCGACGACCATCCGCGCCAGTCCGAACGCCTGATGAAGGCCCTGCGCGACGACCATTTTCCCTTTCTGGCCGGCGCCGATCTTGGGCCGGCCGCCCAGGCCAGCTGCGAGGTGCTGGTGGTGTCCCTGGCCTCGCGCAATTTCGACGGGCTGGCGATCGTGGCCCATCTGCGCCACCGCCTCGACACCCGTCACATTCCGATCCTGGCCGTGGTGCAGGTGGGCGATGGCGAGCGGGCCCGCCGCGCGCTCGACCTCGGCGCCAACGATATCATCGCCAGTCCAGTCGATGCCGACGAGCTGAATGTGAGGGTGCGCACGCTGGCGCGCCGCAAGCGCACCACCGATGCCCTGCGCGCGGCGGTGGACTCGACCCTCGAGATGGCGGTGACCGACCAGCTGACCGGCCTGAACAACCGGCGCTTCGTGATGAACCAGCTGCGGGGAATGGTGCAGCGCTCGGCCCAGGGCGGGGCGCAGGTCGCGGTGATGATGCTGGATATCGACCACTTCAAGCGCATCAATGACGGCTTTGGACACGACGCCGGCGACGACGTGCTGCGTGTGTTCGCCCGCCGGCTGGGCGAGAGCCTGCGCCCCGGCGACATCGCGGCCCGCTTTGGCGGCGAGGAGTTCGTGGTCGTGATGCCGGCCACGACGGGCGATGCCGCCTGTGTCGTGGCCGAGCGGGTGCGCCGGTCCGTGGCCGCCCTGCCGATCCTGGTGCACCAGGGGCGCGTGCCGGTGAATGTGACCGTGTCGATTGGGGTGGCTGCGGCGGGCGAGGGCGACACCGTCGAGGGCGTGCTCAAGCGCGCCGACATGGCCGTCTATGCCGCCAAGCAGGATGGCCGGAACCGGGTGGTCGCACGCGCCGCCTGAGCCGATGGAACGATCGGGCTTGACGGCGGGAGGTCCTGCACATATACACAGCAACTAAACGTGTTGGTGCGCGTGTTTGACCGCCTGTCCGGAACGGGACAGGAACAGACGCGATCGTGCTTTTCCGGAAGGGCCGATGAAAATCCTCCATACCGCCGACTGGCAGCTCGGGCGCCGCTTCAAGAACCTGCCGACAGGCGTGGGTGAGCGATTGGCGCTCGCGCGGTTCGACGTGATCGATACCATCGCGGCCCTGGCCCGCGCCCAGAGAATCGAGCACGTTCTGGTGGCGGGGGACCTGTTCGACGGTCACAGGATTGACGATGGGGATGTGGCGCGCGGCATGCAGCGCATGGCGGCCGCCGCGGGGGTGCGCTGGTGGGTCCTGCCCGGAAACCACGATTCACTGGTGGGCGGCGGTATCTGGGACCGTGTCCGCGCCAGCAGCATGCCGCCCAATGTCGTGCTGATGGACAGTGCGCGCCCCTTCGATGCCGGAGATGGGCTGTTCCTGCTGCCTGCGCCGCTGACGCACACCAGCACCTACCGCGACCTGACAGCGTGGTGGGATGACGCGCAGACGCCCGACGCACGCTACCGCATCGGGGTGGCGCATGGTTCGGTGCGCCAGTTCGGCTCGGGCGATCAGGGGGCCAAGAACCCGGTTGATCCCGGACGGCGCGTCACTGCGCACCTCGATTATCTTGCACTGGGCGACTGGCACGGCGCGCAGGAGGTGCAGGCCGGCGTCTGGTATGCGGGCACGCCCGAGATCGACCGCTTTGGCGAGCAGTCCATCGGCAAGGTGGTGGTGGTGGACCTTGCGCCCCGCCCGGCGGCCGCGTGGCTTCACACGGTGGGGCAGCACCGCTGGATCGACATGGCGTTCACCCTCGATGACCTCGATGGCGTCGACCGCCTCGTGCGCGCCCTGGACGAGGCGGGCTTTGACAACCGCAGCGTGGTCCAGCTGACCCTGGAGGGCGGGCTGGAGGGCGAAGGCGTGCGGCGCCTCGATGCACGGCTCGACGAGATCGCGGCGCGGGTGATGCATCTGTCGGTAAGGCGCGACGCACTGCGAGAGGCCGCGGCGCTCGATGACCTCGAGGCTCTGCCGGCAGGCATTCTGCGCGATCTGGGCAACGGGCTGCTGGCGGAAGCCGCAAACGACGACGTGTCACGGCGCGCCTTGCGCCTTCTGCTCAACGAAGCCGCGGGGATGGGCCGATGAAGGTCACCCGCCTCGAAGTGCATGGGTTCGGCGGCTTTGACCAGCCGCACGCTCTCGTCGGGCTTGGCGACGGGCTGAACGTGCTGGCGCTTGAGAACGAGGCCGGCAAGTCCAGCCTCTTCCGTGCGTTCCGCACGGCGATGACCGAAAAGCACAGCACCTCCTCCCAGGCGGTGCTGTCGCAGGGCTGGCGTCACGACCAGCGGATGCCCATGAAGGTGCGGGTCGGCCTCTGCGATGGCGACGGGGATTGGCTTGTGAACCGGGTGTACCGCGCCGGAACACGGGTCAGCGAGCTGATTTCGCCAGATGGCCACAGGCTGACGTCCGACGAGGCCCACGAAAGGCTGAGGAAGCGGCTCGAGGCGTTCCACGTGCCCGCAGCCGCGGTCTGGGTCGACCAGTCGCAGACCGATCTGCTGCGGCTGTCGCTGCCCGACCCGTCCCGCGTGAACATGGCCCAGGCGGCCCACCAGCTGGCGCAGGGCGTGAGCGGCATCGAAGCTGCGCGCCAGCTTTTCGACCGCATCGTCCGGCGCCTGTCCGACGACATAACCCCCGCGCGGCGGACCGCCAAGGCCGGCGGCCGGCTGGAGCGCGTGCAGAGCGATCTTGCCGCCGCCGAGCTTGAGCACCGGGACGCGCTGGCCGAGCTTGCGCGGCTTGAAACGCAATTGGCCGACCGCGAGCGTCTGCGCGGCGAACTGGCCAGGCTCGACCAGCCGGCAGAGCGCGAGCGGCTTGAGCGGCAGGTCACCGAAACCGCGCGGATACGCGATGCGATTGCGCGAGAACTGGCCGATTGGGGCGCAGCGCGGGACCGCAAGGACGCCGCGGCTTCAAGCCTTGCAACGCTGGAGGCCCGCGCCGCGCTTGAAAGGCACGATCAGGCGGTCGCCGGGGTCGATGCCGAAATCGAGGTACATTCGGCCAGGCTGGCCGTCTGTCGGGCCGTGATCTCTGCGGCCGTGCATGCCAGCGCCGTCGAGGGCCATGCCGAACTGACCCGGCTGGAGGCCAAAGCCGAGGCCAATGCCGCATTGCCGGGCCTGCTGCAGGCCGCGCGCAGCGCCACTCAAACCATCGAGGCGGCAAGTTTGGCGCTGGACGCCGCGGCCCCGCGGGTGCGCATCACGCTGGCTGATGGTCATGCCGGCCGGCTGCGCCGCGATGGCACGGCCGTGTCTGCCGACAGCGAAAGCCCGCTGACCGCCGTGACGCGGTTCGAGGTGGACGGCGTGGGCGTCATTGAAATCGTGCCGGTCGGCCTTGAGGACCAGGTGGATCGGCGCACCAAGGCGCAGCATCGTCTCGATGCCGTGCTGGCACAGGCCGGCATGGCGTCGGTCGACGAACTGACGCTCGGCGCGCAACGCGCCGAGGCGGCAAAGGCCGCGCTGGCCAGCGCCCGGAACCGGCACGCCGGGATGCTTGCTGAAACGCCCGCCGAACGCGACAGCCTGATTGCCGCGCTGGCACAGGCCCATGACGAGGATCGTCGTGCCGCCGATGGCCAGGACCTTTCAGGCATGACGCGCGCCGAGGCCGT
>DBAV01000199.1:0-130 GCA_002291875.1 Hyphomonadaceae bacterium UBA1001
GGGCCGCGCACCACCTCGATGCGGGCCACCTCGTCGGCCAGCAAGGTGGAAAAGTCGAACTCGCCCTGAAACGGATCGGATGCCTCGATGCCGTCGATCAGCACCAGGGTGTGATTGCCCTCGGCGCCGC
>DBAV01000199.1:340-4348 GCA_002291875.1 Hyphomonadaceae bacterium UBA1001
CGGCCCGCGCAGCACCTCGACCCGCTCGATCCCGCTGGCGAGCACCGAGGCAAAATCGAACTCGCCCTGATCGATCGAGCCGACCTCGATCCCGTCGATCAGCACCAGCGTGTGATTGCCCTCGGCGCCGCGCAGGCGCACCTGGACCTGTCCGCCCGGCGGGCCGGCCCGATTGACCGCCACCCCCGGCACGTCGCGCAGCACGTCGGCCACCTCGCGGACCTGCCGGGCCTCCAGCTGCGCCGGATCGATGATGGTGGCCGCGGCGCCCAGCCGGTCCAGCGCGATCCCCGTCCCGTCGCGCGTGGCGATCACCACGATCTCGTCGTCGAAGGGTGCGGGCGGTGCGGCAAGCGCCGCCGGCGAGAGGCAGATCGAGGCCCCGGCAAGGGCCAGGGTGATGCGTGCGGTGTGCGGTGTCATGGCCGTCGTCTCCGTCCCCGGGCGTGATCACGGAGGGCATGACCCCCTGCCGCGCACGTCGGTGGCCCAGGGCCGGACGCATGCGGCACGGGGGCATCCGCGGCACGGATGGTGGCGGGGAAGGCGCACCCTGTCCGTCGCGCGGCGGCCTCCGCCGTCGTCTTCGACGTCGCCCGAACGGGTCTCCGCGCCGGGCCATCCCCTGGACCGGGCAAGAGCGACTCTGGCGCGAGCCGGTTTCCTGGCTTGCGGGTCCATGCGCGCCCGTCCGCCTTCCCGGGCCACAGGGCCCAGTGGCGTCCCCCCGGGGGGGGACATGGATGGACGCGCTCGCCGCTTACAGTTGCAGGGACAGCCGCGGCCTGGGGGCATGGGCCCCTCCACCGCGTTCCCGATCAAGCCCTTGCAGGCACTCGCGCGTGCGATCCTCGTTGCACGGCGCGCCGCGCGGTGCAAGGGTCACGCGGACGTGATCGCTTTGCACACCGGGCGCCTGTGGGCACTTTCATCCGCAGCGGACGATCTCCAGATGACATCAGGCCGGTGGTGGGGTCCGGCCACGGGAACACAGTGATGGCGCAGACCACGACCGAAGAGTCCTTCACCATCATCCCGGCCCTGTCGCCCACCCTGACGGCGGACGAGATGGCGCGCATCGAGCGGTTCAGCACGCTGGAGCGGCTGGCGCCGGGCACGGTGATCGTCGAGGCCGGGGACACGGCGGTCGATCTGTGGGTGGTGCGTTCGGGCATCATCGACATCGAGATTCCCACCTTCGAGGGGGTGACGCGGGTGGGCTGGGCGGATCCGGGCCAGTTCGTCGGCGATGTCTCGGTGCTGTCGGGCGGGGCCTCGCCGATCCGGACCCGCGCGCGCGACGAGGTCGAGGCCCTGCGCATTCCGGTCCAGCGCCTGCGTGCCCTGCTGGTCGAGGATTCGGCCCTGTCCGACCTGATCCTGTCGACCTTCACCGCACGGCGGGCGCGCGCGCGCAGCCGGACCACCGCGTCGAACGTGCTGATCGGGCCGCGCTATGACCGCACCACCTTCGAGATCCACGAATTCCTCGAGAAGAACGCGGTGCTGCACTCGTGGTACGACCCCTATGAGGACGAGGACACCCATGACTGCCTGTCCGAGCTGGGCGCGGACGAAGCCGACATGCCGATCGTCATCCTGGGTGCGCGCGAGGTGCTGCGCCGACCGGGCCTGTGGGCGCTGGCGCGGCGGCTGGGGCTGAACACCATCGCCGAGCACGACCGCGCCGATGTGGTGGTGCTGGGCGCGGGGCCCAGCGGCCTGGCGGCGGCGGTCTATGCGGCATCCGAGGGCCTGGAGGTCATCACCGTCGACTCCAGCGCCGCGGGCGGGCAGGCGGGCACCAGCTCAAAGATCGAGAACTATCTGGGCTTTCCGACCGGCATTTCGGGCCGCCAGCTGGCCGAGAACGCCGCCCTGCAGGCCCAGAAATTCGGCGCGCGCCTGGCCGCCCCGGCCGCGGTCGAGGCGCTGGAGGATGCCCCGGACGGACAGTATCGCGTGCGCCTGGCCGATGGCGGCACCATCGAGGCCCGCTCGGTCGTGATCGCCACCGGCGCGCGCTATCAGCGCCTCGATGTCGAAGACCTTGGCACCTATGAGGGCGCGGGCGTCTATTATGGCGCCACCGCGATCGAGGGCCAGCTGTGCCGCGATGCCGAGGTGGCCATCGTCGGCGGGGGCAATTCGGCCGGGCAGGGGGCGGTGTTCCTGGCCGGGCTGGCCCGCCACGTCCACATCCTGATCCGCCGCGACGACCTGACGTCCACCATGTCCGAGTATCTGATCCGGCGCATTGCCGAGATGCCGAACATCACCGTGCATGCGCGCTGCGAGGTCACGCGCCTTCATGGACGGGGGGGCAGGCTGGACGCTCTGGGCGTCACCTGCCTGACCGACGGCGAACAGCGCCGCCTGGAAACCCCCTTCCTGTTCCTGATGATCGGCGCCCAGCCCTGCACCGAATGGCTGGATGGGTTTGTCGCGCTGGACGACAAGGGCTTCATCAAGACCGGCGGCGCGCTGGACCGCATGGATCTGGTGGCCGGGCGCTGGCCCTATCGGCGCGAGCCGTCCACCTATGAAACCAGCCGTCCGCGGGTGTATGCGGTGGGCGATGTGCGGGCGGGCTCGGTCAAGCGGGTCGCCGCGGCGGTGGGTGAGGGATCGGTCGTGGTGCATGCCATTCACAGGGCGCTGGCCGATGACTTCGCGTAAGGACCGGCGGCACCGCGAACGGCTCGAGGCATGGGCGCGCCGTCATGGGGTGGACCTGCGCTGGGACGAACGCACCGGCAAGGCGGTGTCGGCGCAATGGGCGGGCCGGCGTTTCGGCTTCAGCTGGGACGATGCCCCGCGCCCGTCCGACCCCGAGACGCCGCCTGCGCCCGCCGCAGCACCAACAGGAGGAAGGACCCTGCTCGAGGAAGACCTTTCGCGCCCTGCCTGGGCAGGGGCTGCACGCTCGGTGGGCCTGGCGGCGCTGGTGGCAGGCGCCATCGCCGGCCCGGCCGGCCTGCCCTGGATCGCGGGCCTTGCGATCGGGGCCGTGGCGGGGATCGGCGCCTGGCGCTCGGAAGAGCGACGGCTGGCGCGCGCCCGCTCGCGCCCGCGCCGCAAGCCCCCGCGCGAAAAGCCATCCCAGCCCTATTGGGTGCATCTGGCCTTCGGCATGGGCCTGGGCACATTCATCGCCTCGATCCTGATGCAGGTGGCGAATCTGGACGTGTTCTTCTCGGTCGCGGTGGGGGTTTTCGTGGCCCTGCACACCCTGACCTCGCGCGATGCGATGCTGGACCTGGAATCCGAGGAACGCGCGCGCCGCACCGAGGCGGACCGCAAGGCGCGCGAGACCGCGCCCGCGCTCGAGGACCAGGGCTCGCGTCCGGTCGAGAACCTGGCGCTGGCCACGGTCGAGGCGGACGCCGCGGCGGGGCTGGCAAGGCTGCGCACCGCGTCCGACCGGGCCCGCGCCGGCGAGGTCCGCGCACGGCTCAAGCGTCTGGCCGGGATTGCCGAGCGCGCGCTCGACGATCTGCGCACCCGGCCCGAGCGGGCGCAGGCGACCCACCGGCTGTTCACCTATTACCTTCCGCGCGCCGCCGACCTGGGCGAGGCCTATGCGGCCCTCGAACAGCGCTCGGTGCCCGAGCCGGACCGGCTGGCCGAGATCGAGGGCTTTCTGGCCAAGATGGAAGAGGTGTTCGGCCAGTATGCCGACCGTGTGCTGGAAACCGAGCTGATGACCCTGGACGCCGAGCTGCGGGTGCTGCGCCAGTCGCTCGACGAGGATCTTGGCCGCACGCGCTCATGACCCTCCGGCCTCAGCCCGTGACGTCCTCCCACAGGGCCTGCGCCTCGGCCGCAGGGCCGCGCCGTTCGGCCAGCGCCAGCACCCGTACCGCCCGCACCCGGCCATGCACCGCCACCGCGATCTCGTCGCCCGGCGCGATCTCGGTCGAGGGCTTGGAGAGGCGCACCGCATCGCCGGTGCCGCCCCGGCGCAGGCGTACCCGGCCCTCGGTGACCGCGGCCTGCGCCAGCGCC
>DBAV01000280.1 GCA_002291875.1 Hyphomonadaceae bacterium UBA1001
CCCTGGGAAAGGGGGCTTCCCCGGCCGCCCGGGCCGCGCCGCGACAGCCGGGCCCGTCCATCGCTGCCCCGCCACACCCGGTCGGGCGATATGGCCACGATGGAATAGCGCCCCTTCCACTCGCCGCCCTCGACCGACTCAAAGAAGGCCGCCATGCCGCGGTCGGCACCCAGCTTCAGCGCGACCGAAACCGGTGTCTCAAGATCATTGACGAGGCTGAGATGGGCGACCGCGCCACGCCCCGCTGCAAGTGCGCCGGCGAGATCGGCGTCGGAGAACCGGATCGAATCGCTCACGGCTGGGGCTCTTCCTCCTGCGCCGCGCCCACCGCGGCCCGGAAGAGGTCCTCGTTGCGTTCGAACGCCACGCGCGACACCGCGCCCTGCACGACCGTCTGGACCAGGTCTTCGCCAAAGGGATTGACAAGGCGGCCGCGCAATTCGGTGATCTGTTCACTGGCCGCCGCCGCATCCGGCGTGGTGGCGCCAGACACGCGGAACACGACGATGGCTCCGGTCGGGGTCGGAAAGGACGCCGCCGCGCCGACAGGTGTCGAGAACACCACATCGAGGGCCTGCGGGGTGAAGATCGCCTGGTCCGCGTCGCCGCGGGTCAGCGTCCGGTCGGTGGTCACAGCCTGCAGGCCTGCCCCGGTCGGAAGGCGCCCTTCGGCGCCGGCTCGGGTGACAATCTCGGCCGCCCGTGCCTGCATGGCCTGGCCCCGCGCGCGCTGGCGCCACGCGTCCGGCAGCTGCGCCCGCACCTCGTCAAAGGTCAGTGCGCGCGCGGTTTCCACGGTGTCCGACCGGACGGCGAAAAAGCTGCCGTCCTGGAGGGGGTTCAGCACGTCCGGCGCGACATTTCGGAATGCGGCCGTCAGGATCTCGGGCTGCGAGGCGAGGGCGGTGACCGGCGTTCCATCCGCCGCAAGGCCACGCGCATCGACCGGCGGGTGCGTGGTCAGGCTGAAGCCGGCCGCCTGCGCGGCCTGTTCAAGCGTCTGGCCATTGGTGATCGCCTCATCGAAGGTCGTCCCGGCGGTCGCCAGCAGGTCCTGCGCCCCCTGCTGCACCAGTTCCTGGCGCATCTGGTCGCGGAAAGCCTCGAGCGTGGCGACCTTGCCGGGCGTGATCGCGGTCACCTTGGCCACCGTCCAAGCAAGGCGCCCCTGGATGGGCGGCGTGATGCCCGGCTGCGCCAGTTCAAAGATGGCCTTGCCAACCGCCGCGTCGGTCACCCGATCGATGGTGACATCGGTCTGGGTGGCCGGCTGGTTCAGCTGCAGGGCCGCGGCGATGACCGCGGGATCCTCGCCCGTTGCCAGACGCTGGGCTGCCTGACGTGCGGTGGCCTCGTCCGGCGCGACGATCTCGACAAAGCTGCGTCGCTCGGGCGTGGACAAGGCGGGCGACCGCCGCTCGAAGTGTGCACGGATGTCCTGATCGGTAGGCGCAACGCGCGGGGCAAACATCGCCTCCGAAGCGCTGACGACGGTCAGGGTGCGAAACTCGGGCCGCTGGAGCTGCGGCTTGAGCTCTTCATAGAAAGCGGTCAGCTGTTCATCCGTGGGGTTTGGCGGAGCCGGAACGGACGCTGGGGTTACCGCCACGGCCGAAACGGTGCGCTGCTGTGCCTGGAACAGCCACACCAGCCGCGCCATGCTCTCGGGCACGTGCACCCCGCCCGCGGTGACCGCCAGAACCTGCTGGGCCAGCAATTCGTTGCGCACGCGCGCTTCAAAGAGTGCGGGCGTGAAATTCCGCCCGGCCAGCGCCGCCACATAGACGTCGCGGTCGAACTGGCCCGTGATCGAACTGCGGAAGGCCTGCATCTGGCCCAGCTCGCGCGCGATCATCGCCGGAGAGACACCAAAGCCGAGGCTTTCGGCCAGCACGCGCATCGCCTCTTCCTGCTCCATGCGGCTCTGGATCGCGCGGTCCAGGCCCTGCTGGCGGGCAGCCTCGCGCGTCAGCGGGGTCTGCCCCGGCTGGGCGCGCGCCTGTTCGGACTCGATCTGCACAAAGGTCTCGAATTCGCGCTGAAAATCCGCCCGGCTGATTTCGGCACCGTCGCGACCGAACGAAACAGCATCGTTCGGACGCAACTGGAACACGTCGTTCACGCCCACGACCGCGAACGAGATGACCAGCACCCCGATGAAGATGCCCGCGATCCAGTTTCGCGTGGCCTTGCGCATTCCCGACAGCATGCAGGTGCCTCTGGTGACGATATGCGCGCCTTTGTAGTGGCGGGGCAGGGGCGTCGCAATCGCCCGCCTGAGCTTACCGCCTGTCCCCTGCACCCGGAGCGCGTCTTGGCCATGATGCATATTCTTGGAAACTGGAAGATGAACGGCCTGGCGGGCGACCTTGCCGAGGTCCAGCGCACGGCCGCCGGCATTCCGGACGGTGTGGTGGTGGGTCTGGCGCTTCCGCACACCCTGGTGTCGCGCGCGGCCGCCGTCGCGGCGGGCACCGCATTGCGGATTGGTGCGCAGGACGTGACGGCCGGCGGGATGGCTGCACGCACGGGCGACGTGAATACGGCAATGCTGGTGGATGCCGGGGCGCATTTCGTCATCGTCGGGCATTCCGAGCGCCGGGCATTCCACCACGAGGATGACGCCATGATCGCCGGCAAGGTTGCCGCGGCGCAGGCGGGCGGCCTCGAGGTCGTCCTCTGTGTCGGCGAGTCGCTTGAGGAACGCGACCTAGGTGATGCGCAGGCGGCGGAACGGGTCGCCAGGCAACTGCTTGCCAGCCTGGACGGTGAAATTGCCGCGGGTGGCCTTGTGGTCGCCTACGAGCCGATCTGGGCGATCGGGACAGGGCGCACGCCCACCCCCTTGCAGATCGCGGCCATGCACGCCCGCCTGCGCCGGGCACTGGTCGAGCGGTTCGGCGATGCTGGCGCGGGGGTGGCGCTGCTCTATGGCGGGTCTGCAAAGCCAGACAATGCCGCCGCCATCATGTCCCAGCCCGAGATCAACGGTGCCCTGGTGGGCGGGGCAAGCCTGCGGGCCACCGATTTCCTGCAGATCGTCGAGGCCGCGGCCAGGATGGGCTGAACCGCGCACCAGGTGCGCTGGGCGTGTGGAAAACCGCCGCGCCATGGTCTAGGGGCTGTGCTTTCCCAGCCGGGTCGCCCAGACAATGATCAATTTCGTCCTGTTCGTTCACCTCCTGATCTGCATCGCACTGGTGGTGCTGGTCCTGATGCAGCGCTCGGAAGGCGGTGCGCTGGGCATTGGCGGCGGCGGCAGCGGTCTGATCTCGGGGCGCGGCGCGGCAAACGTGCTGTCTCGGGCCACCGCCTGGCTGGGCGGGGCCTTCTTTGTGACGTCGCTGACGCTGACCTTTCTGGGCATGGCCGGCACCGGTGGGGCGGGTTCGGTGACCGAACAGCTCGATGTCGGCGCCATCGCCGGCGAGGCGCCCGCTCCGGCCGCGCCCGCACCAGCCGCCCCGCAAATCCCCACCGATACCCCGCTGGTCCCCGGGACAGCGGCCCCCGTTCAGGGCACGCCGCAGATCCCCACGGGTGCGGCGCCCGCACCCGCAGCGCCCGCCACCGGCGCGACACCTGCGCCCGAATCGGGTCAACGCTGAGCGCGGGCCGCACGGCGGCGCGCTCGACGGAGGCGGACATGGTTCGCTACATCTTCGTGACCGGCGGCGTGGTGTCGTCGCTCGGGAAGGGCATTGCGTCCGCCGCACTCGGAGCATTGCTTCAGGCCCGGGGCTATCGGGTGCGCCTGCGCAAGCTGGACCCGTACCTGAACGTCGATCCGGGGACCATGTCGCCCTATCAGCACGGCGAGGTCTTCGTCACTGACGACGGCGCCGAGACGGACCTCGATCTGGGTCACTACGAGCGCTTCACCGGTGTTTCGGCCACCCAGGCCGACAATATCACGACCGGCCGCATCTATCGCGACATCATCGCCAAGGAACGCCGGGGCGACTATCTGGGCGCCACGGTCCAGGTGATTCCCCACGTCACCAACACCATCAAGGAATTCGTGCTGTCGGACGCGGGTGACGCGGATTTCGTCATCTGCGAGATCGGCGGCACGGTCGGTGACATCGAGGGGCTGCCATTCTTCGAGGCGATCCGTCAGCTGGGCCAGGAACTGGACCGCGGACATGCGGTCTTCATTCACCTGACCCTGCTGCCCTTCATCCCCGCCGCCGGCGAGATGAAGACCAAGCCGACCCAGCACTCGGTCAAGGAGCTGCGCTCGATCGGGATCCAGCCCGACATCCTGATCTGCCGATGCGACCGGCCCATTCCGGACGAGGAAAAGCGCAAGATCGGGCTGTTCTGCAATGTCCGCCAGAGTGCAGTGATCCAGGCGATGGACTCGACCTCGATCTATGGCGCCCCGCTGGATTATCACCGCGAGGGACTGGATGCCGAGGTCCTGGCCGCGTTCGGCATCCGCGAGCCCCAGCCCATCGACCTTGATCGCTGGCGGGCGGTCGTCGAGCGCATCGCTTCGCCCGACGGGTCGGTGTCGATCGCCGTCGTGGGCAAGTACACCGTCCTGAAAGACGCCTACAAGTCGCTGATCGAGGCGCTGGCGCATGGGGGCATTGCCAACAATGTGCGGGTGGACATCCGTTGGGTGGACGCGCGGGCATTCGACAGCGACGCCACCATCACCGCCGAACTGGAGGGCGTGCACGGCATCCTGGTGCCCGGCGCCTTCGGCGACTCCGGCGCCGAGGGCAAGCTGAAGGCGGTGACCTTCGCGCGCGAGCGGCGCATTCCGTATTTCGGCATCTGCTTTGGCATGCAGATGGCCGTGGTCGAGGCGGCGCGCAATCTCGCCGGCCTTTCCGGCGCGTCGTCGACCGAGTTCGGTCCGTGCGCCGAACCGGTGGTCGGCCTGATGACCGAATGGACCCGCGGCAACACCCTGGAGCGGCGTGAGGTCGGCGGCGACAAGGGCGGTTCGATGCGGCTGGGAGCATATCAGGCGGTGCTGGCCCCGGGCTCGCTGGTCCAGCGTTGTTATGGCGCCGCCAGCGTGCACGAACGCCATCGTCACCGCTATGAGGTCAACATGGCCTATCGGGAGACGCTGGAACGCACGGGCCTGTTGTTTTCCGGAGTGTCCCCCGATGGCCTGCTGCCCGAGATCGTTGAGCGGCCCGACCATCCCTGGTTCGTCGGCGTGCAGTTCCACCCGGAACTGAAATCTCGGCCCTTCGAGCCGCACCCCCTCTTTGCCGGTTTCATCGCCGCCGCCGTCGAACAGAGCCGCCTGGTCTGAGCCCGCTGCGGGCCCGCCCTTGCCATGCAGCGCACTTTGGCGCATACGGCGCGCCTTCCGTTCACGGCCGCCCGGCGGCCCTTCATTCCAAGGAGCGGGGCCATGGCTGTCCCCAAGCGCAAGACCTCACCCTCCCGCCGCGGCATGCGGCGCGCGCACGATGCGCTGGCGCCTGCCACCTATGTCGAGGACAAGGATTCGGGCGAGCTGCGCCGTCCGCACCACATCGACCTGAAGACCGGCGTCTATCGCGGCCGCCAGGTGCTCAAGCCCAAGGACGAGTGATCCGTCCGCATCGACCTGATCCGACGCCCCGCCCAACGCGGGGCGTTTTCACAACCGGAGACCGCATTCCATGACCGCCATCATCGATGTCCACGCGCGCGAAATTTTGGACAGCCGCGGCTTTCCGACCGTCGAGTGCGATGTGACGCTGGATGATGGGTCGGTCGGGCGTGCGGCCGTGCCGTCGGGTGCCTCGACCGGAACGCACGAGGCGGTCGAACT
Source organism: Hyphomonadaceae bacterium UBA1001 (assembly GCA_002291875.1). Taxonomy (GTDB): domain Bacteria; phylum Pseudomonadota; class Alphaproteobacteria; order Caulobacterales; family Aquidulcibacteraceae; genus UBA1001. The sequence continues at coordinate 5,786 of DBAV01000280.1, forward strand.
GCGCGACGGGGACAAGGCGCGCTATCACGGCAAGGGCGTGCTGCGCGCGGTCGAGTCCGTGAACGGCGAGATCGCCGACGCCATCACCGGCATGGACGCCACCGACCAGCGTCGCATCGACCTGACCCTGATCGAGCTGGACGGCACGCACAACAAGGGCCGTCTGGGCGCAAACGCGCTGCTGGCCGTGTCGCTGGCGACGGCCAAGGCGGCCGCCGATGCGGTTTCACTGCCCCTGTGGCGGTATGTCGGGGGCGTGGGCGCGCACATCCTGCCCACACCGATGATGAACATCGTCAATGGCGGCGCGCATGCCGACAATCCGATCGACATCCAGGAGTTCATGATCATGCCCGTCGGGGCGTCCTCGATGGGCGAGGCGGTCCGGATGGGCTCGGAAGTGTTCCACGCCCTGCGCGGCCTGCTGAAAGAGGGCGGACAAGCCACCAATGTCGGCGACGAGGGCGGGTTCGCACCGGCGCTGGCGTCGGCGGACGACGCGCTGGGCTGGATCATGCGGGCGATCGAAAAGGCCGGCTATCGGGCCGGCGAGGATTTTGCGCTGGCGCTCGATGTCGCTGCGACCGAGTTCTTCCGCGATGGCACCTACACCCTGCACGGCGAGGGGCGCGCTTTCGATTCGGCAGGCATGAGCGCTTATCTGGCTGACCTTGTTGCGCGGTATCCGATCGTCTCGATCGAGGACGCGATGGCCGAGGACGACCACGATGGCTGGGCGTTTCTGACGCGCGAGCTGGGCGAGCGGGTGCAGCTGGTGGGGGACGACCTGTTCGTTACCAACCCGGCCCGCCTGAAACAGGGGATCCAGCGCGGCCTTGCGAACGCGCTTCTGGTCAAGGTGAACCAGATCGGCACTCTGACCGAAACGCTGGACGCCGTGCGCATGGCCCAGACCAGCCGTTATGGTGCGGTGATGTCCCACCGGTCCGGAGAAACCGAGGACGCCACCATCGCTGATCTGGCGGTCGCCACCAATTGCGGACAGATCAAGACCGGCTCGCTGGCACGCGCCGACCGCACCGCGAAGTACAACCAGCTGATCCGGATCGCCGAGGAACTCGACGAGCAGGGCGTCTACGCCGGTTGGTCGACGATCCGCGCGCCCCATCCGGGTTGACCCGCGGTTAACCGCGCGGGTGCAGGCTTGGCGCATGAGCACCCCCACGCGCGCCCCGGCCCTGACCACTGCCGGCCTCGTCGCCGGCCTACTGGCAGCGGCGAACATCTGGCTGGGCCTGTCGATCGCTTTTGGCGACCAGGGCCTTGTGACCCGCGATCGCCTCGCCGCAGAGGCCGCGGCGATCCAGGCCGACCTGGAAACCCTGGTGGCGCGGCAGGCCAAGCTCGAGCGTCGGATCGAGCTGATGAAACCCGAAACGCTCGATCTCGACCTTCTGGAGGAGCGGGCGCGCGAAATGCTGGGCTATGCCCGGCCTGACGAGATTGTCGCCGAGATCAGGGAAGGCGAATTTGCAGAGTTCCAGTGATTTTCGAGTGTAGACACCACGGGGGTGCAACCTAAAGGCAACACCCGAGGAAACGCTCGGAGGCCCGAATGGCGCGCAAGACGCAGACGCCCGAGACCAGACGCCCTGCCACGCCCCCGGCAGCGGAGCTTTTGGACCATTATCGCGACATGCTGCTGATCCGCCGGTTCGAGGAACGCGCGGGCCAGCTCTATGGCATGGGCCTGATCGGCGGATTCTGCCACCTCTATATCGGCC